>JARRBR010000055.1 GCA_029982755.1 Rhodocyclaceae bacterium
GTCCACCGAGGGCTTGGGCAGCGGATGCATCACGCCCTGCTCGTCGCGGTTGAACTGCATGAACACGTTGTTCCAGATCTCGATGTAGCGGTCGCCGTCCTCCTCGGGCGATCCCGGGGGGCCTCCCCAGATGTGCGGGCCGTGGTCGTAGAAGATCTCGGTGCAGGGACCGCAAGGCCCCGTATCGCCCATCATCCAGAAGTTGTCCGAGGCGTAGCGCGCGCCCTTGTTGTCGCCGATGCGGATCACGCGCTCGGCCGGCACGCCGACTTCCTTGGTCCAGATGTCGTAGGCTTCGTCGTCCTCGGCATACACCGTGACCCAGAGCTTGTCCTTGGGCAGCTTGAAGACCTCGGTCAGCAGTTCCCAGGCGTACGAAATCGCATCGCGCTTGAAGTAGTCGCCGAAGCTGAAGTTGCCCAGCATCTCGAAGAAGGTGTGGTGGCGCGCGGTGTAGCCGACGTTTTCGAGGTCGTTGTGCTTGCCGCCGGCGCGCACGCACTTCTGCGAGGTGGTGGCGCGGGTGTAGGGACGCTTGTCGAAGCCGAGGAACACGTCCTTGAACTGGTTCATGCCGGCGTTGGTGAACAGCAGCGTCGGGTCCTCGTGCGGCACGAGCGAGCTGGAGGCCACGATCTGGTGGCCCTTGGATTCGAAGAACTTCAGGAAGGCTTCGCGGATTTCGGCGGATTTCATGGAAGTTTGCGTGTTTTCTGGACGATATGCCCGGGCTGCAGGCGAATGCGCAAGTTTATCATGAGCTTAAGCGCACCAATTGGCGCGCCGCGGTCCACCGGCCTTCGCCTATAATTGACGCGAACGTCAACCAACCACGGGACACGAGCACACCATGGGTAATCGCCTCTCCAAGATCTACACCCGCACCGGCGACGCCGGCACCACCGGCCTGGGCGACGGCAAGCGCGTCTCCAAGAACAGCCTGCGCATCCACGCCCTGGGCGAAGTCGACGAGACCAACGCCATCATCGGCCTGCTGCTGTGCGAGGACTTGCCCGAGGACGTGCGCGTGCTGCTGACCAACGTGCAGCACGACCTGTTCGATCTGGGCGGCGAGGTGTGCATCCCCGGCATGAGCATGATCACCGGCAAGCAGGTCACGCATCTGGAGGAAGAGCTCGACCGCTTCAACGAGGATCTCGAGCCGCTGAAGGACTTCATCCTGCCCGGCGGCACGCGCGCCGCGGCCTATTCGCACCACGCCCGCACCGTGTGCCGCCGCGCCGAGCGCGCGCTGGTCGCGCTGGCGCTGGAAGAGGCGGTGAACGACGCGCCGCGGCAGTACCTCAACCGCCTGTCCGACCTGCTGTTCGTGCTCGGCCGCGTGCTCAATCGCGCCGGCGGCCGCGGCGACGTGCTGTGGCAGAAGCGCAAGAACGCCTGATCACCCCCGCCGACCGGCCCTGCGCAGCGCGGGGCCGGCGGCATCAAGCCTGATCCGTGCCGCGGGCGATCGTCGCCCCCGGTGCCCCCTGCTCCAAGCCAGCGCCCTCCCCGCTTCCGGCCAGGGCGTCCGTCCGTGCCGCGGCGCGCTCGCCTTCGCGCAGCCCGTCCCGGTCGTTTTCCTCCCCGCCCCTCTCCCCGCCCCTCTCCCCGCTCACCGCCTGCGCGGCCAGCAGTTCGCGGAACAGCGCGGAGGTCTGCGCCAGTTCCCACGCGCGCCCGACCGCCTCGATGCGCCCGGCGCGCATCAGGATGACCTCGTCGAAGCGGTCGAGCAGGTGCAGGCGGTGCACCGACGACACCAGCGCCGCATCGGCAAAGTGAGCGAACAGGCGCCGATACACCCGCGCCTCGGTCTCCGGGTCGAGGCTGCTGGTGGGCTCGTCGAGCAGCAGCAGGCTGGCGCCCTCGGCGGCGAGCACGCCGCGCGCCAGGGCCAGGCGCTGGCGCTGGCCGCCCGACCAGTTGGCGCCGCCCTCGACGACGCGCGTCTGCAGCCGGTCCGTCAGCCCTTCGACCACGATGTCGGCGCAGGCTGCGCGCACCGCAGCGTCGATCCTCTCGGACGATGCCGATTCACCGAGCAACAGGTTCTCTGCCAGGGTGCCGTCGAACATCTCGGCCTGCTGCGGGATCAGTGTCGCCAGCGCGCGCAGCCTGCCGGGCATGTCGGTATCTACCCGGCCATCGAGCAGCAGGCGGCCGGCCGTGGGCGCGTCCAGCCCGGCCAGCAGGCGCAGCAAGGTGGTCTTGCCGCCGCCACTCGGACCCACCAGCGCATAGCGCCGGCCGCGGACGAGTTCCAGCCGCTCGAGCGCCAGCGTCGCCGCACGCGCATCGCCGTGGGCAAAACGCACGCCCTCCAGCGCCAGGGTCTGCCAGGGCTTGCCCTCCCCCGCCTCGGTAGACGGCGAGGGCGCGGCGGCGGTCTGCGCGGCGGTGAACAGCGGTTCGGCCGCCGCATAGTTGGCGCGCTGGCGGGCGAGCGACTGGAAGTGCGCGGCGATCGCGGTGATCACCCCGCCCGCCTGCTGCGAGTACTCGTACACCATGAACACCTTCCCGAGCGCGATCGTGCCCGCGGCGGCCGCGACGCCCCCTGCGGCGGCGGCGCCGAAGCCGAACAAGCCGGCGGCTTCCGCCGCATACACCCCGACCAGCACGCACCACAGCGCGCTCGCGAGCAGGTCCACCGAGCACCACTTGGCCTCGTTCAGCACGATGCTCTTCTTCAGCGGCCCGAACACCGCCACCAGGCGCTCGCCGATCAGGCGCGCGACGCCTGCCCCGCGCCGCAGCGCGAGCACCGACAGCACGTTGCCGAGCACATCGACCAGCGTCGCCGAGTAGGCGCGTTCGGCACGGTTCTCATCCACCGCGATGCGCATCATCACGCGGTCGAAGCGGGTGATCAGCAGCCCGATCAGCCCATAGCCCACCATCGCCACCACGCCGACCAGCGGCGAGATCAGCCACAGCGCGACGATCGGCCCCACCAGGCGCACGGTGTTCTGCAGGTAGATGAACTGGCTCTGCGCGAAGTCGTACAGCGCGCTGGTACTCTGCTGCACGCGGTGCGTGGTCTCGCCCGAATGATGGCGCTCGTGCCAGGCGAGCGGCGCGGCGAGCAGTCGCCCGACCAGCAGCGCGGACAGGCGCTCGCGCACCTTGAGCGCGGCGTTGCGCTCGAGGATGCGGCCCGGGCCGTGCAGCACCCAGCTCGCGACGATGGCCGCGAACACCATCGCCAGCCAGCGCGCCGCCTCGCTCATCGCCTCCAGCCCACCCGACTGGATCAGGTTGATCGCGTTGCCGGCGAGCCACGGCACCGCCAGCTTGAAGAGCTGCGAGGCGAGCAACAGCAGGAAGGCGAACAGCAGCAGGTGGCGCGCGCCCGCGGCGTGCTGCCACAGTGCGCCGTACAGCGCGCCGAGGCTGACCGGGCGCTCGGGCGCGGGCTGGGGCGGGGTGGATGCCGCCGGCTCGGTGGCGGCCTGGGCGGAGCCACGCTCGGCCCCGGGCGCTGACTCATCGGCGGATGTCGACGCATTTCTTTCGGACATGAAGACCTCGGGCTCAGTCGGGTTTCCCGGCCGGTACCGCGGCCGGTGCGGAATCGAACAGGGAGATCTGTGCCGGCGCAGCCCCGCCCTCGTCTTCGGCAAAGCGCACGCCGACGCCGAGCAGGCGCACGGGCAGCGGCTTGCGTCCGTGCGCCTCGGCGAGCAGCCGCAGCCACACCGCCTCGTCGGGCGCAGTGCTGACGCACTCCGCCGTGGTGCGGCTGAAGTCGGCGAAGCGCACTTTCACGAAGACCTTGTGCACCGGCGGGCGGTCGCGCGCGCGCTCGAAGCGGCGGTGGAAATCCTCCAGCAGCGCGCGCAGGGCAACGCGGCAGGCCTCGAGGTCGTGGAGATCCGGCGTGTAGGTGGTCTCCACCGATAGCGACTTGCGCACGCGGTCGGGCTGCACCGGGCGCTCGTCGATGCCGCGGCACAGGTGGTGCAGGCTGGCGCCGAAGCTGCCGAATTCGCGGGTCAGATCGGCCACGCTCCAGGCCCGCAGGTCGCCGCAGGTGTTCACGCCCAGCCGGTTGAGCTTGCCCGCGGTGACCTTGCCGACGCCGAAGATCTTCTTCACCGGCAGCGCGGCGACGAAGGCGTCGACGTCCTGCGGGCGCACCACGAACTGGCCGTCCGGCTTGTTCCAGTCGCTCGCCACCTTGGCGATGAACTTGTTGGGCGCGATCCCGGCCGAGGCGGTGATGCCGACCTCGGCGCGGATGCGTTCGCGGATCTCCTGCGCCATCAGCGAGGCCGAGCCGCGGCAGCGCTCGACGCCGGTCACGTCCAGATAGGCCTCGTCGAGCGACAGCGGCTCGACCAGCGGCGTGTAGTCGCGATAGATGGCGAGGATGCGCCGCGAGGCCTCACGGTAGCGCTCGAAGTCGGGCGGCAGCAGGATGAGCTGCGGGCACAGCTGCAGCGCGCGCGCGGTGGGCATCGCCGAATGCACGCCGAAGGCGCGCGCCTCGTAGTTGCAGGTGGCGATCACGCCGCGCGTCTCGGCGCGCCCGCCCACCGCCAGCGGCCGCCCGCGCAGCGTCGGGTCGTCGCGCATCTCGACCGCGGCGTAGAAGCAGTCGCAATCGCAGTGGATGACCTTGCGGATGGGCGCGTTCATGCGGCCCGTCCGTCCTCATGTGCCCGACCCCAGGCGCGAAAAAGGCCTGCTCCCGGCAGGCCCTCGCGCAAGGCGGCCGAGCGCTGGATCAGAACTCGGCCGCGCGCTTGACGCGGCGCTGGCGCACGCCCTCGGCGAGGATGTCGAGAACGTCGACGCTGTCTTCCCAGCCGATGCAGGCGTCGGTGATGCTCTTGCCGTATTCGAGGTCCTTGCCGGGGACCAGGTCCTGGCGCCCTTCCTTGAGGTGGGACTCGACCATCACGCCCATGATGCGGTCGTCGCCGGCGGCGAGCTGGGCGGCGACGTCCTTCGCCACCTCGATCTGCAGGCGATGCTGCTTGCGGCTGTTGCCGTGCGAGAAGTCGACCATGACCTTGTTGCACACGCCCGCCGCGGCGAGCGCATTCGAGGCCGCGTCTACGCTGGCGGCGTCGAAGTTGGGCTCCTGGCCGCCGCGCAGGATGGCATGGCAGTCCTCGTTGCCGCGGGTGGACACGATCGCCGAGTGGCCGGCCTTGGTCACCGACAGGAAGTGGTGCGGCGCCTGTGCGGCCTTGATCGCGTCGGCGGCGATGCGCAGGTTGCCGTCGGTGCCGTTCTTGAAGCCGACCGGGCACGACAGGCCAGAGGCGAGCTCGCGATGCACCTGGCTCTCGGTGGTGCGTGCGCCGATCGCGCCCCAGGCGATCAGGTCGGCGATGTACTGCGGGGTGATCATGTCGAGGAATTCGGTGCCGGCGGGCAGGCCGAGCTCGTTCACCTCCCACAGCAGCTTGCGCGCGAGGCGCACGCCGTCGTTGATGCGGAAGCTGTTGTCCAGGCCGGGGTCGTTGATCAGGCCCTTCCAGCCCACCGTGGTGCGCGGCTTCTCGAAGTACACCCGCATCACGATCAGCAGGTCGTCCTTGACGCGCTCGGCCTCGGCCTTGAGCTTGTGCGCGTACTCCATCGCCGCCTTGGGGTCGTGGATCGAGCACGGCCCGATCACCACCAGCAGGCGGTCGTCGGCGCCGTAGAGGATGCGGTGGATGGCCTGGCGCGCCTCGTAGGCGACCTCGGCCGCCCGGGGCGTGGCCGGAAACTCGCGCAGCACGTGTGCGGGCGGAACCAGCTCCTTGATCTCCGCGATACGGACGTCGTCGATGTGGACTTTCATTGAGGCGGTCATGCGAGGGAACTCTTGGTCGGTACGTTGCGTGGAACGAAGATTCTAGCGGAAAGGGTTCCGGGCCGGGCGGCGGGGACGCGATGAGCGCCCTGGACTGAACCGATCGCCGTTCCGGACGTCTGTTCGTACACCGGTCACCCGCGCCGCCGTCCCCAGCTCCCTTTTCCATCCGGTCCGAAAACGCATCATGTTGATTCATAGACCCGCCGACGTCCTGCCCTCCGAGATCACCCCGCGCAGCCTGTTCGAGCGCCGGCGCGAATTCCTCGCCCGCAGCGGTGCGGGACTGATCGCCGGCGCAGCGCTGTGGCACGGCCTGCCCGCCGATGCACGCGCGGCGGCGAAACTGCAGACGACGCCCTCGCCACTGAGCACCACCGAGCCGCTGACCGAGCACAAGGCGGTGACCACCTACAACAACTTCTACGAGTTCGGCACCGACAAGAGCGATCCCGCGCGCAACGCGGGCCGCATGGCGGTGCGGCCGTGGACGGTGGCGGTCGAAGGCCTGGTCGGCAAGCCGCGCCGCTTCGACATCGACAACCTGCTCAAGCTCGCCCCGCTCGAGGAGCGCATCTACCGCATGCGCTGCGTGGAAGGCTGGTCGATGGTGATCCCGTGGGTCGGCTTTCCGCTGGCGGCGCTGCTGAAGGAGGTCGAGCCGCTGGGCAGCGCGAAGTACGTCGAGTTCCTGACCCACTACGACCCCGAGATCATGATGCGCCGCCCGGTGCTGGACTGGCCCTACGGCGAAGGCCTGCGCCTGGACGAGGCCCTGCATCCGCTCACCATCCTCGCCGTCGGCCTTTACGGCGAGGTGCTGCCGAACCAGAATGGCGCCCCGGTCCGGCTGGTGGTGCCGTGGAAGTACGGCTTCAAGAGCGCGAAGTCGATCGTCACCATCCGCCTCACCGAGCAGCAGCCGGCGACCGCGTGGAACAAGGCGGCACCGCAGGAGTACGGCTTCTACTCGAACGTGAATCCGGAGGTCTCCCACCCGCGCTGGAGCCAGGCCACCGAGCGCCGCATCGGCGAGCTGCGCAAGCGCCCGACGCTGATGTTCAACGGCTATGCCGAGCAGGTCGCCGGCCTGTACCAGGGCATGGACCTGAAGAAGTTCTACTGAACGAGCGCACCAACGGGCCGCAGCGCCTGCCGCGGCCGCCCCGCAGCGCACCGAGACACGCCCCTCCGACCTGACTGCAGATGAGTCTCTCCCTGAAAACCCCTTCCGCCGCCACGCTCTCCGCGATCAAGGCGATCGTCTTCGTCCTCTGTCTGCTGCCGGCCGCGAACCTCGCGCTCGGCTGGCGGGCGGATGCGCTCGGCGCCAATCCGATCGAGACCATCACCCGCGCCAGCGGCGAATGGACGCTGCGCCTGCTGCTGATCACGCTCGCGGTCACGCCGCTGCGCCGGCTCACCGGCCTGCACTGGCTGCTGCGCCTGCGGCGCATGCTGGGCCTGTTCGCCTTCGCCTACGCCGCGGCGCATTTCGCGATCTATCTGTGGCTGGACCAGTTCTTCGACTGGCGCGCGATCGCGCTCGACATCCTCGACCGCCCCTTCATCACCGTTGGCTTCGCCGCCTTCGTGCTGCTGATTCCGCTCGCGGCGACCTCGAACAGCCTGGCGATCCGCCGTCTCGGCGGGCGCAGGTGGCAGTCGCTGCACCGCTCGGTTTACGGCATCGCGATCCTGGCGGTGGTGCATTTCTGGTGGCTGGTGAAGGCCGACGTGCTCGAACCGGCGATCTACGCGCTGATCCTCGCCGGGCTGCTGGGCGTGCGCGCCTGGTGGCGCGAGCTGGAGCGCCGCCGGCAGCTGTCGGTGCCGCCGCCGGCGAAGCACCTGCAGCGGCCGGTGATCAGGATCGTGCCGAAATAGCCAGCCGCCACAGGGACGTGACTTCCGCCGCGCGCGCGGCATGCAGCGGATCGTCCGCATCGCTGGCCTTGGGGTGACGGGGGCGGATGTCCTCGCGTCCGATCACCTTCAGCCCGGCGAGATCGATCCAGCCGAGCAGTTCCGCCCGCGTGCGCAGGCCGAGGTGCTCGGCGAGATCCGACAGGATCAGCCAGCCCTCGCCGTCCGCCTCCAGATGCGCGGCCAGCCCGGCGAGGAAGCCGCGCAGCATGCGACTGTCGGGGTCGTCGACCGCGTGCTCGATCGCGGAGCCCGGCTTGGCGGGCACCCAGGGCGGGTTGCACACCACCAGCGGCGCGCGGCCGGGGGGGAACAGGTCGGCCTCCATCAGTTCGACGCGACCGCTCTCCCCGCCGCCAGCCGCCGCCGGCGCGTGACCCGGCGCATCCGCCAGCAGGCCCAGGCGCTCGAGGTTCTCGCGCGCGCAGCCGAGCGCGCGCTTCGACACGTCGGTCGCCACCACCTTGCGCACCCCGCGGCGCGCCAGCAGCGCGGCGATGACGCCGGTGCCGGTGCCGATGTCGAACGCCAGCGCGGTCGAGGGCAGCGGCACGCGCGCGACGAGGTCGAGATACTCGCCGCGGATCGGCGAATACACGCCGTACCAGGGATGGATGCGGTCGCCGAGCGCCGGCACCATGACGCCCTTGCGCCGCCACTCGTGCGCACCGATCAGGCCGAGCAGTTCGCGCAGGGACATCACGAACGGGGCGTCCGCCAGATCCGCGTCCGGCGTGCCATCGACGGCCTCGGCGATCACCTCCGCCACCGCGGGTGCGCGTCGCAGCGGGATGTGGGCGCCGGCCTCGAACGGGATCAGCAGCATGCCGAGCGTGCGTGCGCGCTGCGCCTGCGCCATGCGGTGCAGGTGGAAGGCCTCGGCGGCGGACGCGGGCGCCTTGCCCGGCTTGCGCCGCGGACGGCCGTCGGCGCGCCGCGCCATCGCCTGCAGCAACTGGCGGGCATTGTGGTAGTCACCGCGCCACAGCAGGGCGGTGCCTTCGCAGGCGAGCCGCCAGGCGGTGTCGGCCTTCATCGTGTCGTCGGCCACCACCACCCGGCGCGGCGGCGCCTGGCCGCTTTCCGAGCGCCAGCGGGCGCGACGGGGGATCAGCGCACCGTCGGCGCCCGCTGCCTCCTCCCACGCCAGCTGCGGCGGCCCCGCGTGGGCGCTCGTTTGCGGCGGATGTGAGCGGGCCTGCGGCTCCTGACCAGCGGCGCCGTGCGCGGCGCGAGCGGAGGAATCGTTCACCGGTGCTCAGCCCTGCTTCGGCCGGATGGCATGCTTCGGCCGGAAGGCCTTGATCACCGTGTCGTCGGTCTCGATGTAGGGACCGCCGATCAGGTCGATGCAGTACGGCACCGCGGCGAAGATGCCGAGGTGACGCACGCTGCCGTCGGCATCGCGCACGCCCTCGAGCGTCTCGCGGATCGACTTGGGCTGGCCGGGCAGGTTGATGATCAGGCACTGGCCGCGGATCACCGCGACCTGGCGCGACAGGATCGCGGTGGGCACGAAGTTGAGGCTGATGCGGCGCATCTCCTCGCCGAAGCCGGGCATCTCCTTGTCGCCGACGGCGAGCGTGGCCTCGGGAGTGACGTCGCGCACCGCCGGACCGGTGCCGCCGGTGGTCAGCACCAGGCTGCAGCCGGCGGTGTCGGCCAGGTCGATCAGGGTGCGCTCGATCAAGGGGCGCTCGTCGGGGATCAGCCGCGTCTCGGCGGTCCACGGCGAGCTCAGCGCCTTGCCGAGCCAGTCCTTCAGCGCGGGAATGCCCTGGTCTTCGTAGGTGCCGTCGGAGGCGCGGTCGCTGATCGAGACCAGGCCGATGCGGATGTGTTCGCTCATGGGGTTCGTTCCCTTTTCGGTTTGAGTCGGATGCGTATGCGCCAAGCCGGGGAAGCCGCGCTCGGCCGCCAGGAACACGCGGGTCGCGCGCCTGGCGGCCCGCGCAGCGCGCTCACTCTTCCGCGGCGCCCTCGCCTTCCTGTGCCTCCTCGGCCGCATCCTGCGCGTCCTGCAGCTCGCGCAGCACGCGGTAGATCTCGCGGAAGGACTTGGGCGGCCTGGCGGTCTCGCGCTCCTTGAGGGCGTTGCGGCGCAGGGTGCGCAACACCTGCAGATCGGCCTCCGGCCAGGTCTCGGCGATGGTGCCGAGGGTCTGCTCGTCTTCCAGCAGCTGCTCGCGCAGGCGCTCGAGGCGATGCATCTTCGCCACCTCGGCGGCGGAATTGCCGGCGAAGGCCTCGAGCTGGGCCTGGATCGGCGCCGGGTCGACCTTGCGCATCAGCTTGCCGATGTACTGGAGCTGGCGGCGCCGGGCCTCCATCCTGAACCCCTGCGCGGCGCGGATCGCGTCGTACAGGCTCTCGGGCAGCGGCACCTTCTTCAGGCGCTCGGGCGACAGCGCGACGAGCTGCTCGCCGAGATCCTGCAGCGCCTGCATGTCGCGCTTGCGGCTGCTCTTGCTCGGCGGCTCGAGGAAGTCGTCCTCGTCTTCGGGGGCGGAATGGCCGTGACGGCGCGAATCTGGGCGCATTGCGTGCGGGGGTCTGGCTTGATCGGGTTAAGATTATAGCCTTTGCACGCATCCGCCCCGCCCATGTCCAGCCAAGGCTTTTCGTTCTCCCAGGCGCATCTCGCCGAAATCGCCACCGACATCCTCAAGTACGCGAAGAAGCGCGGCGCCTCGTCGTGCGAGACCGACGTCTCCGAGGGCTTCGGCCAGTCGGTGGCGGTGCGCAAGGGCGAGGTCGACACCATCGAGTACAACCGCGACAAGGGCGTCGGCGTCACCGTCTATCTCGGCCAGCAGCGCGGCTATGCGAGCACCTCGGACTTCTCCAAGAAGGCGCTGAAGGCGACCGTGGACGCGGCGCTGTCGATCGCCCGCTTCACCGCGCCCGACCCCTGCGCCGGGCTGGCCGACGCCGCGCTGATGGCGAAGGCGAAGGACATGCCGGAGCTCGACCTCTTCCATCCCTGGAACATCGACGTCGCGCAGGCGATCGAGCTCGCCCGCCGCTGCGAGGACGCCGCCTTCGCGGTGGACCCGAAGATCACGAACTCCGAAGGCGCCAACACCTCGATCCAGCAGTCGCACTTCGTGTCCGCCAACAGCCACGGCTTCATCGGCGGCTACGCGACCACCCGCCACGGCCTGTCGTGCTCGGTCATCGCCGGCGAGGGCGACGGCATGCAACGCGAATTCTGGTACGACTCGCGGCGCGATCCGGCGGAACTGCTGGCGCCAGAAGAGATCGGCCGCCTCGCCGGCAAGCGCGCGCTGGCGCGGCTGGGCGCGAAGAAGATCCGCACCTGCGAGGTGCCGGTGATCTTCGAGGCCCCGCTCGCAGTCTCGTTGCTCGGCAATTTCGTGCAGGCGGTCAGCGGCGGCTCGCTGTACCGCAAGTCGAGCTTCCTGCTCGACAGCCTCGGCCAGCAGGTGTTCGCGCCGGTGGTGAGCATCGCCGAGCGCCCGCACCTGAAGAAGGCCTTCGGCTCCAGCCCCTTCGACAGCGACGGCGTCGCCACCCGCGACCGCGAGGTGGTCAGCGACGGCGTGCTCAACGGCTACTTCCTGTCCACGTATTCGGCGCGCAAGCTCGGCATGCAGACCACGGGCAATGCCGGCGGCTCGCACAACCTCATCGTCAAGCCGGGCGAACACGACCTCGCCGGCCTGATCAAGAAGATGGACAAAGGCTTGCTGGTCACCGAACTGCTCGGCCACGGCGTGAATTACGTCACGGGCGATTACTCGCGCGGTGCGGCAGGCTTCTGGGTGGAAAAGGGCAGGATCAAGCACGCCGTCGAGGAGATCACCATCGCCGGCAACCTGCGCGACATGTTCCGCAACATCGTCGCAGTGGGTAACGATGCCCTGCCGCGCGGCGCCAAGCTGTGCGGGTCGGTGCTGATCGAACGCATGAAGGTCGCCGGCCGCTGAAGGGATCCCGCACTCACTGACCCCTGAGGCGGCAGCCGTATTTCGCTGGGCAAAGCGTATGCATAATCAAATCCCTATATTTAAAACGCAACCACAAGGAGAAATCGTGGAACGTCGTTCATTCCTGAAGAAAGCCGGTGCTGGCATCGCCGCGGGCGCCGCGGTCGGCCTCGCTGCCTGCGGCAAGACTGAGCAGCAGCAGGCAGCGCCAGCAGCCCCCGCCGCGCCTGCCGTGCAAACCGGCCTGCCGTCGATCCAATGGCGCATGACCTCGAGCTTTCCCAAGAGCATCGACACGCTTTACGGCAGCGCCGAGCTGCTGACCAACCGCCTGCGCGAGATCACCGGCGGCAAGTTCGACATCCGCGTCTTCCCGGCCGGCGAGATCGTCCCCGGCCTGCAGGCGCTCGACGCCGTGCAGCAGGGCACGGTCGAGATGTGCCACTCGTGTTCGTACTACTACGTCGGCAAGGACAAGACCTTCGCCTTCGGCACCGCCGTGCCCTTCGGCCTCAACGCCCGTCAGATGGACGCCTGGATCATCGGCGGCGGCGGCCAGGAACTGCTCGACGAGTTCTACAGCGCCTACAACGTCTACTCCTTCCTCGGCGGCAACACCGGCGTGCAGATGGGCGGCTGGTACCGCAAGCAGATCAACACCCTCGAAGACATCAAGGGGCTCAAGATCCGCATCGCGGGCATCGGTGGCGAGATCCTGTCGCGCATGGGCGCGATTCCGCAGCAGATCGCCGGTTCGGACATCTACCCGTCGCTCGAGAAGGGCACGATCGATGCTGCCGAATGGGTGGCTCCATATGACGACGAGAAGCTCGGCTTCTACAAGGTCGCGCCCTACTACTATTCGCCGGGCTGGTGGGAGCCGGGTCCCGTCGTGCACTTCTACGTGAACAAGGCCGAGTGGGACAAGCTGCCCAAGGAATTCCAGGCCGCATTCCGCGCCGCCTCGCGCGAGGCGCACATCCAGATGACCGCGATGTACGACCACAAGAACCCGCAGGCCCTCGCCCGCCTGCTGGCGCAGGGCGTGAAGCTGCAGAACTTCTCCACCGACATCATGAAGAAGGCCTACGAGGTGTCGCGCGAGCTGTACGCCGAGGAAGCAGCCAAGAACCCGGCGTGGGCGAAGATCTACGGCGAGTTCGAGACTTACCGCAAGTCGCAGAACGCCTGGTTCAGCGTCGCCGAAGCCGGTTTCGACCGCTTCATGCAGTCGGTGCGCTGAGCCCGATACCGGCGCTTGTCAGAGAAGCCCGCGCGCGTCGCGGGCTTTTTTCGTGCGGCGCGCAGTCGCGGCGACTGCACGCAAGAAGGCCGAGCATGCGCCCGGCCGTCTTGCATGCGATTCACCCACTCAATTGCCCTGCAACTGGCGCATCAGATCCGAGTTGCCGTCGCTGGCCGGCGCCGCCCCGCCGCCACCCTGCAGCAGCTGGTCGAGGTTGAGCTCCTGCTGTTCGGCAGGCTTCTTGCCGGCATCGCCGTGCGACACCAGCCCCGGGAAGGCGATGATCAGGCCGACCATGACAAGCTGGATGATCACGAACGGCACCGCCCCCCAGTAGATCGACGCCGTCTTCACCTTCTCCGACGCCACCGAGCGCAGGAAGAAGAGCGCGAAGCCGAAAGGCGGGTGCAGGAATGAGGTCTGCATGTTGACCGCGAGCAGCACGCCGAACCAGATCAGGTCGATGCCGAGCTTGTCCGCGACCGGCGCGAGCAGCGGCACGATGATGAAGGCGAGCTCGAAGTAGTCGAGGAAGAAGGCGAGCACGAACACCAGCAGGTTGACCGCGATCAGGAAGCCGGTCTGGCCACCGGGCAGCGAGGTCATCAGGTGCTCGACCCAGAGGTCGCCGTTTACACCGCGGAAGGTGAGGCCGAACACGCTGGAGCCGATCAGGATGAAGACCACGAAGCACGAAAGCTTGGTGGTCGAGTCCATCGCCTGCCTGAGCAGCGGCAGCGACAGGCGCCGGCGCGCGAGCGCCATCAGCACCGCGCCGAGGGCCCCCATCGCACCGCCCTCGGTCGGTGTCGCGACGCCGATGAAGATGGTGCCGAGCACCAGGAAGATCAGCCCGAGCGGCGGAATCAGCACGAAGGTCACGCGCTCGGCCATGCGTGACAGCAGGCCGATGCCGAACAGGCGGTTCACCATCGCGACCACGAAGGCGATACCGATCCCGACCATCGCCGCCACCACCACGACCTCGTCACGCGGCGCGTCGGCGCGGTAGACCTGGCTGGCAAACAGCCACGCGCCAACCACCGCCAGTGCGGTAAGCACCGCGAGCGAGCGCATGCCGCTCGAACCGTCGGGTTCGCGCAAGGTGCGCGCCTCAAGCGGCATCGCCGGTGCGAGGGAGGGGCGGAAAATCGCCACGAGGGCGACGTAGACCACGTACATGCCGGTGAGCACCAGGCCAGGCAGCAGCGCGCCCTGGTACATGTCGCCGACACTGCGGCCAAGCTGGTCGGCCATCACGATCAGCACCAGCGAGGGCGGAATGATCTGCGCCAGCGTGCCCGAGGCGGCGATCACGCCGGTGGCGAGCCGGTGGTCGTAGCCATAGCGCAGCATGATCGGCAGCGAGATCAGGCCCATCGAGATCACCGAGGCGGCCACGACTCCGGTGGTTGCCGCCAGCAGCGCGCCGACGAAGATCACCGCGAACGCGAGCCCGCCACGGATCGGGCCGAAGAGCTGGCCGATGGTGTCGAGCAGGTCCTCGGCCATGCCGCTGCGCTCGAGGATCAGGCCCATGAAGGTGAAGAACGGCACCGCGAGCAGGGTGTCGTTGGCCATGATGCCGAAGATCCGCTCGGGCAGCGCCTGGAACAGCGCGCCGTGGAGCAGGCCGAGCTCGATGCCGATCAGCCCGAACAGGATGCCGTTGGCGGCGAGCGCGAACGCGACCGGGAAGCCGAACAGCAGGAACAGCACCATGGACGCGAACATCAGCGGTGCCATGTTGGCGATGACGAACTCGGTCATTTCGCGCCCCCCTCGCGCTGCGCCTTGATCGTCGCGACCAGATCCTCGGTCGCCGCCCCGGCCGACTTCTTCCGCAGCGGATTGGGGCCATGGCCGCTCAGGAAGGCGATGCGCTTGATCAGTTCGGACAGGGCCTGCAGCACGAGCAGCGCGAGGCCGAGCGGCAGCAGCATCTTCACCGGCCAGCGGATCAGGCCGCCCGGGTTCTGCGACATCTCGCCCGAGGCGACCGACATCATCACGATCGGCCACGACAGCCACAGGATCAGCCCGGCCATCGGCAGCAGGAAGAACAGGATGCCGACGATGTCGACGATGTTCTGCCCGCGCGGCGACAACCGGCTGGTCAGGATGTCGATGCGCACATGCTCGTTGCGCAGGAAGGTGTAGCCCGCGGCGAGCATGAAGATCGCCGCGAACAGGTACCACTGGATCTCGAGCAGGGCATTGGAACTTGTGTTAAACAGCTTGCGGACGAGCGCGTTGCCCGCGCTGATCACGACCGCGATCAGCACCAGCCACATCACGCTACGACCGACTCGTTCGTTGATCCAGTCGATCAAGCGGGACAAGCGCAGCAGAGAGGACACGAAAGGACTCCACGACGAGGGGCCGCGCAACGCCGCCCCGGCGCCCGCGATGGGCGCACATGAACAATCGGAAAGTCGAATTATTCCATACAGGGGCGCGATCCCGCGCGGCAAGCCCCATAAAACGATGAAATCGCGACAGACACCAATCTCATCCGACTCGTGCCGCATCTGCCTGGTGCGTCACGGCGAAACCGCCTGGAATACCGAGCACCGGCTGCAGGGGCACATCGACATCCCCCTCAATGAAACCGGCCTGAGCCAGGCCGAGGCAACCGCGCGCACGCTCGCACGCGCCGGCCTGCGCTTCTCCGCGCTCTACAGCAGCGACCTCCAGCGCGCCAGCCAGACCGCGGCGGCGATCGCCCGCGTACATGCGCTGCCCACGAGCCAGGACGCGCGCCTGCGCGAACGCCACTACGGTCACTTCCAGGGACTGACCCACGACGAGGCCGAGGCGCGCCACCCCGACTGCTTCCGCCGCTTCAAGGCACGCGATCCCCACTTCGCGCTACCCGAGCGCGGCGAAAGCCTTACGGATCTGGCGGCACGGATCCATGCCGCGCTAGAGGAGATCGCGCAGCGGCACAAGGGCGAGGCGGTCGTGGTGGTCACCCACGGCGGCGTCCTCGACATCGTGCATCGCCTGGCCACCGGGCAGCCCCTCGAGACCGCGCGCGACTTCCCGATTCCGAACGCGGCGCTGAACTGGATCGAGCACAGCGCGGGCAGCTGGCGGCTGATCGCGTGGGCAGACGAAAGCCACCTGCACGGCGCCCTCGACGAGCTGCCTGGAACCTGATTCGAACGGCATCAAAGATGCCGGATGCAGCGACTATTAGGGTTTTCCGTGGATTACGGCGCCCGATCGACGTTTCCTATAATCGGATTCAGCGCTTGAATCCCCCAACGTGATAAGGAGACATCATGGAACGTCGCAAATTCCTGCAGGGCGCCGGCATGGCCGGCATTCTAGCTACCGGTACTGCACCGGCCATCGTCCACGCCCAGCAGCAGATCCGCTGGCGCCTGGCCTCCAGCTTCCCGAAGTCACTCGAAACCGTGTTCGGCGCGAGCGAAGCCTTCGCCAAGTACGTATCCGATGCGACCGGCGGCAAGTTCGTGATCTCGGTGCATCCGGGCGGCGAACTCGTTCCGGCCTTCGGCGTGGTGGACGCGATCCAGCAGGGCACCATCGAGTGCGCCCACACCGCGCCCTACTACTTCTTCGGCAAGGACGAGACCTTCGCGCTCGACTGCACGATCCCGTTCGGCATGGGCTCGCGCGCGATGACCGCGTGGATGTACGCGGGCAACGGCATGAAGCTGATGCGAGAGTTCTACGCCCAGTTCAACATCATCAACTTTCCGATGGGCAACAGCGGCGCCCAGATGGGCGGCTGGTTCCGCAAGGAGATCAAGTCGGTGAAGGACTTCGAGGGCCTCAAGTTCCGCGTCGGCGGCTTCGGCGGCCGCGTGCTCGCCAAGCTCGGCGCAGTGCCGCAGAACATCCCGGCCGGCGAGATCTATCAGGCGCTGGAAAAGGGCACGATCGACGCCGCCGAGTGGATCGGCCCCTACGACGACCTCAAGCTGGGCCTGCACAAGGTCGCGCAGCACTACTACTTCCCGGCGTGGTGGGAAGGCAGCACGCAGTTCTCGCTCTACATCAACGACAAGCAGTGGAACGGCCTGCCGGCCGAATACAAGGCGATCATCGAGCAGGCCAGCCGCGCCGCCCACCTCGAATGCCAGGCGCGCTACGACGGCCGCAACCCGAGCTCGCTCAAGCAGTTGATCGCCGAAGGCGCCAAGCTGTCGCGCTTCCCGAAGGACTTCATGGACGGCGCGTTCAAGGCCTCGCGCGAGGTGTACGCCGAGCTGAACGAGAAGAACGCCAACTGGAAGAAGATCTACCCCGACTACAGCCGCTTCCTTGCCGACGCCGTGCAGTGGGAGTCGGTTGCCGAAGGCAACTACGCCCAGTACCTGGCTGCCCAGAAACTCTGAGGCAACGACCGCCGGGCGCCCACCACGAGCGTCCGGCGGTCGCTCACCCTCCCCCGACCCCCGTTACGCCGAGCGCGCTCCCCTGCAAAGCTCGGCTTTTTCTTGCACGCAAGCTTTAAGGCGATCCCCATGGACACCCTACTCCGCTTGTCCCACGCCATCGATGCCATGAGCCGATTCCTCGGCAAGTTCATCATCTGGCTGGTACTCGCCGCAGCGCTGATCAGCGCCTCCAACGCGGTCGCACGCAAGGCCTTCAACATCGGCTCCAACGCCTTCCTCGAGATCCAGTGGTATCTCTTCGGCGCGGTCTTCCTGCTCGGCGCCGGCTACACCTTCCTGCAGAACGCCCACGTCCGCATCGACGTGCTCGCCGGCAAGCTGTCGATGCGCACCCGCATATACATCGATATCGCCGGCATCGTCGTTTTCCTGCTGCCGCTGTGCTGGTTCATGATCCAGTTCGCCTGGCCGGTGGTGGTGGGCGCCTACGTGTCGGGCGAGATGTCGTCGAACGCCGGCGGCCTTATTCGCTGGCCGGTATACGCCCTGGTGCCGATCGGCTTCGGGCTGCTCGGCCTGCAGGCGATCTCGGAGCTGATCAAGCGCTTCGCCTTCCTGCAGGGCAAGGCGCCCAATCCGCTGCTGCACGGCGCGCACGACGGCAACGAGGCGCAAGACGCGGCGCACGCCCAGCCCCACCATGACAACGCCGGCGAGGTGCAGAAATGATCGAACTCTTCACTGCCCACGCCCCCGAACTGATGTTCGGGTCACTGCTGCTGTTCCTGCTCACCGGCTTCCCGGTCGCCTTCGCGCTCGCCGCCTGCGGCCTGCTGTTCGGCTTCATCGGCGTCGAAATCGGCCTGCTGTCGCCCAGCATCTTCCAGGCGCTGCCGCTGCGCGTCTTCGGCATCATCCAGAACGATACCCTGCTGGCGATCCCCTTCTTCACGCTGATGGGCCTGGTGCTCGAACGCAGCGGCATGGCCGAAGAGCTGCTCGACACCGTCGGCCAGGTGTTCGGCCCGATCCGCGGCGGCCTCGCGCTGGCGGTGATCTTCGTCGGTGCGCTGCTGGCAGCGACCACCGGCGTGGTCGCGGCGGCGGTGATCTCGATGGGCCTGATCTCGCTGCCGATCATGCTGCGCTACGGCTACAGTCCGGCAATCGCCAGCGGCGCGATCACCGCCTCCGGCACGCTGGCGCAGATCGTGCCGCCCTCGCTGGTGCTGATCGTGATTGCCGACCAGCTCGGCCGCAGTGTCGGCGACCTCTACAAGGGCGCCTTCATCCCGGCCTTCATGCTGATCGGCCTGTACGTGCTGTTCATCATCGGCCTGGCGATCTTCAAGCCCGCGATGGTCCCCGCCCTGCCGCCCGAGGCACGCACCTACCGTGAGCCGGACGGCAGCTCGGGCATGCGCTCGCTCGGCGTATTCACCCTGTTCGTCACCGTCGTCTCGGTCGCCTTCGGCATGTACTACGGCGAGATCCTGAGCGCGCTCAAGGGCACCGAGGTCAAGCCGGCAATGGACGAGACCATCGTCGTCGCGCTCACCGGCGGCACGCTGTTCGCCTTCGTCGCCGCGCTGATCAACAAGCTGACGGGCATGGGCCTGCTGTCGCGCCTCACCGAGCGTGTCACCTTCGTGCTGATCCCGCCGCTGGCGCTGATCTTCCTGGTGCTGGGCACGATCTTCCTCGGCGTCGCCACCCCGACTGAAGGCGGCGCGATGGGTGCCGTGGGCGGCATGATCATGGCGTTCTCGCGCGGCAAGCTCGACATGGCGCTGCTCAAGCATGGCCTCGAGTCCACCGCGCGGCTGTCGTGCTTCGTGCTGTTCATCCTCATCGGCTCGACGATCTTCAGCTTCACCTTCACCGCGGTCGACGGTCCGATCTGGGTCGAGCACCTGTTCGACAAGCTGCCCGGCGGCGAGATCGGCTTCCTGGTGTTCGTGAACACGGTGATCTTCCTCCTCGGCTTCTTCATCGACTTCTTCGAGATCGCGTTCATCCTGGTGCCGCTGCTGGCGCCCGTGGCGGACAAGCTCGGCATCGACCTGGTGTGGTTCGGCGTGCTGCTGGCGATGAACCTGCAGACCTCCTTCCTGACCCCGCCCTTCGGCTTCGCACTCTTCTATCTGCGCAGCGTGGCACCGGCGAAGGACTACATCGACCGCATCACCAAGAAGCGCGTAGCCGGCGTGAAGACGATGGACATCTACCGCGGCTCGATCCCCTTCGTGCTGATGCAGCTGGCGATGGTGCTGCTGCTGATGGCATTCCCGGGGCTGGTGACCTTCACCCAGGACAAGAAGCTCGAGGTGGATCTCGACACCATCGAGATCAAGGTCGATGGCGGCAGCGGGGGCGGCGATGGCGGAGGCTGGGGCCAGCAGGGCGACAGCTGGGGCGGCAGCCCGGCACCGGCGGAACCTGCCGGCAGCGGCGCACCGTCCGAGGGCAGCAGCGCAACCCCGGCCGGCGAGGCCGCGCCAGCCGGCAGCGGCGAGGGCTTCGGGACGCAGCAGCGCGGCTGGTAGTCGCGGCTCCTGCACTGCCGGCGGCGGCGGGCGTCCGACGGGCGCCCGCCGCCTTTACGTGCACCGCCGCATGCTAGAATCGTGCGTCCGAGCTCGATCGGTTCAGCCCACCCTCATCCCATAAGCAGAAGCCATGTTCTCCTCGCAAGACACCCTCGCCAAAGTCGATCCCGAACTGTGGTCCGCCATCCAGGCCGAAAACAAGCGCCAGGAAGACCACATCGAGCTGATCGCCTCCGAAAACTACGTCTCCCACGCCGTGATGGAAGCCCAGGGCTCCCAGCTCACCAACAAGTACGCCGAGGGTTACCCGGGCAAGCGCTACTACGGCGGCTGCGAGCACGTCGACGTCGCCGAGCAGCTCGCGATCGACCGCCTGAAGGCGCTGTTCGGCGCCGAGGCCGCCAACGTGCAGCCGAACTCCGGTTCGCAGGCCAACCAGGCGGTGCTGATGGCCTTCGCCAAGCCGGGCGACACCATCATGGGCATGAGCCTGGCCGAAGGCGGCCACCTCACCCACGGCATGCCGCTGAACATGTCGGGC
>JARRBR010000056.1 GCA_029982755.1 Rhodocyclaceae bacterium
TGCGCGTGCGCATGAACCTGCAGACCTACGCCCCGCCCCTGCCCTGGCACGACGACAACAGCCACCTGTGGGCGCACGGCGCCGACGCCGAGCAGGCCGAAACCACGCTGCGCCGCCCGCCACCGCAGGGCGAACCCCAGCCCGCGCCGCCGCAGGCACCGGAAGAAGCGCCGGAACCGATGCCCCTGCCCGAGCTCGCCCGCCACGACTACCCGGAGTGGCACTACCGCCTGGAGCGCGTCCGCGACAACTGGTGCACCGTGATCGAGCGCGCCGTGCCGCCCATCTTCTCCAGCGCCCCGACGTTGTCCGCCCGCAAGCCGCTGCGGCTGGCACGCAGCCGCCGCCTCGACCGCAGCCAGCGCATCCGCCGCCAGTGGGAAGGCGACGAACTGGATCTCGACGCCGCCACCGAGGTCTTCATCGACCGCCGGCTGGGGCTGGCGCCGGATCCGCGCCTGTTCCGCCGCAACGGCCGCGCGGTGCCGCCCACCAGCCTGCTGCTGTTGCTCGACCTGTCCGCCTCCACTGCGGATCTTCAGCCCTGCGGGCGCAGGGTGCTGGATCTGGAACGCGAGGCCGCCGCGCTGCTGATGGATGCGCTGCGCGGCCTGGAGGACCGGCTGGAAGTCGCGGGCTTCGATTCGGATGGAAGGCAGGCTGTGAACTACCTGCGCCTGCTCGACTTCGGCCAGCCCGTGCCGGCCGACCCGGCGATGATGCTGGGCGCCGCGCGGCCGGGGCTCTCCACCCGGCTGGGCGCGGCGCTACGCCACGGGACGGCGCGGCTGGCAAAGGAGACGAGCGCCCAACGCACGCTGCTGGTGCTGTCAGACGGGGCACCGTCGGACATCGACGTGTTCGACGCCCGTCATCTGGTGGAAGACGCCGCGCGTGCGGTGGTGGAGGCGCGGTGCAAGGGCGTGCGCTGCTTCTGCCTCAGCCTGGACCGCGCGTCCGAAGCCGACGTACGCCGCATTTTCGGCCACGGCGGCTACCGCATCGTCGACGATCCGGCGGGGCTCGCAGGCGCGCTGGCGCGCAGCTACGCCGAACTGGTCGACCGCCACTGAACGCACGACCGGCCGGCGCGGTAAGCTTCGCCCTCCGCCACCACCCCCCGACGCCATGTCCCGACCCCGCATCCTCCTCACCCGCCGCTGGCCGGAAGCCGTCGAGCGCCGGCTGGGCGAGCTGTTCGACACCACCCTCAACAGCGACGACCACCGCCTGTCCGCAGACGAGTTGCGCGCCGCGCTGCGCGACTACGACGCCGTGCTGCCGACGGTGTCCGACCGCGTCGACGCCGCCGTGCTGGCGGTCGACGCGCCGCGCGCCCGCATCCTCGCCAACTACGGCGTCGGCTACAGCCACATCGACATCGACACGGCCCGCGCCCGCGGCCTGGTGGTCACCAACACCCCGGGCGTGCTCACCGACTGCACCGCCGACCTGGCGCTGACGCTGATGCTGATGGTCGCGCGCCGCGCCGGCGAGGGCGAGCGCGAGGTGCGCGCCGGGCGCTGGACCGGCTGGCGTCCGACCCATCTGGTCGGCACCCGGCTGAGCGGCAAGACCCTGGGCATTATCGGCATGGGCCGCATCGGCCAGGCGGTGGCGCTGCGCGCGCAGCACGGCTTCGGCATGAAGGTCGTGTTCCAGAACCGCAGCCGGCTGGCGCCCGAGCGGCTCGGCACGCTGCAGGCGACGCAGCTCGAGCACGTCGAGGACGTGCTGGCGCAGGCCGATTTCGTCTCGCTGCACTGCCCCGGCGGCGGCGCCAACCGCCACCTGATGAACGCCGCGCGCCTGGCGGCGATGAAGCCGGGCGCCTTCCTGATCAACACCGCGCGCGGCGACGTGGTCGACGAAGCGGCGCTGGTCGAGGCCCTGCGGCAGGGGCGCCTGGCCGGCGCCGGCCTGGACGTGTTCGAGGACGAGCCGCGGATCCATCCCGGCCTGCTCGCGCTGGAGAACGTCGTGCTGCTGCCGCATCTGGGCAGTGCCACGCGCGAGACCCGCGAGGCGATGGGCATGCGCGTGGTCGACAACCTGGTCGCCTTCTTCGACGGCCGTCAGCCGCCCGACCAGGTCAGCTGATCACAGCATCTTGCCGGGGTTGAGGATGCCCCGGGGATCTAGCGAGTGCTTGAGGTTGCGCATCAGCGCGAGCTCGGCCGCGCTGCGCGAGTAGGCCAGCCAGTCGCGCTTGAGCAGGCCGATGCCGTGCTCCGCGGAAATCGAGCCGGCGTAGTCGCGCACCACGCTGTACACCGCATCCTCGATCGCATGCACGCTGGCGGCATCCTCCGGCACCTTGCACACCACCACGTGCAGGTTGCCGTCGCCGACGTGGCCGAAGAACAGGGCCTTCAGCTGCGGCCAGTCGCGCGCCAGGTTCTCGCGCACGCGCGCCGCGCACTCGCCGATCTTCGCCACCGGCACCGAGACGTCGAAGTTCAGCGTCGGCGCGGCCTCGCGCAGGATCTCGGCGACGCCGTCGCGGATCGCCCACAGGGCCTCGGCGTCGGCGACCGACTGCGCCACCGCCGCATCCAGGATCCAGCCCGCCTCGATCGCCGCCTCCAGCATGGCCTCGAAGCGCTGCGCGTCGGTCTCCGGCTGGCCGCAGTGCATGTCGGTCAGCACATACACCGGATAGTCGGTGGCGAAGGGCTTGCGCAGGCGGTTGGCGGCGATCGCGGTGTCGAGGTAGTCGCGCCACATGATCTCGAAGGCGCTGACCTGGCCCGACAGGCTCTGCTGCGCATGGCGCAGGAAGCGCAGCGCGGCGGTGAAGTCCTGCACCGCCACCAGCGCGGTGCTCACCCCCTGCGGCAGGGGCTGCAGCTTCAGCACCACGCGGGTGACGATGCCGAGCACGCCCTCGCTGCCGATGAACAGGTGCTTGAGGTCCATGCCGGCGTTGTTCTTGACCATGCGGTTCATCATGCTCAACACGGTGCCGTCGGCCAGCACCACCTCCAGGCCGAGCACCGAGTCGCGGGTGTTGCCGTAGCGGATCACGCGGTTGCCGCCGGCGTTGGTCGACACGTTGCCGCCGATCTGGCACGAGCCGCGCGCGCCCAGATCCACCGCGAGCAACGCGCCGGCCTCGCGGCAGGCCTCCTGCACCGTCTGCAGCACGGCGCCGGCCTGCACGGTCACGGTGCCGGAATCGGTGTCGATGGCCTCGATCGCGTTCATGCGCTCGAGCGACACCACCACCTCGCCCGCCGCCGGCACCGCGCCACCGACCAGGCCCGACAGCCCGCCCTGCGGCACCACCGCCTGGCCGTGGGCATGGCAGATCGCCAGCATGCGCGACAGCGCCTCGGTGCTGCGCGGACGCAGGACGGCGAGCGGCGTGCCGCCGGTCGCGGTGCTCCAGTCCTTGAGGTAGCGCGGGTTGGCGTCGCCGGCGAGGACCTCGTCGGCGCCGAAGGCGGCGCGCAGTTCGTCGATGACGGCGCGCGGGTCGGGGGTGTGGGGCATGGTGCGGATCCTTCGGGGATGGGTGCGCCGCGACGCAGCGCGGCGGGGTTCAGACGAAAACCGGCTCGGGCTCCAGGCGCACGCCGAAGCGCGCCTCGACGTCGGCCATGATCGCCGCGGCGATGCGGCGCACGTCGGCCCCGGTGGCGCCGCCGCGATTGACCAGCACCAGCGCCTGGTGCTCGTAGCAACCGACCGGGCCGAGATCGCGCCCCTTCCAGCCGGCCTGCTCGATCAGCCAACCGGCGGCGAGCTTCTCGCGGCCGTCGGGCTGCGGATAGTGCGGCATCGCCGGATGGGCAGCGAGCAGGCGGGCGCAGGCCGCGGCCTCGACCACGGGGTTCTTGAAGAAGCTGCCGGCGTTGCCGATCTCGGCCGGGTCGGGCAGCTTGCGGCGGCGGATCGCGATCACCGCGTCGGAGATGTCGAGCGCGCTGGGCGCCTCGATGCCGCGCGCCTCGAGCTCGCGCGCCACGTCTGCATAGCGGGTGACCGGCTGCCACGGCCGCGGCAGCCGGAAACGCACTGCGGTGATCAGCCAGCGGCCCGGGCTGCGCTTGAACACGCTGTCGCGGTAGCCGAAATCGCAGTCCGCCAGGCCGAAGCTGCAGGCGGCGCCGCTGTCGAGGTCGACCGCATCGAGCGAGTCGAAGCGCTCGGAGAACTCCAGCCCGTAGGCGCCGATGTTCTGGATCGGCGCCGCGCCCACCGTGCCGGGGATCAGCGACAGGTTCTCGAGCCCGGGCCAGCCCTGGTCCAGGGTCCAGCGCACGAAGTCGTGCCAGTTCTCGCCCGCGCCGGCCTCTACGATCCACGCCGTCGGCTCGGTGCGCAGCAGGCGCCGCCCGCCGATCTCGACCTTGAGCACGGTGCCGGGGAAGTCGCCGGTCAGTACCAGGTTGCTGCCACCGCCGAGCACCAGCCGCGGCCCCTGCTGCGGCGCGGTCGCGAGCGCCTCGGCCGAGCGCAGGCGCAGCAGGCAGGCGGCGCGCGCGCGCAGGCCGAAGGTGTTGAGCGTGCTCAGGTCGGCGTCGCGCTCGCCCGCCACACCCGTATCGGCCGCCATACGCACGTGCCCGTCAGCCTGCATCTCAGCGCTCCGTGGCGAGCGGGCCGGCGTCCGTGGTCGCGGGCGCTGCGGCCGGCGCGATCGGGAACAGGCGGTCGTAGCCCAGGTTGAAGAGGAAGGCGTAGATCGTGTACGTGATCGCCAGGCCGATGTCGGCGATCAGCGCCTCGATCCAGCCCAGGTCGGTCCACCACACGATGACCGGCAGCGTCATCAGCAGCAGGCCGCTCTCGAAGCCGACCGCGTGCAGGGCGCGCAGCCGGAACGGACGACGGTCGGCGGTGCGCCCGGTGAGACGGCCTTCGACGCAGTCGAAGCAGGTGTTGTAGCAGCCGTTCCAGATCGCGGCGATGAGCGCGAGCAAGGCGAGCAGGCCGATCGATTCGGTGATCGGCACGCCGCTCGCCCACGCGAACGGCGGCGTGATCAGCAGCAGGCCGCCGACCTCGAACAGCGCGATCTGGCGCAGGCGGTCGGGGAAGGAACGCAGTCTGGGGGCGGACACGGAGAACTCCTCGGGGCGACGATGCCGGCCACGCGACCTGGCATCAGTGTCACGCGGGTCGTCCCGCTGAAAAACCGACGGTCGCTGCGCCCGGGGCGCATGGCGGGCGGGGTCGTCCCCGCGTCGGCGTGAAGAAGGCATCGATCGACGCCCGGACGGTTTTTAGCAAGTCGGGCGAGGCTTGGCAAGCCGCCGGGGCTGATACGGCGCATCGGATTTCGTCCGCCGCGGCCCATGCCCGGCCGGCAGCCTGAGGGGGCGGCAAGCAGGCGGCAGCGAGAAGCGGGTAAAATGTTTGCACAAAAATTCAACGCGTCACCGGTCCGCAGCCTACCCGGCCGCGGGCGACGGTCGCGAACTGCCCATGCTACCCACCCTCCTCCCCATCGGCGCCCTTCTCTCCGGCATCGCCCTGCTCCTGCTCGGCTCCGGCCTGCTCAACACCGTGGTCTCGCTGCGCGGCAGCCTCGAGGGCTTCTCCGACACCACGCTCGGCCTCATCGGCTCGACCTACTTCCTCGGCTTCTTCCTCGGCACCTTCGTCGCCCCGCCGCTGATCCGGCGCATGGGCCACATCCGCGCCTTCGCCTTCTTCGGCGCCATCGTCGCCGCCTGCATCCTGCTCCATGCGGTGGTGGTGAATGCCTGGTTCTGGATGGGCTTGCGGGTGCTCACCGGCATGGGCCTGGTCGGCTTCTACGCGGTGATCGAGAGCTGGCTCAACGACCAGACCGCGCCCGAGCGCCGCGGCCAGGTGTTCGCCGTCTACATGGTGGTGAACCTCACCGCGCTCGCCGGCGCGCAGCAACTGCTGCGCCTGGACACGCCGATGAACTTCACCCTGTTCGCGGTGGCGGCGATCTTCGTCTGCGTGTCGCTGCTGCCGGTGACGATGACGCGTTTTCCGCAGCCGCAGATCGCCACCCGCGCACGACCGCGGCTGGGCATGATCTGGCGCGCGGCGCCGGCGGCCTTCGTCGGCGCGCTGTCGTCCGGGCTGTCGATGGGCGCGTTCTGGAGCCTGACCCCGGTCTATGGCGAACGCATCGGGCTCGACGCCGCAGGCATCGGCCTGCTGATGACGGCGGCCATCGTCGGCGGCGCCCTGCTGCAATGGCCGATGGGGCGCTTCTCGGATGCGGGCGACCGCCGCCTGGCCCTGGGCGTGGCCGCGGGCGGCGCGGCAGTCGCCGGGGTCGTCGTCGCCCTCCTCGGCCACCTGCCCCATGTGCCGCTCGCCGGGCTCTTCCTCTACGGCGGCATGGCGTTCGCGATCTATCCGATCGTGGTCGCCCACCTCGTGGATCACCTGCACCACGACCAGATCCTGTCGGGCAACACCGGCGTGCTGTTCCTGCACGGCCTGGGTGCCGCCGCCGGTCCGTCGATCGCCGGCGCGCTGATGGGCTGGATCGGCGCCCTCGCGCTGCCGCTGCACCTCGGACTCGCCTTCGTGCCGCTCGCGCTGTTCTGCATCCTGCTCTTCCGCCGCACCCAGGACGAGATCGTCGATGAGCCGGCGCATTTCACACCGATGATGCGCACCTCGGCCACGGTGCTGGAGATGGTCTCGCCGGACGTCGCGGACACGGACGGCTCGCCCAAGCCTGGGTCACCCGCCGACCCCGGCGAGGCGCCGCCCGAGGCTGCTTCCGCCAGCGAACCGCAAGACGAAGCGGCCGACGAGTCGTCGGCCGCCGTCACCGAGCCGGCCCCGCCTCGCGACGCGGCCGACCCCGGCGTCCTGCTCAGACCCCCGCCATCGTCCTCGCCCACCACAGGTACAGCGGGATCCCCACCAGCAGGTTGAAGGGGAAGGTCACCGCCAGCGCCGCGGCCACGCCCAGGGCCGAGTTGGCCTCGGGCACCGCGATGCGCATCGCGGTGGGTGCGGCGATGTAGGACGCGCTGCCGGCCAGCGTCATCATCAGCACCGTACCCCCCACGCCCAGGCCCATCACCTGTGCCACGCCCCAGCCGGCAAGTGCCAGCAACGGCGGCAGGGCGAGCGCGCTGCCGACCAGGAACAGCCCGGCCTTCTTCAGGTCCGGCAGGCGGTCGGCGGCGATCAGGCCCATCTCGAGCAGGAACAGGCACAGCGCGCCCTTGAACAGATCGACGAACAGCGGCGACAGCGGCTCCAGGCCCTGCGGCCCGGCCACCCAGCCGATCAGGATGCCGCCGCCGAGCAGCACCACGCTCTTGTTGGCGAAGACCTCGTGCACCAGCGCGCCCGCGGTCGAGCTGCCATCGGCCGACTTCCCCCCCCAGCGCGCGATCAGCGTGGCCACGATCAGCGCCGGCGCCTCCATCAGCGCGGCGAGCAGGGCCAAATGCCCTTCCACCTCGATCCCGCGCCCGGCCAGCACCGCCGCGCCCACCGCGAAGGTCACGATGCTCACCGAGCCGTAGTGCGCTGACAGCGAGGCCGCGTCCGGGCGCGAGAAGCGCAGGCGGAAGAGCGGAAACACCAGCAGCGGGATCAGCGCGCCGAGGCCGATCGCCAGCAGCGCATCGACCCACAGCGTGGCGCTTTCCGAGCGTGCGATCTCCACGCCGCCCTTGAGGCCGATGGCCAGCAGCAGGTAGATCGACAGGGTCTCGAACACCGCCGCCGGCAGGCGCAGGCCGGAGCGGGCCAGCGAGGCGACGGCGCCGAGGGCGAAGAAGAAGGGAACGGCATCGACCATGTATTGTTTTCCTTCGAAGTGCTTGGCGGCCACGGGGCCGGGACGAAGGCCATTTTGCCGCAGCGCACACATGCAGAAAAATGCTTTGTTTTTGCCGTTAACATAGATTTAAATCTATATATACACCCCACCCCGGATCGCCCATGCGCCTGACCTTCCACCAGCTCCGCCTGTTGCTCGCGGTGTCGCGCGAGGGCAGCGTCTCGCGCGCCGCCCAGCGCCTGCACCTGACCCAGCCCACGCTGTCGACGCAATTGCGCCAGCTCGCCGAGCAGGTCGGCCTGCCGCTGTTCGAGCGCGTCGGCCGCAAGCTGCATCTCACCGCCGCCGGGCACGCCGTGCTCGACACCGCGCAACGGGTGGAGCAGGAACTCGAAAGCCTGGACGAAACGCTCGCCGAGCTGCGCGGCGACGTGGTCGGGCGGCTGCGGCTGGCGGTGGTCAGCACCGCGGAGACCTTCATCCCGCGCCTGCTCGGCGACTTCCGCCGCGAGCGCCCGGCGGTGGAGGTGTCGCTGGTGGTGCTCAACCGCGACGCGGTGATCCGCCGCCTCACCGACAACCTCGACGACCTCTACATCATGAGCCGGCCGCCGCAGGCGCCGCCGGTGGTGGCCACGCCCTTCCTGTCGAATCCGCTGGTGGTGGTGGCCGCCGCCGAGCACCCGCTCGCCGGCAGGGACACCCTGGCGATCGAGACCCTCGCCGCCGAGGAGTTCGTGCTGCGCGAGCCGGGCTCCGGTACCCGCCAGGCGGCCGAGCAGTTCTTCGCCGCCCATGGCCTCGCCCTGCGCCCGCGCCTGGAACTGGGCAGCAACGAGGCGGTGAAGCAGGCGGTGGCGGGCGGACTCGGGCTGTCGCTGCTGTCCGCCCATGCGCTGGCCCACGCCGTCGACGAGGGCATCGCCGTGCTGCGCGTGCAAGGCACCCCGCTGCCCACCCAGTGGCAGGTGGTGTATCCGGCCGGCAAGCGCCTCACCCCGCTTGCCGGCGCCTTCCTCGACTTCCTGCGCGAACGCGCGGCCGAGCTGGAGCGCGGCGCGCAGGCGCGCCTGGACGCGGCACGGCGCTGAGCGCTGCCGGCAGCGCGCAGGCGGCCGCCGCCTCGGCCATGGAACCTGAAGGAATAAGCTCGACGCCATTCGATCTTTGAGACGCATAAAGGCGGCGATAAGCTGCAACGCACTTCGCACTGTGTTCCCGCCCGCCCCGATGCTGCTCCCCGAGATCCCCGCCCCCTTCTTCGTCGGCCTCGTCCTCGTCGTCCTGTTCGTCACCTTCGTGCGCGAATGGCTCAAACCCGACGTGGCCGTCATGGTGGCGGTGAGCGTGCTGCTCGCCGCGGGCGTGCTCGACACCAGGGAGGTGCTCGGCGTGTTCGCCAACAGCGCACCGATCACCATCGCCTGCCTGTTCATCATCAGCGCCGCGCTGTCGCGCACCGGCTGCGTGGACCAGCTCGGCGAGTGGCTCGCGGCGGCGGCCGGCGCCGGCGAGCGCCGCCTGCTGCTGGCGCTGATCGCAGCCTGCGTGGCGGTGTCGCCCTTCATCAACAACACCCCGGTGGTGATGGTGATGATCCCGGCGGTGATCGCGGTCGCGACCCGCCAGGGCCTGGCCCCCTCGCGCCTGCTGATCCCGCTCTCCTACGCCACCATCCTCGGCGGGCTGATCACCATGGTCGGCACCTCGACCAACATCCTGGTCGACGGCGTCGCACGCGCGCAGGGCCTGGCGCCGTTCTCGATGTTCGAGATCAGCCTGCCGGCGATCCTGATGGCGCTGGTGGGCAGCGCCTTCATGCTGGTGTTCGCGCCGCGCCTGCTGCCGGTGCGCGAGACCCTGAGCCAGCAGTTCGGCGCCAGCGAGCGCTGGTTCATGACCGAGCTCTTCGTGCCCGAGGGCTCGCATCTCGCCGGCAAGACGCTGCGCGAGGCGCGCCTGTCGAACGGCATCATCAAGGTGCTGAACCTGGTGCGCGGCGACACCGAGCTCGCCGACCCCGCGCCCGACACCCGGCTGGAAGTGGGCGACCGCGTCGTGGTACACAGCCGCAGCGACGCCATGATCGCGCTGCGCAGCACCGACGGCATCGGCCTGCAGGCGCCGGCGGGCAACGGCGGCCAAGACCTCGAGACCCTGCGCCGGCGCGACCTGGTGATGGTGGAGGCGATCGTCGGCCAGACCTCGCGCTACATCCTGCGCCCGATCCGCGACCTCGACCTGCTCGCACGCTACGGCATCCATCTGGTCGCGGTACATCGGCGCAACGCCTCCTTCGCGCAGATCGGCGAGGACTTCGAGCTGCAGGCCGGCGACGTGCTGCTGGTGGAAGGCACGCCGGCGCAGATCCAGCGCTTCTGCGACAACGGCGACCTGTTCGCGCTCACCGAAGGCCGCCACATGACCAGCCGCCGCCACAAGGCACCGATCGCGCTCGCCACCATCGTCGGCGTGATGCTGCTCGCCGCGCTCAACGTGATGCCGATCGAGGGCCTGGCGCTGATCGGCGCCGCGGTGGTGATCGCCACCGGCTGCGTCACTCGCGACGAGGCCTACAAGGCGATCGAATGGCCGATCCTGATGCTGATCTTCGGCATGCTCGCGATCAGCATCGCGATGCGCAATTCCGGTCTCGACCAGCTGCTCGCCGCCCAGCTCGCCGCGCTCGGCGAGGGGATGTCGCCGTGGCTGATGCTGTCGCTGGTGATCCTGATCACCTCGGTGGCCACCGAGGCGCTGAGCAACAACGCGATCGCGGTGCTGTTCACCCCGGTGGCGATCGGGCTCGCCCAGCAGATGGGGGTGGATCCGCGCCCCTTCGTGGTCGGCGTGATGTTCGCCGCGAGCTGCAGCTTCGCCACCCCGATCGGCTACCAGACCAACACCCTGGTCTACAGCGCCGGCAACTACCGCTTCGCCGACTTCGCCCGCCTCGGCATCCCGATGAACATCCTCACCTGGCTGCTGTGCAGCGCGCTGATTCCGCTGTTCTGGCCCTTCCAGCCGTAAGCCGGTTCCGCCTTCCCGCTCACTCGGCGGGCGTGATCCGCGGCGCGGGCACGCCGGCGGGCGGGACGGCTCCCTCGACCACCCCGGTGATCCTGCCCTCGCGCACCCGGCTCGCGGCGCCCTCGCCTTCGCGGAGCTCGCCTTCGGGAAGCTCGCCCTCGGGGACCAGACCGTCGGGGACTTCGCCTTCCGGGACCTGACCGTCGGCGCCCCCGTTGGGCGCGCCCTCGGGCACCGCGCGCATGCTGAGCCCGGCCTCCTCGGACTGCCCGTCCGCTTCAGGCGCAGCCTCGGCGTCCTCGACGGCGCCTTCCTCGCCCGCCCCCGCCGCAGCCGCGCCCGCTGACAGCGGCGGCGGCAGACAGGCGTCTGCGCTCGCCGGCTCCAGGTGCGGGATCAGCAGGGGTCCCATCGACTTCAGGATCTGCACCGGCAGCCCCGAGGTGAAGCGGTAGCTGGCGGCATCGGGACCGATCACGTAGGCGGTGAGCGTGCCGAAGTGGCGCGGGCCGAGGTAGAACACGAAGGTCGCGGTGCGGTTCATCGCCAGGCCGGCGCGACCCTTGACCACGATGCGGTTGTCGCCGGTGCCGGTCTTGCCGCCGAGCGCGAGCTCGGTGCCGTCGGCGAGCTTGAACGCGCCTGCCAGCCGCCGCGCGGTACCGCCCTCGACCACGTCGGACAGCGCCCCGCGCAGCGCCTGCGCAACCTCGGGCGCCATCACCTGCTCGCCTTCGGCCGGGCGCACCGCGAAGGCCGTCTCATAGGGTGTGTCCGCGGCAAAACGCACCGTGTCGATGCGCCGCGTCGGCAGGCGGCGGCCGTCGTTGATGATGATGCCCATCAGTTCGGCCAGCGCCGCCGGGCGATCGCCCGAGCTGCCGAGCGCGGTCGCCAGCGAGGGCACGAGGTGGCCGAAGGGGTAGCCCAGCCGCGCCCAGCGGCGGTGGATGTCGAGGAAGGCCTCGACCTCGAGCAGGGTGAAGATGCGCGAGTCCTGCGCGCCCTTGGCGCGGGTGCGGAACAGCCAGCGATACACCTGCTGGCGCTCGTCGGCGCTCGCCGCCACCGCGTCGCTCAGCGTCGCCTCGGGATGCTGCAGGCGGAACGCGACCAGCCACAGCTCGAGCGGATGCACGCGCGCGACGTAGCCACGGTCGGGCAGGTCGAAGGCCTCGGGCGCGTGGCGGGCATAGAGCTGGCCGATGCGCGCCTCGCTCAGCTGCGCATCGCCGAGACGACGGCCGAGGAAGGCGGCGAGCGCATTCGGCGGCGCCTCGGGTTCCAGATAGCGGAACACGGCGGCCAGGCGGTCGGCGCTCGGGCGCAGGCCGTCGAGCAGGGTGGAGCGCATCTCCTCGGGCGTGCTGTTCTGGTACTTGCGCCAGAAGCGGCGCAGGAAGAGCTGGCCCTCGCGGTCGGCGAAGCGCGCGAGGTACTCGACGCGGCGCGGATCCTGGTTGTCCTCGAGAAGGCGCGCGGTGCTGCCCGGAACCTGGTACATGGTGTGGCGCACGATCTCGCGCATCAGGCGCACGAAGGGCAGGTTGATCGAGGCCTGCAGCGCCTCGCGCAGCGTGGGCTCGCGGCCGTTGTCGCTGGCGTTGAAGTTGCCGAAGACGTGGCGCCCGCCGCCGGTGAAGAAACCCTCGCCCGGATTGGCCGAGAAGCGGCGTTCGAGCGCGGCCTCCAGCATCGCCGGCAGGCTGCGGTCGGCTGCGGTGGCGAGGTGGTCGATCGCCCAGCGCGTCAGGCGATCCTGGCCGTCGACCTCGACCCGGCGCAGCGCCGGAACGTCGAGCGCGGACAGGCGGCCGTGCAGCTCGGCGACGAGCTCGAGGTAGGTCGCCAGCACGCGCAGCTTGGCGGTGGAGCCGAGCTCGAGCTTGGAGCCCTCGTTGATGTCGAGCGGCTGGTCGGTGGTGTCGGTCTGCACGCGCACGCGGTTGCCGCCCTCGGTGCGCTCGACCAGCGTGAAGCTGTAGCGCACCGCGCCGAGCGTGGCCGGGTGCAGCATGCGCTCGCCGATCAGGCCCTGGCTGCGGGCGAAGGCGGGGTCGCCGAGGCGGCCGAGGTAGTCGCTGACCGCCTGCTGCAGCCCGCCGTGCAGCGTGGTGCTCATGCGCGCGTCGAGGCGGTCGAGGCCGTACAGCGAGGTGCCGAGCATGCCGGCCAGGCGCGCCCGCACCGCGGTCGTGCCCTTGCCCGGATTGGCCGGCACCACCGCCGGATCGGCGGCGAGGTCGCGATAGACCAGCGGCTGGCCGAGCGCGGCATCGCGCAGCGCGGGGCTGATCAGCCCGGCCTCGGCGAGCAGGCGCAGGTGGGCGTCGGTGCTGCGGGTGAGCTCGTCGCGGCCGCCGGCGAGATACCACGACGGCCGGCGGTGGGCGATCATCAGCGCCACCACCTGGCGCAGGGCCTGGCCCTGGGCGACGCGCTCGGCGCCCTCGCCTTCCGGCGCCGACAGCAGCGCATTGACCCGGTCGAAGTCGGCGCCGAACCACACCCACAGCCCGTCGCCCAGGCCATTGACCTCGCCGTGGCCGGGCGCGGCCGACAGCGGTACCGTGTTCAGGTAGTCGAGCACCAGGCGGCGGCGCACGGGCAGCGTCTGCTCGCCCTCGCGATAGGCGCGCACCGAGGCCGACACCATCTGCCGCAGCTTCTCGCGCGCATCCAGGGTGATGCCGTCGGGCGAATGGCGGTACTTCTCGATCTGGGTGGCGAGCGTGCTGCCGCCGGGCGCGTCGAGGTCGGCATTGACCATGCGCCCGAGCTGGCCGAGCGCCGCGCGCGCGAAGCGCACCCAGTCCACCGCCGGGTTCAGCGTCGGCCGCGACTCGTCGAGCAGGTCGCGGTTCTCGATGAACAGCAGCGCCTGGGCGACGATCGCCGGCACGTCCTCGAAGCGCGCATAGCCGCGCCACGGATAGCGGAAGCCGTACAGCGGCTGGGCGCGGCAGTCGAAGACGTCGAGGCCGGCGCGCGTCTTCTCGGCATAGGGCGGGAACAGGCCGCGCTCGACGTGCTCGATCAGCGCGGCGTTGAATCGCACCTGCTCGGTCAGCGCGAAACCGCGCGCCTGCAGGCGTTCGGAAAAACGCGGCAGCTCGGTGTAGCCGAGACGCTGGTCGAAGGGACCGTGGGCCGGGAAGCGGATCGCGTCGCTCGGCCCGGCCACCAGCGCGTAGTCCAGGCGCGCGGCATGGCGCGCGATCTCGCGCGCCTGCAGGCGCGAGGTCTTCATCTCGTGCCACAACAGCAGCGCGCCCGCCACCAGTACGACCAGCATCAGCAGGACGATGACGGCGGCAAGCAGGCGCCAGGGGCGGAAGGTGCGGCGCCGGGGCGCCTGCGCGGCATTCGGAACGTCGGGACTCACGGGCGGGCGGGACGGTATTGCATTGCGCTGATTATCACCATTCTGCGGCGTAAAAATGACACTGTTACACGCGCACCACAGTCTCGCAGCGCCCTTGCCTGCAGGACCGCCCGCGGCCGGCGGAATAAGCAATGCGTTATTTCTTGGTTCGGATCATGCGGTCGCCCGGATAGATTTTCTCCATCGCAATCACCCTCACGGAGAAACCACGATGCGCTTCCGCCCCCTTCGCCGCAGCCTGCTCGCCCTCACCCTCGCCGCCACACTGGTCGGCAGCGCGCAGGCGCAGACCACCCTGCTCAACGTGTCCTACGACCCGACGCGCGAGCTCTACCAGGAATTCAACCCCGAGTTCGCCCGCTACTGGAAGGACAAGACCGGCGAGACCGTCACCATCAAGCAATCGCATGGCGGCGCCGGCAAGCAGGCGCGCGCGGTGATCGACGGGCTCGAAGCCGACGTCGTCACCCTGGCGCTCGCCTACGACATCGACGCGATCGCCGAGCAGACCGGCAAGATCCCCGCCGACTGGCAGAAACGCCTGGCCAACAACAGCGCGCCCTACACCTCGACCATCGTGTTCCTGGTGCGCAAGGGCAACCCCAAGGGCATCAAGGACTGGGGCGACCTGGTCAAGCCCGGCGTCGAGGTCGTCACCCCCAACCCGAAGACTTCCGGCGGCGCGCGCTGGAACTACCTCGCCGCCTGGGGCTACGCGCTCAGGCAGCCGGGCGGCACCGAGCAGACGGCGCAGGCCTTCGTCACCGAGCTGATCAAGCACGTGCCGGTGCTGGACTCGGGCGCGCGCGGCGCCACCAACACCTTCGTCCAGCGTGGCATCGGCGACGTGCTGCTGGCGTGGGAGAACGAGGCCTTCCTGTCGATCAACGAGCTCGGTCCGGACAAGTTCGAGATCGTCGTGCCCTCGGTGTCGATCCTCGCCGAGCCGCCGGTCACCGTCGTCGATGGCGTGGCCAGCAAGCGCGGCACCGCGACGGTGGCGCAGGCCTACCTGGAATACCTGTACTCGCCCGCCGGCCAGAAGCTCGCCGCCAAGCACTACTACCGCCCGGTCAAACCCGAGCACGCCGACCCCGCCGACGTCGCCCGCTTCCCGAAGCTCGCGCTATTCACCATCGAGGACCTCGGCGGCTGGCAGGCGGCGCAGAAGAAGCACTTCGCCGACGGCGGGGTGTTCGACCAGATCTACGCCAGGTGATCGAGGCACCGCTGCCCGGGCGCACGGGACGAACGGCCCGCGCATGCCCCCCTCCCGGGGGTGCATGAAGGCCGTCAGCCCCGATGCACCGACAGCCCGGCGAAGGACTGTGCCACCGGCATCAGCTCGATGGTGTTGACGTTGACGTGGGCCGGGCGGGTCGCGATCCAGTAGATCGAGTCGGCGATGTCCTCGGCCGTCAGCGGCTGGACGTCGGCATAGACCTTGGCCGCCTTGTCGTCGTCGCCGTGGAAGCGCACGTTGGAGAACTCGGTGCCGCCGCACAGGCCGGGCTCGATGTCGGTGACGCGGATCGCGGTGCCGAGCAGGTCGGCGCGCAGGTTGAGGCTGAACTGACGCACGAAGGCCTTGGTGGCGCCATAGACGTTGCCGCCGGCGTAGGGCCAGCGCCCTGCGACCGAACCGAGGTTGAAGACGTGGCCGCGGTTGCGCTCGACCATGCCGGGCAGGAAGGCGCGCGTCACCTGCACCAGGCCGGTGCAGTTGGTGTCGATCATGGTCTGCCAGTCCTCGAGCGAGGCCTGGTGCGCGGGCGCCAGGCCGAGGGCGAGGCCGGCGTTGTTGACCAGCACATCCACCTCGGCGAAGCCGGCGGGCAGCGCGCCCGGCACGGCGGCGACCGCATCGCGGTCGCGCACGTCCAGCTCCAGCGGCAGCAGCGCATCGCCGAGCTCGGCGGCGAGCGCATCGAGGCGGTCCTTGCGGCGGGCGGTGGCGACGACGCGATGGCCGCCCTTGACGAAGCTGCGGGCGATGGCGGCGCCGAAGCCGGCGGAGGCGCCGGTAACGAAGACGATCATGAGTGGGATCCCTGAACGAAGGTTTTGCAGGCTGCGCCGCACTCCGATCCTGGTGCGGGCGCACGAGCGTTCGATGGTAGCGGACCCGCGCGCCGACTCCAAAGACGGATTTCCGCAGTGCTCATGCACTTCGACTCGACCTTCTCCGGGATCCGGGTTCAGGGAGCGCAGTGCTCCAGCGCCTGGCGCCGGGCCCGGGGACTCGCCGCACGCGCGGCTGGCAGGCCATACGCATGACCCTGCACGCACACCTGCTCGGGTAGCGGACCGTCCAGCTCGTGCTCGAGGCGCGTCACCACGATGCGAACCGGATCGCGCACGGCCGCCATCCCATCCACACGCGCCCGCCAATCCTCGGCCTGCAGCAGCCGCGCGCCGTCGATCTTGACGAACTGGGCGGGCACACCGATGCAGAGCGTCCGCCACTGCTCCGGCGACTCGACGTTGATCGCCACCTGGAAGCCGTTGTTGCGGTAGTTGCGCAGCACGAAGGCGAGCAGATCGGGCTGCCTGCTGGCGGCCAGCGGCGTTTCGATGACGATGCGCGCGGGCGGCAGACCGAGCGCATCGACCACCTTGCGGAAGGCGGCACCGTGATCGCTGCTCACCGTGGCGAGCAGGCGACCATGCACGTTGAGGAACAACAGGCCGTCGCCTTCGACTGTGCTCAGGAAATTGAGCGCATGCACCGTCCGCGCCAGGCGGTCGAGCGCAACCAGGCGATCGTCATCGGCATTTGCCGAGAACAGGGTCCACGGCGACAGGGCGCGTTCACCGCTGCCCAGGATGCGCAGATACGCCTCGTGGCCGATCGCGCAGCCATCGGCGGGGGCGACGATTGGCTGGAACACGCTCGACAGCTCGCAGCCGTACCAATCCCCGACCACGCCACCGTCGGCGAGCCGGCAAAGCTGCCGCCCGCCCTCGCGTTCGAGGGGCAGGCCGTCGAGAAAGGCACGCGTCCGCGCCGCGAACGGGCGATCGGCCATGGGCATCTCACTTCTCCGCAGGGTTTCGATGGCCCGCATGTTCGCGCATGCGCTGCCGAAACCGAACGAAGAAATTCTGCTTACATATTCAGGACTGCAGATCAGGCGCGCACGGCCGCGGCCTGCTCAGGGCCGACGCCGCTGCCAGCGCGAGATCGACAGCAGCAGCGCCGCACCGAGCAGCGCGCCGCTCGCCAGCCCCGCCCAACTGCTCACCGGCACCGGGTTGCGCACGACGATGTAGAGCAGGCCCGCCGGCAAGGCGATCGCAAAGGCGATGTTCCCGCCATCACGGGTGCGCACCAGCATCGCGCACACGGCGTAGAGCACGCGCAGCAGCAGGACCAGCAACAGGGCCAGCACGAGATTGCCAATAAAGTCCGACATCGTTTCCTCATCCGGATCGGGCCGCGCATTGTAGGCCGCGAATCGACCCGGGCGTGCGCCGGGCGTCGCCGCCGCCGGGCCGAACGTCGCCGCCTTCCGTTTAGCCGAAATAAGAATAAGCAACGCGTTTTTTATTATGTTTTTGCCACGAAACACGTCGCTAGACTCCGGCGCATCAGCCAATTCCGGAGTCCGTCATGGCCACTGCAATCCGCTCGACCACCCTTCGCCGCACGCTCGCCGCCCCCTACACCACGACCTCGGCGTTCCTGGTGCGCAAAGGCAACCCGAAGAGCATCAAGGGCTGCGACGACCTCGCCCGCGAGCTCGGCGGCTGGGCGGCGGTGCAGAAGGCGCACTTCGCCGACGGCGGCATCTACGACCAGCTCGTGGTGAAACGCTGATGGCCGCAGCCCGAACCTTCCGCATGCTGCCGGGTTTCAATCTGACGCTCGGCTACACGCTCGGCTACCTGTCGCTGATCGTGCTGATTCCACTCGCGGCGGTATTCCTGAAGACCGCCGAGCTGACGCTGGCCGAGTTCTGGGACGTCGTCACCGCGCCGCGCGTGGTGGCGTCCTACAAGCTGTCCTTCGGCATGTCGCTGCTCGCCGCCGCGATCAACGCCGTGTTCGGGCTGATGCTGGCGTGGGCGCTGGTGCGCTACTCCTTTCCGGGCAAGAAGCTGATCGACGCTCTGGTGGACCTGCCCTTCGCGCTGCCCACCGCGGTCGCCGGCATCTCGCTGACCGCGCTCTATGCGAAGAACGGCTGGTTCGGCCAGTTCCTCGAGCCGCTCGGCATCCAGGTGGCGTTCAAGCCGCTGGGCGTGCTGGTGGCGCTGGTGTTCATCGGTCTGCCCTTCGTGGTGCGCACGGTGCAGCCCATCCTGGAGGACCTCGACACCGAGCTCGAGGAAGCCGCCACCAGCCTCGGCGCGCAGCGCTGGCAGACCTTCCGCCACGTGATCCTGCCGATCCTGTTCCCGGCGCTGCTCACCGGCTTCGCGCTCGCCTTCGCGCGCGCGGTGGGCGAATACGGTTCGGTGATCTTCATCGCCGGCAACATCCCGATGGTGTCGGAGATCACCCCGCTGATGATCATCACCAAGCTCGAGCAGTACGACTACACCGGCGCCACGGCGATCGCGACCGTGATGCTGATCCTGTCCTTCACCCTGCTGCTGATCATCAACGGCCTCCAGGCATGGACTGCAAAACGAACCGGGAGGGACCGCTGATGGCCGGCGCGACCACACTCCGCCTGGGCGCAGCAGCCGATTTCGGCCAGACGCGCTTCGAGGCCCGCGCGGCAACGCGCGAGACGCCGCTGGTGAAATGGCTGATCCTGGGCACCGCGCTCACCTTCTTCGCCGTGTTCCTGCTGATGCCGTTGATCGCAGTGTTCGTCGAAGCGCTGAGGAATGGCTGGGAAACCTACGCCACCGCGCTGGTCGACCCGGACGCGCTGTCGGCGCTGCGCCTGACCCTGATCGCCGCCGCGATCGCGCTGCCGCTGAACCTGGTGTTCGGCGTCGCCGCGGCGTGGGCGATCGCCAAGTTCGAGTTCCGCGGCAAGCACTTCCTGATCACGCTGATCGACCTGCCGTTCTCGGTGTCGCCGGTCATCGCGGGCCTGATCTACGTGCTGGTTTTCGGCGCCCAGGGCTGGTTCGGGCCGTGGCTGGCGGAGCACGACCTCAAGATCATCTTCGCCGTGCCCGGGATCGTGCTCGCCACCGTGTTCGTGACCTTCCCCTTCATCGCCCGCGAGCTGATCCCGCTGATGCAGGCGCAGGGCAAGGAGGAGGAGGAGGCCGCGGTGGTGCTCGGCGCCAACGGCCTGCAAACCTTCTGGCACGTCACGCTCCCCAACATCAAGTGGGGCCTGCTGTACGGCGTGATCCTGACCAACGCGCGCGCGATGGGCGAGTTCGGTGCGGTGTCGGTGGTGTCCGGCCACATCCGCGGCCAGACCAACACGCTGCCGCTGCACGTCGAGATTCTCTACAACGAATACCAGTTTGCCGCCGCCTTCGCGGTGGCCTCGCTGCTCGCGCTGCTCGCGCTGGTGACCCTGGGCGTCAAGACCTGGGTCGAGCACCGCGCCGCGCACGCACAGCACGACGTTTCCGAAGGACAGTCATGAGCATCCAGGTTCGCAACATCCACAAGCGCTTCGGCAACTTCGTCGCCCTCGACGACGTGTCGCTCGACTTCCCCACCGGCGAGCTGGTGGCGCTGCTCGGCCCCTCGGGCTGCGGCAAGACCACGCTGCTGCGCGTGATCGCCGGGCTCGAACAGGCCGATGCCGGCCAGGTACTGCTCGACGGCGCGGACGCCTCGGGCACCCACGTGCGCGACCGCCAGGTCGGCTTCGTGTTCCAGCACTACGCGCTGTTCCGCCACATGAGCGTGTTCGACAACGTCGCCTTCGGCATGCGCATGAAGCCGCGCGGCCAGCGCCCGTCGGAGAAGCAGATCGCCGAGAAGGTGCACGCGCTGCTCGACCTGGTGCAGCTCGACTGGCTGGCCGACCGCTTCCCGTCGCAGCTCTCCGGCGGCCAGCGCCAGCGCATCGCGCTCGCCCGCGCGCTGGCGGTGGAGCCGCGCGTGCTGCTGCTCGACGAGCCCTTCGGC
>JARRBR010000057.1 GCA_029982755.1 Rhodocyclaceae bacterium
CGCCGCCGCCGGCATCGACGCCCGCCTCGCGCCCGACCCCGCGGTGCTGGTCGCCCGCGTGCTCGGCAGCGAGATCGCCCGCGAAGCGGCGCGGGGGGAGGCGGCCCGCGTGTCCGCGCGCTTCCCCGCGGGCTGGATCGCCGTCCAGCTCGGTGCCGAATCCGGCGACGACCTCAGCCTGGCCGCCCTCGCCGCCGCCCTCGACCGGCTGCAGCGCGACAGCGGCTGGGGCGTGGTGCTGTTCTGCGCCGGACGGGCGCCGTGGCACGACGCGCCCGAGGTCCTGCACCGCCTGCGCGCACGGCTGCACGCCCCCCGCCACTGCATCGTCGCCGCCACCCGCCATGTGCTGCAGCTGTGCGCGCTGGTCGCCGGTGCCGAGCTGTGCCTGTCGACCAGCCTGCACGTGCGCATCGTCGCCGAGGCCTTCGCCCGCCCGGCCGCCAGCCTGGTGCAGGGCTCGGCGCAGGGCGAGAAGGTACGCGCCTACCTGCACACCTGGCATCGCCACGCAGCGCACCTGGCGCCGCTCGATGCGCCGCCCGCGAGCGCGGTCGTCGACGCGGCACGGGCGGCGCTCGCCGAATCGGCGGCCGCGCGCAGCAGGCGTGCCGCACGCCTCGCGGCGCTTGACGAAACCGCCGCCCGACGCTACTTTGCCGCGCTCGCACGCGAGTGAACGAAGTCCCGGAACCGAGACCCGCATGTCGCCGCCGCACGCCTGACGGCGGGCCCCCGCGGTGTGCGATGCTCGCCCCGCCTGAAGCCCGGGCCGGAAACGTTCGCGCGCGCCACCGGTCACATGCCCGCATGCCGATACCGGCGGCTGCGCGTTACCCTTGCCGACGGCCGCCCCGATCACAACCAGCCAAGGACCGACCTCCGATGATCGACCTGTTCACCCCGCTGCAAGCCGGCGAACTTGCCCTGCCCAACCGCATCCTGATGGCCCCGCTGACCCGCTGCCGCGCCGAGGACGGCCACGTGCCCGGCGAGCTGATGGCCACCCACTACGCCCAGCGCGCCAGCGCCGGCCTGCTGATCGCCGAGGCGACGATGGCGATGGAGGGCAACTCCGCCTTCTGGCACGAGCCCGGCATCTACTCCGAGGCCCAGGTCGCCGGCTGGAAGAAGGTGACCGACGCGGTGCACGCCGCCGGCGGACGCATCGTGCTGCAGCTCTGGCACGGCGGCCGCGCCTGCCATCCGCTGCTCAACGACGGCCGCCAGCCCGTAGCGCCCAGCGCACTCGCGATCACCGGCGACGAGGTGCATACGCCGCAGGGCAAGCAGCCCTACGTGGTGCCGCGCGAACTGCGCGACGACGAGCTGCCCGGCATCGTCGCCGGCTTCGCACGCGCGGCGGAGAACGCCCGCGCCGCCGGCTTCGACGGCGTGGAAGTGCATGGCGCCAACGGCTACCTGCTCGACGAATTCCTGCGCGACGGCAGCAACAAACGCAGCGGCCCCTACGGCGGCCCGCGCGAACACCGCGCGCGCCTGCTGTTCGAGGTGATCGACGCGGTGTGCAAGGTGTGGGGCAGCGGTCGCGTCGGCGTCCGCCTGTCGCCGCTCAACAGCTACAACGACATGATCGACAGCGACCCGATCGGCCTCGTCGAGTGGCTCGCCGGCTGCCTCAACGACTGGCACCTCGCCTACCTGCACCTGATGCGCGGCGACTTCTTAGGCCAGCAGCACGGCGACGTGATGACGCCGGCGCGCGCCGCCTTCCGCGGCGTGCTGATCGGCAACATGGGCTACTCGGCGGACGAGGCGAACGCCGCGATCGCCGCCGGCCAGCTCGACGCGGTCGCCTTCGGCACCGCCTTCCTCGCCAACCCCGACCTGCCCGAGCGCATCCGCCGCAAGGCCGCGCTCAACGCACCGGATCCGGCGACCTTCTACACCCCGGGGCCGCAGGGCTATACCGACTATCCGACGCTGGCCGAAAGCGCACGCGGCTGAGGCGAGGCGCCCGGCCCGGCGCGGGGGCGCCGGCCGGGCGTGGCTCAGGCGGCGACCACGCGCCGGAACAGGCCGAAGCTCCACTGCGCGCCCACGGTCAGCACCACCACCCGCAGCACGTGGCACACGGTGACCAGCGGCACGCCGAGCTGCAGCACCTTGGCGGTGATGCACATCTCCGACACGCCGCCGGGCGCGGTCGCCAGCGACAGCGTGGGCAGGGGCACCGCGGACAACTGGCCGAGCAGCACCGCGAGCGCGAAGGACAGCACCAGCGACAGCGCCGCGGTCAGCGCCGCCACCGCCATGAAGCGCGGCGCCGCGCGGAAGAACTCGGGCGAGAAGCGGCAACCCAGCGCGCAGCCGATCAGCAGCTGGCCGCCGTTGACCACCCACGCCGGCAGCGCCGACAGCGGCACGCCGGCGAGCGTGGCGAGCGCGACGCCGAGCAGCGGCCCCAGCACCCAGGCGTTGGCGATGCGCAGCAGCTTGAAGGCGGTCACGCCGAGCAGGCTCGCGCCCACCAGCAGCGGGAAGGTCCGCGCATCGACCTCGCGCGCCAGCGGCACATAGAGGTCGCTGCCATGCACGCCGGCGAAGGTGAGCGCGAAGGGCAGCACCGACACCACCATCATCACGCGAATCGCGTGGGCCGCGGCAATGCGGTCGACCGCGCCGCCGTGGCGGTCGGCGAGATTGGCCATCTCCGAGGCCCCGCCCGGCAGCGCGGCGAAGAAGGCGGTCGGTGCATCGACGCCCCCGAGGCGGCGCATGATCAGCGCGCACAGCCCGCCCAGCACCAGCGATCCGGCCGCTGCGGCGAGCACCAGCGGCGCATGCAGGGCGAGCTGCGCCACCACCTCGGGGCTGAAGTACAGCCCGAGCGCGGCACCGATCGCCCACTGTCCGCTCTGCCGTCCGCCGGGCAGCGGACGCAGGCCGAAGCCGGCCATGCGCGCGCCGGCCACCGCGAACAGCGGGCCGATCATCCACGGCAGCGGCAGATTCAGGGCGGCGGCCAGCCAGCCGGCCGCGGCAGCGAGGACGAGGGTGGGGAGGACGTGGCGCCACGAGGTGGCGCGCAGCTTGGAATAGGCGGTCATCGACGGGAATTCGGCGCGAGGCGCACGCAGGGCGCAACGGAGAGGAGGAGACGAACGAAGGAAAACGCTGCCGGCGGCCATGCCCGGCACGACCGCAGGCCGTCAGTCCGGCAGCGGCCGCGCCGCCGCGTCCCACTGGCGCAGGAAGGCGTCCTTCTTGGCCTGGTCCTGGTAGGCGAGCAGCCCGGAGCCGATGCGGATCGGGCGGAAGGCGTGCTGCAGGTTCTGGTGGAGCAGGGCGGCGGCGCTGTCGGCGCCCGCGGTGCCGGCGTCGCTGCGCACCGGCAGCAGGCCGAGGTGGCCGGCGAGCAGGGCCTGGCCGCGGGTGGACAGCAGGTGGTCCAGCCACAGCCGCGCCGCCGCCGGATGGCGCGCCGCGCGGGTGATGAAGGCGACCCGGCTCAGCACCAGGGTGTAGTCCTGCGGCCACACCACGCCGAGCGCCGGCTCGCTGCGCGCACGCCGGTGGGCGTAGGAGCCGAGCACGTTGTAGGCCAGCACCAGCTTGCCGGCGGCGACGCGGTCCAGCATGTCGGCACTGGCCGCATGCTGCTCGAGGCCGTTCTGGCCCATGCCGCGCGCGAGCTGCCAGAACACGATCGGGTTGGCCTGCGCGTCCTGGGTATGCAGCAGCAGGCCCAGGCCGGAACGCTCGGGGTCGTAGGTGGCGATGCGCCCGCGCAGCTGCGCCGGGGCGCGGTCGAGCAGGCGGATCAGCTCGGCGTGGCTGGCGGGCACGTCGGCCTCGGCGAGCAGGCGCTTGTTGTAGACGATCGCCGCCGGCTCGTAGGTGGTGCCGAAGGCCTCGTCCTTCCACACCGCCCAGCGCGGCAGGGCGGCAGTCTCGGCGGAGCGGTGCGGCTGGGCGTAGCCGTCGTTGACCAGCTTGACCTGCAGGTCCATCGCCGAGCTCCACACCACGTCGGCGCCGCGCACGCCGCGCCGCGCCTCGTCGACCACGCGCGCGTAGAGTTCGGCGGAGTGCATGTCGTGGTATTCGACGCGCACGCCCGGATGCAGGGCCTCGAAGTCGTCCAGCACCGGCTTGACCACCTCGAGGTCCGCCGCCGCATAGACGACCACGACGCCTTCCTGGCGCGCCTGCTCGAGACGGTCGGCCATCTGTTCGGCACGCGCCACGGCCGTCGTCGTGGCCAGCGCCACGCATGCCAGTGCGGTCCTCAGCCAGCCGCCCACGCCCCTGCATCTCACCTTGCCGTCCTCCCTGTGTGCGGCGGACTGCCCGCCGCCCGCCTGCGTTCCCCGGGCCACTGCGGCGTCGGCCGCCTTGGACGCGTCCCGGCTTTGCCCCGATAATCGCGCGCACGCCTTTCGATTCACTTTCACCGGAACCGCCGATGCGCCTGCTGCTGGTCGAGGACCACGCCGAACTCGCCGAATGGGTCGCGCGCTCGCTGCGTCAGGCCGGCTTCGTGCTGGACGTGCTCGGCCGCGGCGACCACGCCGACCAGGCCCTGCGCACCGAGCGCTACGACCTGGCGATCCTCGACCTGTCGCTGCCCGGCCTCGATGGCCTCGAGGTGCTGCGCCGCCTGCGCCACCGCGAGGGCGGCGCGGACGGCGGCCCGCCCACCCCGGTGCTGGTGCTGACCGCGCGCGGCAGCACCGAGGAGCGCGTGCAGGGTCTCAACCTCGGCGCCGACGATTATCTGCCGAAACCCTTCGAGCTCGCCGAACTGGAGGCGCGCATCAAGGCCCTGCTGCGCCGCGCCGGCAACCAGGTGCCGCTGGTGCGCCTGGGCCGGCTCGAGTTCGACACCACCACCCGCATGGCGGCGGTGGACGGCCAGCCGCTGGCGCTGACCCCGCGCGAGCTGGCGGTGCTGGAGGCCCTGCTGGCGCGCGTCGGCCGTCCGGTGGCGCGCGAGGAGCTGTTCGAGAAGGTGTTCGAGTTCGACGCCGATGCGCGCGTGGAGGCGATCGAGATCTACGTCTCGCGCCTGCGCAAGAAGCTCGAAGGCGCCGAGGTGGCGATCAACACCCTGCGCGGGCTGGGCTACCTGCTCGCCGAGAAGCCGGCGCGCTGACATGGAGCGTCCCGCCGGACCGGCACCGGCAGCCGCCAGCGCCGGCCGCGACCGGCCGGCAGCCTCCTCGCCCGCCCACGGCGGCAGCCTGCGCCGGCGGGTGCTCGCCTGGCTGCTGCCGCCGCTCGCGGTGCTGCTGCTGATCAACGCCTTGTTCACCTATCGCAGCGCGCTCGACGCGGTCAACCAGGCCTACGACCGCACGCTCACCGCCTCGGTGCGCGCGATCGGCGAGCGCACCCACTCGCTTGCCGGCCAGATCCAGGTCGACATCCCCTACGCCGCCTTCGAGGGCTTCGAGGACGATGCCGCCGAGCGCATCTTCCACGCCGTGTTCGACCCCGCCGGCGGGCTGGTCACCGGCTATGCCGACCTGCGCCCGCCGCAACTGCCCGACGACGGCGGCACGGTGCGCATCTTCGACCTGCCCTACGCCGGCGAGACGGTGCGCATGGCGGCGATGCGCAAGCGCCTGTACGACCCGGCACTCGCCGGCGGCGACGCGGTGCTGATCGTGTTCGCCGAGACCACCGGCGCGCGCCGGGCGCTCGCCAGGGAGCTGTTCGTCGCCAGCCTGCAGCGCCAGTCGCTGCTGGTGGCGGTGGGCGCCGTGCTGGTGCTGGTCGCGCTCGGCACCGCGTTCCGCCCGCTGCTGCGCATCCGCGACCACATCCGCGGACGCGACGAGGAGGATCTCACGCCGGTGCGCCTGGAGCGCGTGCCGAGCGAGGTCGCACCGCTGGTCGACGCCATCAACCATCACATGGAGCGCCTGTCGGCGATGCTCGCCGCGCGCCGCCGCTTCCTCGCCGACGCCGCGCACCAGATCCGCACCCCGCTCGCGGTGCTCACCACCCAGGCCGAATACGGCCTGCGCCAGACCGACCCCGAGGAGATGCTGGAGACCTTCGCCAGCCTGCTGCGCAGCACCCGCGCCGCGCGCCGGCTGGCCAACCAGATGCTGACCCTGTCGCGCGCCGAGGCGGTCAACGGCGTGATCGGCGAGCGCGCGCCCTTCGACCTCGCCGGCCTGGTCAAGGAGGTGGCGATGGAACTCGCCCCGCTCGCGCTCAACCGCGACATCGACCTCGCCTACGAGGGCATCGGCCACGCGCTGACCATGGACGGCAACGCGCCGATGCTGCGCGAGATGGTCTCCAACCTGGTCGACAACGCCATCCGCTACAGCCCGCCCGATTCCGCGGTGACGGTCGCCGTCGCCGCCTTCGACGGGCAGGCGGTGGTCAGCGTCTGCGACCAGGGCCCCGGCATCCCCGAGGCGGAGCGCGAGCGCGTGTTCCACCGCTTCTACCGCATCCTCGGCCGGGGCGACAGCGAGGGCAGCGGCCTGGGGCTGGCGATCGTGCGCGAGATCGCGCTCGCCCACGGCGGACGCGTGAGCCTGCGCGACGGCGCGGGCGGGCGCGGACTGTGCGTCGAGGTGGAGCTGCCGCTCGGCGGCGCACCGGCAGCCTGAGCCGCACGATCCCCCCGCGAACACGTCCCGCCCGTTTTCTCCCCGCCCGCGGACCGCACTGAAAGCCGATCGAAAGGCGTCGGCGCTGCAATGCGCGCCACGCGCCGCTGCAGCTGGCGCGTGCATCCAAACGATCGAGGAGACTCCCATGCAACGCCTTTCCGCGCCGGTCCTGGTGGCCGCCGCCCTCGCCGCGCCGTCGCTCGCGCTGGCCCAGTCCAACGTCACCGTCTACGGCCTCATCGACCTCAACCTCGGCTACGAGAAATCCGGCGCCCAGCGCTACCAGGGCGTGGGCCACGGCGAACTCAACGGCTCCCGCCTCGGCTTCCGCGGCACCGAGGACCTCGGCAACGGCAACAAGGCCCTGTTCGTGCTCGAGAGCGGCTTCGACCCCTCGACCGGCCTCGCGGAACAGGGCGGCCGCCTGTTCGGGCGCCAGTCCTTCGTCGGCCTGGAAAACGGCCTCGGCCGCCTGACCCTGGGCCGCCAGTACTCGCCGGCCTTCGACGCCCTCGACCCCTTCGACGCCACCGGCAACGCCGACCGCAGCGCCGGCCTGCTGATCCGCAAGGCCGGCGCGGTGAAGCCCGCCTACGAGGTGCGCTTCGACAACATGGTCAAGGTCCGCTCGGCCAAGCTCGCCGGCGTCGAGCTCGAGGCCGGCTACTGGTTCGGCAAGGAGATCGGGACCGACTCGACCGCGCGCCAGGAAGGCGACGGGCACGGCATCGCGGTGCTCTACGCCAACGGCCCGTTCGCCGGCTCGCTGGTCACGCAGACCGTGCAGCGCGACGCCAGCGGCGGCAAGGTGCGCACCGACGGCTTCGCCCTGTCCTACGACTTCGGCATCGTGAAGCCCTATTTCGCCTGGTCGCAGGACGAGGAGCGCGGCAGCGTGGGCAGCGGCAAGGCGCGCGGCTGGGACCTCAGCGCGGAGATCCGCCTCGATCCGGCGAACACGGTGGCGATCAGCTACGCCGACCGCGACGAATCCGACGGCGCCGCGAGCGAGGACGCCAGCGGCTGGTCGGCCTACTACCTGCACGCGCTGTCCAAGCGCACCACGCTGTACGCCGGCTACTCGCAGCTCGACAACGAGGACGGCGCCAACTATGCGATCGGCAACCTGAGCCCGGCCGCCGGGGACAAGCACCAGGTGATGATGGCCGGCATGCGCCACCGCTTCTGAGCCCCTGCGCGCCCTCCCCGGTGGCGCGCGCACGCTCTGCCCCGCGCCTGCAGGCGCCGGCTCGACTACGGCGCGCCGCGCGGCGGGCAGAGGGCGGGAGCGGGGGCGAAGACGGTGCGTGCGGAAGGGTCTCGGTAGGGCTCGTAGAAGCCGGTGAGGGACAGGCGGGAGTCGAGGACCTCGTCGGCGCTGACGCCGGCCGGCAGGGCGAAGGCGAACTCCGCCGCCTCGCCCCACAGCAGGCGCAGGTAGTCGCGATCGCGGGCGGCGAGGCGGGCCTCGGCCGGCGCCAGGACGAGCACGCGGCCATCCTTCAGCCGCAGCGCGAGTTCCGCGACGTCGATGAACGCCGCCTCCGCTTCGCGCTCCTCCACCCGGAAGAGCGGCCGGAACCCGGGGACCACCAAGGTTTCGGTCTCCTCGCGCGCGCTGCCCTGCGCACGGTGCAGCACCTTGCCGTGCTCGATCCAGTCCGCGCCGTGCGCGTCCGCCGACAGCAGGTAAGGGCAGGAACCGATCTGGCTGCTCACCGCCAGCACGGTGAAGTTGGCGCGCTGACGCACCAGCTCGACGCGCCGGCCGTCCACCTGCAGGCCGCTCACCGCCAGCTCCGGCCCGTAGGCATAGTCGCGGAAGATCGGCGCGCCGTGCGCGGCCGGATCGCCGTGCAGGCCGTTCGTCCCCAGTTGCTGCCAGATCTCGCGCGAGGTCTCGGCGTAGCGGAACATCGCCTTGTCCAGCCGGCCGGGGGCGAACACGACCCGTGTCGGCAGCAGCAGGCGCTGCCCGGGCGCCAGCGTCACGTCCAGCGGCAGGGGCTGTCCGGCTGCGGCCGGGTAAGGCAGCGGCCGCAGGCGCGGCGCCTGCACACGGGCGCCGAGCACGGCCGCGAGCACGAGCGGACGCGCCGAGGTGTTCTCGATCAGCACCGCCTCCAGGAAGGGCATCCGGCTGGTGTGGCGGAAGATCCAGCCGCCGATGCCGCCTATGCCGTCGCCGCAGGTGGTGGTGATGCCGCCCACCAGGTGCACGAAGTCGTCCGGCCACGCCTCGCCGGCGACGAAGCGGTACAGCTGCAGCTCGCGCGGCAGGGCGCTGCGCTCGATCGGCTCTGCGGTCGGGGGCGCATCGCCGCCGCGGCTCGCGCGCAGCTCGGCCTTGAACTGCGACAACAGCCGGTTGTAGGCCTGCACCCGCTGTGCAAACAGTTGCAGGTCCTCGGCCCGCATGCCGCGCCAGAATTGCATCTGCGCCGACCCCGGCTCCATGTCCGCGCAGCGCGCGCCGCCCTCGGGGGCGTCGGCATCCTCGTCGTTGCACCACACCGAGTAGAAGAAGCGCAGCCCGGGCGGAATCATGCCGCGGCGCAGCGCGGCAATCTCGTCCGCCGCGGGATAGTCGTTCCACTGGTCGTCCGCGCCGAGCACCGACTTCAGGCGCCCCGCCGGCATCGAATCCTGCGACTCGCCGACCATCCCGCCCCCGCCGTCGGAGGCGTCGATCGACAGGCCGGCGAGCAGGCCGTCGCCCTCGTCGCCGCCGGCGAACTCCATCGTCACCCCGAAGCGCGCGATCAGCTCGGCGTAGGCGCGCAACACCGCGTTGTCCACCACCACCGGGTGGCCGATCGTCCGCGCCAGCAGCGTGGACGCCCGTCGCGCCACGATCAGGCTCGCCGCGACGTCCGAGAAGCGGTGCTGCTCCACCCGCAGCTGCGCCGCATCCGGCCCCGCGCCCAGCGTGCATACATGGCTGCGCAGACGCACGACGTTGTCGGCGTCGAGCGCCACCGCGCGCGCATCCTCGACGCACTGCGCGCGCGCGGGCGGCACCATCGCCAGCAGCACCAGCACGGCCACCCCGGCCCGCATCATCGCTCGCCACATCGCCCTCTCCCTCGACGCGCATCCCGCCCGGCTACGGGGGCAATTCGGCCAGCCACTGCTCGATCGCCCCCTTCCATTCAGTCTGGTTCACGTCCAGACGGCCGTCCAGGCGGCTCAGGATCGCGAGCGCGCGCTCGTAATGCTCGCGCGGGCGATCGCCGGCCCGGGCCAGCTCGACCAGGCTGCCGACCACGTCGGTCTGCAGGCGCACGTCCTCGGGGTAGGCCTGCGCCAGCGCCTCGCGCAGCGCCAGGCTGTCGCGCAAGGCCGCCAGCGCGGCGTCGGTGCGCCCGGCCAGCAGCAGGATGCGGCCGAGGTTCTGGTCGCTCACCGCCAGGTCGCGCTGCCACGCCGGGCTGTACGGCTCGCGCTGCACGGCGGTGCGCCGCAGCTCGCGCACGGCGGCATAGGCACGCTCGGCCTCGTCCACGCGGCCGGACAGCTCCGCCAGGCGGCCCATGCGGTCGTGGCTCACCGCCAGGTCGGCCAGCCACTGCGGGCGCGCCGGGTCGGACTCCACCAGCGTGCGGCGCAGCGCCAGGCTGGTCTCGTAATGAGCCCGCGCCGCGCCGGGATCGCCCAGCGCCAGCAGCACGTCGCCGATGCGCTCGTGGCTCACCGCGATGTCGCGCCCGGCCTGCGCCGCGTCGTCGTCGGCGGGGCGGACGCGTTCGCGCTCGTCCAGGCCGGCGCGAAAGGCCGCCAGCGCACCCGCCGGATCCCCGCTGCGCAGCAGGGCCTCGCCCACCCGGTTGTGCGCGATCGACAACTCCCGCCGCCAGTCGCGACTGGCGCCATCGAGCGCCACCAGCGCGGTCATGATCTCGCGCGACGCGGTCGCCGCCGCCAGCGCCGCCGCCGCATCGCCGCGCACCAGATGGGTGGTCGCCAGCTCGCGCAGGGCCATCGCCTCCAGCCGGCGCAGGTCGGGCAGCATCTCGGGCGTGCCCGCCAGGCGCTGCTGCATCGCGCGCGAACGCTCGACCACCGCGCCGATCGTGTCGGGCGCGAAGCCGGCCGCCGGCCGGCCGCCCACCACCATGTCGAAACCGAAGGACTGCGCGATCCGCCCGCCTTCGAGCGCACGCAGCGCGCGGTCGCGCTCGTTGGCCGCCATCCACCCCGCCGCGCCCGCCGCCACCGCCACCGCCAGCCCCAGCATCGCCGCCGCTGCCGACCACGCCAGGCGCAAGGCGCGCCGCTGCAAGCGCAGCTCCTCCGAGAGCAGGTCTTCCTTGGGCATGCCCCGCACCACCGCGGCAAGATCCGCCGCGCGCGCCACGAAGTCCTGCGCCCCCGGCGCGGCCCGCAGTCGCCAGTCGCGCACATCCACCCATCTGGGTTCGTGGGCGAAGCGCCCCTTCAGGGCCGGCGGCAGGGGCGTCTGCGCCGACCAGGCGAAATCGCCCGCCGCCTCGTCCCAGTTCAGCTCCCCCGCGGTCAGCGCGAGCAGCAGCGTGTCCGCCCCCCTGTGCGCCAGCCAGTGCTCGACCTCCCGGTCCACCCAGCGCGACGCCGCGGCCTCGGGCGAGGCGAGCAGGATCAGGAAGCGCGAGCCGTCGAGGGCATCCACGATCGACGGCCACAGCGCGGGCGTCGCGGCCAGGCTGGTGTCGTCGCGGAAGACCCGCAGGGCCCGCCGCCGATACCAGGGCTTGCCCAGCCGCTGCACCACGTCCTGCAGCGCGGTCGCGATCCCGCGATCACGCGCGTGGCTGTATGAAATGAACGCGTCGTAGCGCTCCATCGTCCGTTCCCCAGGGACCGCCCCGAGCAACGATACCCCGATCCACCGCGCCCGCCACACATCCCGCGCGGGCAGGCGATGAAGGTGAGGGTGGCCGGGCGGTAGGGGGGGGCGGCGCAACGGCGGGGCGTACGCCACGCCCGGCGCGGCAAAAAAAGAGCGCCCGAAGGCGCTCGTCGAAAAGGGCTGCGGACCGGGTCCGGACCGCGGCCCGTGCGGCCTGCCGGCCGGGGAGGAGCCGGCCGGCATCCGCCGGGGCGGGCGGCGCGGCTTACGCGGCCGCCGGCACCGTCCTGCGCTGGTCCAGCATGCGCATCAGGCGCGGACCGACCAGCATCCCCGCGGCGACCACCCACAGGCCGATCGCGATCGGGCTGGCGAACAGCACGCTGACGTCGCCGTCGCTGATCGACAGCGCGCGGCGCAGGTTCTGCTCCATCATGTCGCCGAGCACGAAGCCGAGGATGAAGGGCGCGATCGGGAAGTTCATCACCCGCAGCAGGTAGCCGATGCCGCCGATGAAGGTGCCCAGGATCAGGTCGAAGGTCGTGCCATGCACCGCATACACGCCCACCAGCGACACCGCCGCCACACCCGGCACCAGCAGCCAGTTGGGGATGGACAGGAAGGCCACGAACACGCGGATCAGCGGGATGTTCATCACCAGCAGCATGACGTTGGCGATGAACAGCGAAGCGATCAGGCCCCACACGATCACCGGCTGGTCCTGGAACAGGGTCGGCCCGGGGGTGATGTTGTACAGCGTGAGCGCGCCGATCATCACCGCGGTGGTGCCCGAACCCGGCACGCCCAGCGTCAGCATCGGTACCAGCGAGCCGTTGGCCGAGGCGTTGTTGGCCGCCTCGGGCGCGGCCACGCCGCGGATGTCGCCGCGACCGAACTCGCTGTCCTTGCCCGCCATGCGGCGTTCGGCGGCGTAGCACATCGCCGAGGCGATGGTGGCGCCGGCGCCCGGCAGCACGCCGATGAAGAAGCCCGACAGCGAGCAGCGCAACAGGGTCCATTTCGCCATCAGGAACTCCTTCATGTTGAACATGAGCCGCCCACTGAGGGTGATCGGCGTGCTCGCGGCGTGCTCGTTCTGCAGCATCAGCATCAGCTCGCTGACCGCGAACAGGCCGATCACGATGACGATGAAGGGAATGCCGTCCTGCAGGTGCAGGGCGTCGAAGGTGTAACGATAGACGCCGCTGTTGGCATCGATACCCACGGTCGACAGCAGCAGGCCGATCAGGCACGCGGTCATCGCCTTGGGCAGCGAATCGCCGACCAGGCCGCCGAGGCAGCACAGCGCCAGCACCATCAGCACGAAGTATTCCGCGGGGCCGAAGGCGATCGCCCATTCGGCGAGCAGCGGCGCGAAGGCGACGATGCCGAGGGTGGCGACCAGCGCGCCGGTGAAGGAGGCGAGCGCCGACATCGACAGCGCCGGGCCGGCCAGCCCCTTCTTCGCCATCGGATAGCCGTCCATCGTCGTCATCACCGCGCCGGCGTCGCCGGGCACGTTGATCAGGATCGCCGAGATGCGGCCGCCGTACTCGCAGCCGGCATACACCGCGCACAGCAGGATCAGCGCCGATTCGGGCGGCAGCTTCATCGCGAACGCGATCGGCAGCAGGATGGCGACGCCGTTGATCGGACCGAGGCCGGGCAGCAGGCCGACCACGGTGCCGATGAAGCAGCCGATCAGCGCGATCATCAGGTTTTCGGGCGTGCCGGCGACGGCGAAGCCCTGCATCAGCATAGACAAGGTTTCCATGGCTTTACCCCAGGATGCCGTTCAGCCACAGCCCGGTCGGCAGCGCGACGTCGAGCAGGCGGTCGAAGAAGAAGAACATGCCCACGCCCAGGCCGATGCCGCCGAGCACGCACTGCTTCCAGCTGCCGCCGAAGAAGCGCGCGACGGGAACGCTCATCAGCGCGGTGGCGATGACGAAGCCGAGCTTGTCGAACAGCAGGGCGTAGGCCAGCACGATCAGGAACAGCAGGGCGATGCGCGCGAGCACCGGGGGCGGCGCCCAGGTCGTCTCGCTCTTCTTGTCGAGCATCAGCGCGATCGCGCAGATGCCCAGCAGGAACAGGATCAGCAGCGGGAAGGCGCGCGGCCCGACCGGCTCGTAGGACACCGGCGGCACGTAGTTCCAGCCGATCAGGATGCCGGCGACGCTGACCAGCAGCAGCACGCCGCCGAGGATTCTTTCACTCATGTGGATCTCCCGATGAGCAGGCCCCGGAGCCGCGACCGGCCCGGGGTGGCGAGGACGATGGCTTACTGGGCGAGCAGGCCGAATTCGCGCGCGAGCGCGGCGTAGCGCTGCACTTCCTTGCTCACGTAGTCATCGAGCGCCTGGCCGGTGAGGGCGAAGGGAAACAGGCCGCGCTCCTGGCGCAGCCGGTCGAACTCGGGCGCGGCCAGCATCTTGTCGAAGGTGGCGGTCCACCACTGGCGGTCGGCGTCGGCGACCTTGGGCCCCATGTAGTAGCCGCGCGCGATCGTCCAGTCGACGTTGTAGCCCTGCTCGATCGCGGTCGGGATGGCGGCCAGTTCGCCCGGCAGGCGCTCGGGGGCGAGCACCGCGAGCACGCGCACGCGGCCGCCCTTCAGGTGCGCGGCGACCTCGGAGGCGTCGCCGGTGTAGGCATGCACATGGCCGCCCATCAGCGCGGTCATCGCCTCGCCGCCACCCTCGAAGGCGACGTAGCGCATGTCCTTGTAGTTCACGCCCGCCTGCTTGGCGATCAGCGCCGACTTCATCCAGTCCTGGCTGCCCACCGAGCCGCCGGAACCGTAGATCACCTTGCCGGGATTGGCGCGGGTGGTCTCGATCAGATCCTTCAGCGACTGGTAGGGCGAATCCGCCTTGACGATCACCGCGCCGTAGTCGGCACCGACCGCCGCCACCCACTTCACGTCCTTCTCGGTGTACTTGCCGAACTTGCCGATCGCCAGGTTCAGAAAGGAGCCACCGGAGAAGGCGACCACGGTGCCGCCTTCCGCCGGGCGGTTGGCGATCACGGTGTTGTAGGCCACCGCGCCGATGCCGCCCGGCATGTACGTGACGCGCATCGGCGCCTCGAGGTAGCCGTTCTGCAGCGCGCTCTGCACCAGCTTGCAGGTGAGGTCGAAGCCGCCGCCGGGCTTGGCCGGGGCGATGCATTCGGGCTTCTCGGGGGCGGCGTGGGCGACGCCGGCGGCGAGGGTGGCGATCACCGCGGTGGCGGCGGCGAACAGGGTCTTCTTCAGCAACATGACGATCTCCTCCGTATCGGAATGTGTTCGCTGCGCGGCGGACACGCGCCGCCCCGCAGGGTGGGGCGGACGATACGGAGGGGGCCTTTCGATTGGCTTTCAGTGCCGCGGCGGCGGCATTCGCCCCGCCCGCCGCGGCGATGCCTCAGGGATGGTGCCAGTAGGCGAAGCTCTGGAAACGGCTGTTGAGCCACCACGCGTTCGCGGCCGGCGCGCGCAGCACGTTGCGCGCACCGGCCTGGGATTCGAGCGGACGCAGCACCTCGTCCTGCGCGTTGCGCACCGCCTTCGCCGCCTCGGTTTCCGGCACCACCGCGGTGATGTGGCCGGGACGGTTGAGGTCGACGCGGCGGGCGACGATGACGCACACCTCGCCGGCGTTGGCGGCGGCCTGCAGCGCATTCAGGTCGAGCTCGCGCTGCCAGCCGAAGGCGGGGCCGAAGTCCTCCAGCCAGTCGTGGAGGGCGTTGGCGTTGAGCTCGCGCACCGTGCGGCCGTACTCGACCGCGAGCTTCTCGCCCTCGCGCAGGCGCAGCAGCGCGCGGTCGGTCCACCACACCCGCGGCAGGTACGCGCCGCACAGGTACGCGAAGTCGGTGGCGTAGATGTTGCAATAGGTCGTGCCGCCGTGCGGCTGGTAGCGCAGGTGGGCGGGATTGGCCACGTCCAGGTAATCGACGATCGCCGCCACCGATTGCGCCAGGGCCCCGGCGCTGCGTCCGCTGCGTGCCGCGCGTCCGGGCTCGCCGAGCGGATAGGCGCGGCCGCCGTCGCGGCGGCGGGTGACGTCCGCGCGCGCCTGCTCCATGTGCGCGACCGGCAAGGCCGGCAGCACCGGCGGCGGCACCACGATGGGACCGCGGCTGCGCGTGCGCGGCAGGGGCGCGAGGTAACGCTCGGCCACCACGCCCTCGCGCAGCAGTCCGCTCAGCGACACGCGCACCTGCACCCAGCCGGGCACGGACGCGGCGCCCAGCATCTGCACGCCCTCGCCCTGGTCGAGCAGCGCGAGCCGGGTGCGCTCGGCCACCACCGGCGCGCTGCGCAGGGTGAGCTGGGTGGCCTTGACGCGATGGGTGGGCTGCAGCGCCGGCGGCCGCGGCGCGGTCTCCACCGCGCCCGCCGCGGCCAGTTCGGCGAGCGCCCGCTTCGCCTTCAGCAGCAGCGCGTGACGGTCCTCGTAGCCGTTGAGGCCGCCGTTGATGCGGCGCGTGATCGCGCTCAGGTCGTCGAGGTCGGCGAGGGCATTGAGGCCGTTCCGCTCCCAGAAATACACCGCCGACTGCACCGCGTAGCGCTCGGCCACCCAGTCCGGATCGGCCACCACGTCGGCGCCGACCCACTGCGCGAAGCTGCGGTAGTTGTCCTTGCCGGTGAGCTGGATCAGGCCGCGGCCGCGGTAGCGGTAGCCGTCGCCGCTCGCTTCCGGGCCGTTGCCCATGCGCCCGCCATAGACCCGGTTGCCGATGCGCTCGGGCTGGCGGGCGTAGGCCTGCGCGTCGGCGTCGGTGCGGAAATACTTGCGGAAGGTCGAACGCAGGCCTGCGGCGGAGTAGTTCAGGTTCTCGACGGTGAGGCGCAGGCAGCCCGATTCGTGCATGACCTGGGCGAGGAAGTGCGCGATGCGCAGTGGCGAGTCGATGCCATGCATCGCCAGGGCCGCGTTCAGGGTATCGAGGTACTTGTCGGCATTGGCTGCGGTGGCGCCCATCCGGGTCAGCAGTTCGCGGGTGATCAGCATGGCGGTCTCCGTGTCCGCTCCGCCCACGCGGGTCGGTCTACCTACTTAAGCCCACGGAATATGCCTTTTCAAGCCGGCCGGCGGCGCGGGCGCGGTGCGGAGTTCGGACATAATGTCCGCCTGCCCCTTTCCCGGATGGAAGCGATGCGAACGACTCCCGCGCGCCGGCGCCCGCCGCTGCCGACCGCCGCTGCCATGCTCCTTGCGTCGATCGGCCTCGTCCTCGCCGCCGGCTGCAGGGCGGACGCGCCGCCGCCGGCCGCCACTTCCGCCGCACTGATCGTGTGCACCCGCCTCGACGACGCCGACGAGACCCGGCTGGTGCTCGGCCTCGCCGCCGACGGCCGCAGCGTGAGCCGCTTCGAACTCGTCACCCCCGACTTCCTGTGGCGCATTCCCGGCCAGCCCGAGACCCGGCGCTTCGCCGCCGGGGAAAGCGATGCCTCGCCCGACCTCGCCGGCGCGCTGCGCTTCTCCGCGCTGATCGATGGCGACGGCGAACTGCGCCTGCTCGACTTCGTCGCGCCAACGCCCGACGCGGTGCAGCTGGAAGGCCTGCGCGGCTCGCTGGCGGTGCACGAAAGCTGGCAGAACGATCGCGCCGTGGGCTCACTGTTCCACGCCGCCACCGGCAACCTGGTGGATGTCAGCGCCGTGCAGTGCCGGCGTTTCGCCGCGGCCGCGCAGCGCTGAGCAGGACGCCCCCGGGCGCGCTCACATCAGCCCGAAGCCGCGCAGCAGCGACACCCCGGCGCTGGTGGTGAGCAGCGAGCCGAGCGTGGTCAGCGCGATGATGTTGGCCGCCAGCGTGGCGTTGCCGCCCATCGCCCGGACCATCGAGTAGCTCGCGGCCGCCGATGGCGCGGACGCCATCAGCATCAGCACGCCGAGCTCCATGGCGCGGAAACCCGCCGCCCACGCGCCGAGCGTGAACAGCAGCGGCATCGCCACCAGCTTGCCGACGCTCGCCAGCGCGGCGTTGCCGGCCTCCGCGCGCAGGCTGCGGAAATCCAGCGTCGCGCCGGTGCACAGCAGGGCGAGCGGCAGCGTCATGTCGGCGATGTAGCCGGCCGACTTCATCGCCACCGCGGGCAGGGGAATGGCGAAAGCCGACACCGGCAGCGCGAGCAGGATGCCGATGATCAGCGGATTGGTGGCGATGCCGCGCAGCACCCGGCCCGCACCCTGGCTGCGGTGCAGCGAACGGCTGAGCGTGATCACGCCGAGGATGTTGACCAGGATGGTCAGCACGCCGACGTAGAGCGCGGCCATCGCCAGCCCGGCCTCGCCATAGGCATTGGCGCAGTAGGCCAGGCCGACGACGCCGAAGTTGGAGCGGAAGGCGCCCTGCACCACCACGCCGCGGTCGCGCGCCGGCTGCACCAGCACGGACGCCAGCCATTCCATCAGCAGCCAGATCGCCACGGTGGCCGCCACCCCATAGACCAGCATGCCGATGCCGGCGGAGTCCGCTATTGGGGTGCGCGCGATGCTGACGAACAGCATGGTCGGCAGGCCGATCGCGAACACCAGCCGCGAGCCGCCGTCGATGAAGGCGTCGGTGATCACGCCGATCCGGCGCAGCACCACACCGAGACCGAGCAGCACGAAGATCGGTCCGGTGACGCCGAGGGAAAAATCGAGCAGGGCGAGGAAGTCGGTCATCGTCGGTCCGGGCGCACGGGAGGCGGCGTGCGCGGCGCTCAGGGCCGCAGCACGAACAGCAGCGCCGACAGCGTCGCCACCGACACCAGCGTGGACAGGAACACCGCCGAAGCCACCGAGGACTGGCACACGCCGTAGCGCTGCGCGAACAGGTAGGGCGTGATCCCCGCCGGCAGCGCCGCCAGCAGCACGCCGGTCGCCACCCACAGCGGCGGCACGTCGAACACCTGGGTGGCGAGCAGCCACACGATCAGCGGATGCAGCGTGGTCTTGAGCGCCACCAGCAGCGCCGGTTCGCGCAGGTTGCCGCCCAGGCTGTAGCGCGTCAGCGAGGCGCCGAGCGCGAACAGCGCACACGGCGTGGCCGCGCTGCCCAGGCCCTTGGCGACCGCGTCGAGCGGGCCGGGCAGCGCGATGCCGAGCAGCGCGAAGGCCAGCCCGCAGGACAGGCCCCAGATGATCGGCGTTGCCAGCACGCTCTTCGCCAGCTTCAGCAGCATCGTGGCGAAGCCCTCCTTCCCGCCGCGTCCGGCCTCGATCAGCACCGTGCTCGGCGGCAGCAGCAGCAGGCTGTGGCAGGCGATCATCACGAACAGCGGCAGCGCCGCATCCGGCCCGTAGGCGGTCATCACCAGCGGGATGCCGAGCATCGCGGTATTGGAAAAGCCCGCGCCCAGCCCGAGCACCGCCTGCTCGTCGAGCCGGCGCCCGAACAGCAGCCTGCCGCCCGCCATCGCCAGCGCATACACGCCGAAGGCGCCGATGTAGTACGACAGCAGGTAGCCCCAGGGCATCGCGTCCGGCAACTCGGCCTGCGCGATCGCGCGGAACAGCATCAGCGGCAGCGCGAAGTTGAACACGAACAGCGACAGCCCGCGGTTCGCGGCCTCGTCGAAGGCGCCGAAGCGGGCCGCGGCGTAGCCGAGACCGAGCGTGCCGAAGACCGGCAGGATGATGCCGAAGATGATGTCCATTCAGGCGTTCATGCGCGCGCAGCTGCCGCGCCGGAGGAGTCGGCCGGCTCTCGGGAGCCGGGGCGAACCCGCATGATGCCTGCACGCCGCGCCGCGGTGCAGTCGTGACAACACGGATGAGGGACGAGCGCGCGTCCGCTCCGCACCTGGCCGGGAGCCCGGGCCCGACGCGCGGGAAGCCGGATCAGACGCGGCCCATGCCCATCCGCAGCACCGCCGCCACGTTGCGCGCGGTCAGCTCGACGTTCGCCGCCGCGTCGCCCAGCGCCTCGTCCAGCGTGCACGGCCTGCTCAGCACGCTGAACACCGCGTCGATGCCGTGCTCGTGCACCACGCCCACGTTGGCGCCGAGCGAACCGGCGATGCCGATCACCGCCTTGCCATGGCGTTTGGCCACCCGCGCCACCCCGATCGGCGTCTTGCCATGCACGGTCTGGAAGTCGATGCGGCCCTCGCCGGTGATCACCAGGTCGGCGTCGCGCACGTGGGCGTCGAGATCGACCGCGGCGGTGACGATCTCGATGCCGGGTTTGAGGGTCGCGCCGAAGAAGGCCAGCATCGCCGCCCCCATTCCGCCGGCCGCGCCGGCGCCCGGCACCTGATCGACCGCCACGCCGAGGTCGCGCTCGACGATGCGGGCGAGATGGGCGAGGTTGGCGTCGAGCACCTGCACCATCTCGGGCGTGGCGCCCTTTTGCGGACCGAAGACCGCGGAGGCCCCGCGCGGGCCGGTGAGCGGGTTGTCCACGTCGCAGGCGACCTCGATGCGGCATTCGGCCAGGCGCGGGTCGAGCGCGGAGACGTCGATGCGCTCCAGGCGCGCGAGATCGCCGCCGCTGCCGTCCAGCTCGCGGCCCTCGGCGTCGAGCAGGCGCGCGCCGAGCGCCTGCACCATGCCCGCGCCGCCATCGTTGGTGGCGCTGCCGCCGATGCCGAGGATGAAGCGGCGCGCGCCGGCGTCGAGCGCGGCGCGGATCAGCTCGCCGGTGCCGCGCGAGCTGGTGCGCAGCGGGTT
>JARRBR010000058.1 GCA_029982755.1 Rhodocyclaceae bacterium
GAGCTTCGCGCCCGCGGCGAGAAGCTGTAAGCAACCGCACTGAACGGAGAACGCCATGGCCAAGGGCATCCGCGAAAAGATCAAGCTGGAGTCGACCGCCGGTACGGGTCACTTCTACACCACCTCGAAGAACAAGCGCACCACGCCTGAAAAGCTCGAGTTCAACAAGTACGATCCGGTCGCGCGCAAGCACGTGCCGTACAAGGAAGTGAAGCTGAAGTAATCCTGCCGGACCGGAGCCGGAATCCGGTCATAGGCTGCGACGGGCAGCCAGGCAGATCAAGCGCATGCCCTGACGCGAGTCCGGGCGATGCGCGGCAGCCACGCTCCAGAAAACATCAAGGCCATCAGTTCGCTGATGGCCTTGATGTTTTCTGGAGCCCGAATCGCCTGAAGGCACCGCTTCTCCATCTTCGCGCGCCGGAGCCGGCGACGCGAAGGATTGCACCGCCGGTCGTCAGGCGCGCTGAATGTTGGAGGCCTGCTTGCCCTTGGGACCCTGCGTCACCTCGAAGGAGACCTTCTCGCCTTCCTTCAGGCTCTTGAACCCGCTCATGTTGATGGCGGAGAAATGTGCGAACAGGTCCTCGCTTCCATCATCGGGCGTGATGAAACCGAAACCCTTGGAATCGTTGAACCACTTCACGGTACCAGTTGCCATATTGCTTGGATCCTTCAAGGTTGCTTGTTACGCCGCGACAGGAACGCTGCCGCAGTGGCTATGGGCGCTGACCGGGACATGGACCACCTCCGGTAACCCCTCGGGATCAAGCTCGAGCCGGCGCACGCCCTAGCTTTTACGCATTCGCCGATGCAGCGTCAACGACCTTTTTGCGCGCATTCTTGGCGCACCGCAACACCCGAAGCACATAAAAAGGCGCCGACTTTTGCAGAATCCCGCCAGCCGCGCGGACTCCGTCATTTTCTGCAGCGCACGAAGCGCAAACCCAGATCGCGTGGCACATTGGCGCATCAACGCGCGCGCAAACGGCGCTTACGGCCCTCTCCACGGCGTGTTGCACTATGCTCCGACTTCATTAGAATGATTTTATGGGCACCCGAAAACAAGACGATCTGGTACTGGAAGCACAGCGGACACGCACCCGACCGCCACCCCTGTACAAGGTCCTGCTATTGAACGACGACTACACACCGATGGATTTCGTGATCGTCGTGCTGCAGAAATATTTCGGCATGGACCGCGAACGTGCCACGCGGGTCATGCTCCAAGTCCACAGAGAGGGCATGGGGGTATGCGGCGTCTTTCCCAGGGACATCGCCACGACCAAGGTTGAGCAGGTCACCTCGTTTGCTCGTCAGCATCAACATCCGCTGGCATGCGTGATGGAGGAAAATTGAATGATCGCGCAAGAGCTTGAAGTCAGCCTGCACATGGCTTTCGTCGAGGCACGGCAGAAGCGCCACGAGTTCATCACCGTGGAACATCTGCTGCTCGCCCTGCTGGACAATCCTTCCGCCGCCCAGGTGCTGAAGGCCTGCGCCGCGAACATCGACGAACTGCGCCGTGAGCTGACGAACTTCATCGACGAACACACGCCGCGCATCGAGGGCACGGACGAGATCGACACCCAGCCCACGCTGGGCTTCCAGCGCGTGATCCAGCGCGCGATCCTGCACGTGCAGTCTTCGGGCAAGAAGGAAGTCACCGGCGCCAACGTGCTGGTCGCGATCTTCGGCGAGAAGGATTCGCATGCGGTGTACTTCCTGCAGAAGCAGAACATCTCGCGCCTGGACGTGGTGAACTTCATCTCGCACGGCATCGCCAAGGCGCCGCCGCAGGGCGCCGCCCCGCAGGGCCGCAGCGAATCCGAACAGGGCGAGCAGGAGCAGGACGAGAAGCAGTCCGGCGGCGCGCTCGAGAGCTACACCCAGAATCTCAACCAGCAGGCGCTGGTGGGCAAGATCGACCCGCTGATCGGCCGCGAAAAGGAGGTCGAGCGCGTCATCCAGACCCTGTGCCGCAGGCGCAAGAACAATCCGCTGCTGGTCGGCGAGGCCGGCGTCGGCAAGACCGCGATCGCCGAAGGTCTCGCGCGTCGCATCGTCGAGGGCCGCGTGCCCGAGATCCTGGAGAACGCCCAGGTGTTCGCACTCGACATGGGCGCCCTGCTCGCCGGCACCAAGTACCGCGGCGACTTCGAGCAGCGCCTCAAGGCGGTGTTGAAGCAGCTGATCGAGAACCCGAACGCGATCCTCTTCATCGACGAGATCCACACCCTGATCGGCGCCGGCGCAGCCTCCGGCGGCACGCTCGATGCGTCCAACCTGCTGAAGCCGGCGCTGTCCTCCGGGCAGCTGAAGTGCATCGGCGCAACCACCTACAACGAGTTCCGCCAGATCTTCGAGAAGGACCACGCGCTCTCGCGGCGCTTCCAGAAGATCGACGTGGTGGAGCCCTCGGTGGCCGAGACGGTTGAGATCCTCAAGGGGCTCAAGAGCCGCTTCGAGGAGCACCACGGCATCAGGTACAGCAACTCGGCGCTGTCCAGCGCTGCCGAGCTGTCGGCCAAGTACATCAACGACCGCCACCTGCCGGACAAGGCGATCGACGTCATCGACGAGGCCGGTGCGGCGCAGCGCATCCTGCCCAAGTCGAAGCAGAAGAAGACCATCGGCCGCAACGAGATCGAGGAGATCGTCGCCAAGATCGCCCGCATTCCACCGCGCACCGTGTCCAACGACGACAAGGCGGCGCTGAAGACGCTCGAGCGCGACCTCAAGAACGTGGTGTTCGGCCAGAACGCGGCGATCGAGGCGCTCGCCAAGGCGATCAAGATGTCGCGCTCGGGGCTGGGCAACCCGCAGAAGCCGATCGGCTCCTTCCTGTTCTCCGGACCCACCGGCGTCGGCAAGACCGAGGTCGCGCGCCAGCTGGCCTACACGCTGGGCATCGAGCTGGTGCGCTTCGACATGTCCGAGTACATGGAGCGCCATGCGGTCAGCCGCCTGATCGGCGCGCCGCCGGGCTACGTCGGCTTCGACCAAGGCGGCCTGCTGACCGAGCAGATCACCAAGAAGCCGCACTGCGTGCTGCTGCTCGACGAGATCGAGAAGGCGCATCCGGACATCTACAACATCCTGCTGCAGGTCATGGACCACGGCACGCTGACCGACAACAACGGCCGCCAGGCGGACTTCCGCAACGTGATCATCATCATGACCACCAACGCGGGCGCCGAATCCATGCAGAAGTCGGTGATCGGCTTCTCTGCCAAGCGCGAGCCGGGCGACGAGATGGCGGACATCAAGCGCCTGTTCACGCCCGAGTTCCGCAACCGCCTGGATGCGATGATCTCGTTCAAGGCGCTCGACAACGATGTCATCCTGCGCGTGGTCGACAAGTTCCTGATGCAGCTCGAAGCCCAGCTGCACGAGAAGAAGGTCGAGGCCCACTTCAGCGACGATCTCAAGGCCTGGCTGGCCGAAAAGGGCTTCGACCCGCTTATGGGCGCGCGCCCGATGGCGCGCCTGATCCAGGACACCATCCGCTCCGCGCTCGCCGACGAGCTGCTGTTCGGCCGCCTGGTCAATGGCGGCAAGGTGACCATCGATCTCGACGAGGACGACAAGGTGAAGCTGGTATTCGAGGAAACCGAGACGGCAACCGCCTGATCGGCCCGCTCGGCGCCAGACGCGATCCGGCGCACGCATTCGACGGCATGCACTCCCTACCCCGGGGGCATGCCGTTTTTCATTGCAGCCACTTGCTTGACGCCTTGTCGCCGTGGGGGCCGGCCTGCCCGCGAACAGCCCCCCCGCGCCGCGTTCGCGGGCAAGTCCACCACCCACAGCCGCGCCCGCAACGCGGTCGTTTATGATGCCCGCTCCCGCGCCGACCACCCGGCGCATTTCCCTTTCTCGAGGAGCCAGCATGAACATCCAGACCGCCGACCTGTGCGACGCCCATGAAGACAAGCTCTCCGTCCTCGCCCCCATGTTCGCCAGCTACGGGGGACGCCCGTCCTTCGGCGGGCCGATCTCGACGCTGAAGATCTTCGAGGACAACTCCTTCGTGCGGAAGGCGGTGGAAAGTGCAGGCAATGGCCGCGTGCTGGTGATCGACGGCGGCGCCTCGATGCGCTGTGCGCTGGTCGGCGACCAGCTCGCCGAGCTCGCAGTGAAGAACGGCTGGGCGGGCATCGTCGTCTATGGCTGCATCCGCGACTCGAAGGCGATCGGCGAGATGGATCTCGGCGTGTTCGCACTCGGCACCCACCCGAAGAAGACCGTCAAGCGCAACGTCGGCGAGGGCGACGTGCCGGTCACCTTCGGCGGCGTCACCTTCCACCCCGGTCACTACCTCTATGCGGACGAGGACGGCGTGGTGGTGAGTGCCACGGCCCTGCTCTGATCCTGCACCGACGTCCCGCCGCCCCGGTTCGCGCCCCGCGGCGGGATGGCCAGGCACGACAGCCCCGGCCCAAGTGCATTGCAGCACAGCCGTGACCCGAGGTCGTTTCACAGAGCTCGATCGCGTTTCGCATCACAAAACAACAGTTCCAAGCCTTTGTTTTAGTGGCTCAAGATTTTTTCTTATATCTTATATAAGACATCTTGTTGCTATGCGGAATGCCCCCTATACTTCCTTCCCATCTGCAGCGCCTTTCTCCCTCGAAAAGCTGCAGCGGAACACCGCGACGGACGCCCGAGCCAGCCGCGATGGTTGACACCCTTCTGCATTGAAAAGGACGCATCATGACCCTGACCCGCGAACAGCAAATCGCCGCTCTGGAAAAAGACTGGGCCGAGAATCCCCGTTGGAAAGGCATCAAGCGCGGTTACTCCGCCGCTGACGTCGTTCGCCTGCGCGGCAGCCTGCAGCCCGAGTACACCCTGGCCCAGCGCGGCGCGAAGCTGCTGTGGGAGCGTGTCAATGGCGGCGCCAAGAAGGGTTATGTGAACGCCTTCGGCGCGATCACCGCCGGTCAGGCGATGCAGCAGGCCAAGGCTGGCCTCGAGGCCGTGTATCTGTCCGGCTGGCAGGTCGCCGCCGACGGCAACACCTCCGAGACCATGTACCCGGACCAGTCGCTGTACGCCTACGACTCGGTGCCGACCATGGTTCGCCGCATCAACAACACCTTCAAGCGCGCCGACGAGATCCAGTGGTCGCGTGGCATCAACCCGGGCGACAAGGAATTCATCGACTACTTCCTGCCGATCGTCGCCGACGCTGAAGCCGGTTTCGGCGGCGTGCTGAACGCCTTCGAGCTGATGAAGAACATGATCGCCGCCGGTGCCGCCGGTGTGCACTTCGAGGACCAGCTGGCGGCCGTGAAGAAGTGCGGCCACATGGGTGGCAAGGTGCTGGTGCCGACCCAGGAAGCGATCGAGAAGCTGATCTCGGCCCGCTTCGCTGCCGACGTCATGGGCGTGCCGACCATCATCCTGGCCCGTACCGACGCTGAAGCCGCCAACCTGATCACCTCGGACCACGACGCCAACGACAAGCCCTTCCTGACCGGCGAGCGCACTCAGGAAGGCTTCTACCGCGTCAAGAACGGCCTGGAGCAGGCCATCAGCCGCGGCGTCGCCTACGCGCCCTACGCCGACCTGGTGTGGTGCGAGACCGGCACCCCGGACCTCGGCTTCGCCCGCGAGTTCGCGCAGGCCGTGCATGCCGCCCACCCGGGCAAGCTGCTGTCGTACAACTGCTCGCCCTCCTTCAACTGGAAGAAGAACCTGGACGACAAGACCATCGCCAAGTTCCAGGACGAGCTCTCGGCGCTGGGCTACAAGTACCAGTTCATCACCCTGGCCGGCATCCACATCAACTGGTTCAACACCTTCAAGTTCGCCCACGCCTACGCCCGCGGCGAAGGCATGAAGCACTACACCGAGATGGTGCAGGAGCCGGAATTCGCCGCTCGCGAGCAGGGCTACACCTTCGTGTCGCACCAGCAGGAAGTGGGCGCCGGCTACTTCGACGACGTCACCACCGTGATTCAGGGCGGCTCGTCGTCGGTGAAGGCCCTGACCGGCTCGACCGAAGAAGAGCAGTTCCACTAAGAGACTGCATCCCCCGACAACAGAGGGAGGAGACAGGAAGGCCACCCCACGGGGTGGCCTTCCTTCATTGCAGCGAGCGGATCAGCCGCGGCCCGGCCCCATGCCGCTACCGTCGTGCGGGCCCGCGCCCTGGCCGTCGCGCATTCCACCGCGCATGCCGCGCTCGCCCTTGCGTCCCATCTTCTGGAACTCGGCATCGAACACCGTCTTCTGCGCATCGCCCAGCGTCGCGTAGAAAGTCTCGACCGACTTGCGCGCCTCGGCCATCTCGGCCTGACGCAGCTTGCTCATTTCCTCCATGCGCTGCATGCGCTCGATCGCCGTTTTCGGCTGGCCCGCCGCGCGGCGCTCGGCCATCGTCGTGGCCATGCGCTCGGCGCGCGCCTTCATGTCGGCCTTGAAGGTCTCGAAGGCGGGCTTCTGCTCGGGGCTCAGCGCGAGCGCGAGTTCCAGGCGGGCCATGTGCAGTTCGGCGCGCTCGGCCATCCTGGCCTTCATCTGCTCGGGCTCCATCTGCGACCAGCCTGCCTTTCCGCCCCGCGGACCGTCGCAGTGGCCGCCCCAGGCCAGCGCTGCGGTGCTGCCGATGGCCCCGGTGGCGATGACGGCGGCGGCGATCGAGGTCTTGATCCAGTTTTTCATGATGAACTCCTGTCGGTTGGATTCCGTGTTGCCCGTCCGATCGGGCGACGGAGCCATTACAGCACCGCGATGTAAGCGCGGTTTGTCTGCACGGCGGGGTTTTGCAGCCTCATGTCTCCATCTGCCCCGCAGATACGCTGGGATACAAAACCCGCGTGCCCTGCCCGTAAGATGCGGGCCATGGAGAGCCGCTCATGAACCATTCCGCCGACCACATCCTGATCGTCGACGACGATCGCGACATCCGCCAGCTACTCGCCGGCTACCTCGAGAAGCAGGGCCTGCGCTGCACCACCGCGGCCGACGGCCGCGAGATGAAGGCCGCCCTCGAGCAGCACCGCATCGACCTGATCGTGCTCGACGTGATGATGCCGGGCGAGGACGGCCTCACCCTGTGCCGCAACCTGCGCGCCAGCGGCGGCGCGCACGCCAACACCCCGATCCTGATGCTGACCGCGCGCGGCGAGGACATGGACCGCATCATCGGCCTCGAGATGGGCGCAGACGACTACCTGCCCAAGCCCTTCGTGCCGCGCGAGCTCTTCGCCCGGATCCGCGCGGTACTGCGCCGCACCCGTGCGCTGCCGCCCAACCTCGACGCCGCGCCGCCCGCCAACGCGCGCGCGCTGCGCTTCGCCGACTGGCGGCTGGACACGGTCAACCGCCATCTGCTCGCCGAGGACGGCAGCGTGGTCGCGCTTTCGGGTGCCGAGTACCGCATGCTGAGCGTGTTCCTGTCGCATCCGCAGAAGGTCTTGTCGCGCGACCAGCTGATGGAGCTGACCCAGGGCCGCGAGGCCGACGTCTTCGACCGCTCGATCGACCTGCTGGTCAGCCGCCTGCGCCAGCGCCTCGGCGACAACGCGCGCGAATCCATGATCATCAAGACCGTGCGCAACGAGGGCTACGTGCTCGCCGCGGACGTCACCGTGGTCGACGCGGAAGGGAGCGCCGGCGCATGAGGCTGCCCCTGGCGCGCGTGCTGATCCCGCGCAGCCTGTTCGCCCGCCTGATGCTGATCTGGCTGCTCGGCATGGCGCTGGTGCTGGCGGTCGCCCTGGCGCTGTTCGTGGCCGAACGCGAGCGCATCGGGCGCAGCGCGCTGTTCGAGGGCGTCGCGCAGGAGATCGCCGCCGCCGCCGAGCTGCTCGACAGCATGTCGCCGCCCGAGCGCGAGCGCTGGATCGACGAGATCGGCCGCCGCCGGCTGCGCCTGAGCCTGCGCCCGCCGCGCGAGCACCTGCGCCCGCTCGCGCCGGACCATCCCCTGCAGACCGCGCTGCGCGAAACCATGCCGCAGCGCCCCGCCACGCTGTACATCCACCCGCGCGGCGACCGCCCCCACCCGGTCCTGCTGATCGTGCTGCCGCTCGCCGACGGCACGCCGCTGCAGGTGCGCCTGCCCGGCATCCCGCCCGTTCCGGGCCTGGCGCCGCGCCAGCCCGGCCCCTTCTTCGCCGCCCTCGCCGCGCTGGTGCTCGGCGTCGGGCTGCTGACCTGGATCGCGGTGCGGATCGCCACCCGGCCGCTGTCGCGCATGGCGGCGGCCGCACGCGCGCTGGGCGAGGACCCCGGACGCGCGCCGATGGACACCGCCGGCCCCACCGAGGTCGCCCAGGCCGCCGCCGCCTTCAACCAGATGCAGCGCCGCATCGGCGAGCACGTCACCGAGCGCACCCGCATCCTCGCCGCAATCTCGCACGACCTGCAGACCCCGATCACGCGCCTGCGCCTGCGTGCCGAGTTGGTCGAGGACGAGAACCTGCGCGCCCGCATCCAGTCCGACCTCGACGCCATGCAGGGGCTGGTCAGGGAAGGCCTGGCCTACGCCCGCAGCCTGGACGAGCGCAGCCCGGTCCAGGCGATCGAGCTCGGCCCGCTGCTGCAGGCGCTGGCGCAGGACGCGCACGACATGGGCTGGACCGTGCGCGTCGCCGAGGATGCGCAGGGCCGGATCATGGGCCGGCCCGCGGCGCTGCGCCGGGCCTTGTGGAACCTGATCGAGAACGGGGTCAAGTTCGGCGGCGAAGTGGACATCGAGCTGGCCGCCGCGCCCGAGGGCTTCGAGATTCGCCTCCGCGACCATGGCCCGGGCCTGGCGGAAGCCGAGCTGGAGAAGGTGTTCGAGCCCTTCTACCGCACCGAGTCCTCGCGCAACCGCGAGACCGGCGGCACCGGACTCGGCCTTGCGATCACGCGCAACCTGCTGCGCGGCCAGGACGCCGACGTGAGCCTGCGCAATCACCCAGAAGGCGGGCTGGTGGCCACCGTCTCGCTGCGCGGCCGGTAGCGCCCCGCCAGCGCGACGAAGGCCGCGACCTCGGCCGCCTCGCGCGCGGACGACCAGCCGAGTTCGTGCGCCATGATGTGCGCCACTGCCGGCGCCGCCGCCGCGGCCAACGCCGCATCGAGAAACAGCGCCCGGCTGCGGCGCGCGAGCACGTCCTCCACGGTGAGCGCGAAGGCCTCGCCCACCGCCCGACGCACCTGCCTCGCAGTCGGCAGCACCCCCCAGCAGGGCAGTCCGGGCAGCAGCGGCGCTCCCCCCGGGTCGACTTCATCCGCGCCGCCCGCCGGATCGTCCACCCTGAGCGTCGCAGTGGGCGACGGCCGCCGCGCGAAGCCCGCCACGGACTCGGCGGCATCGATCGCGTCCTCGGCCATGCAGCGATAGGTCGTCCATTTGCCGCCCATCACGCTGACCAGTCCGTGCACCGAGACCTCGACCCGGTGCTCGCGCGAAAGCCGCCGCGTCGTGCCCGTCCCTTCGCCATCCAGCAGGGGGCGCAGCCCGGCGAACATGCTGCGCACGTCGGCCGGCGCCGGCGGGCGGCGCAGCCATTGCGCGGCCGTCGTCAGCAGGAACTCGAGCTCGCCCGCGAGCGGCTCGGGCTCCGCCGGCAGGTCGCTGCGCGCCGTGTCGGTGGTACCGATCAGCAGCTTGCCGAGCCACGGAATCATGAACAGCACGCGGCCGTCCGCGGTGCGCGGCACCAGCAGCGCATCGCCGCCGGGCAGGAAATCGCCGTCGACGACCAGGTGGATGCCCTGGCTCGGACGCAGCCGCGGCACCGCGCCCGGGTCGGCGAGCGCGCGCACGGCGTCGCTCCAGACGCCGGAGGCATTGACCACGCTGCGCGCTCTGAGCGCCCACTCGCGCCCGGACTCCGCATCCCGCACGCGGACGCCGCACACCCGGCCCGCCTCGACCACCACCCCGACCAGCGCGCAGTGGTTCAGCACCAGCGCGCCGAGCCGGCTCGCGCTCCGGGCCAGGGCGAGGGCGAGACCGGCATCGTCGAACTGTGCGTCCCAGTACGCGACCCCGCCCGCGAGGCCTTCGTCGCACAGCCCCGGCAACGCCGCCTGCAGGCCGGCCGGATCCAGCGTGACGCTGGACTCGATCCGCCCCGCGCCGGCCAGGCGATCGTAGAGACCCAGCCCGAGACCCAGCATGGCGCGCTCGCAGCGGCTGCGGGCCGGCACGACGAAGCGCAGCGGACGCACCAGCGCCGGTGCGTTGCGGAGCAGGTGCGCGCGCTCGATCAGGGCCTCGCGCACCAGGCCGAGCCGGCCCTGCGCCAGATAGCGAACCCCGCCGTGGATCAGCTTGGTCGAGCGCGAACTGGTGCCGGCGGCGAAATCGCGCGCCTCGACCAGCAGCACCGAATGGCCGCGCGCCGCCGCATCGACCGCACAGCCCAGCCCGGTCGCCCCGCCACCGACGATCACGACGTCCCATGCCGGCGTCGCCGACAGCCGTGCAACCAGGGCATCGCGGCCCAGCGGGTTCATCCGCGCGCCCAGTCCCGCGCCCGCTCCACCGCTCGCACCCAGTGCGCACGCGCTTCGGCACGGCGGGACGCCGACCATTGCGGCTCGAAGCGGCGGTCGAGCTGCCAGTGCGCGGCGATCGCGTCGGGGCGCGTCCACAGGCCGCAGCCGAGCGCGGCGAGGCAGGCGGCGCCGAAGGCGGTGGTCTCGAGCAGGCGCGGGCGCAACACCGGCACGCCCAGGACGTCGGCCTGCATCTGCATCAGCAGGTCGTTGGCCGCCGCGCCGCCGTCGACGCGCAGCTCCTGCAGTGGTGCCGCGCCGTCGCGCGCCATGGCCTCGACCAGATCGGCGCTCTGCATCGCGATCGACTCGAGCGCGGCGCGCGCGATGTGGGCGCCGCTGCTGCCGCGGCTCAGGCCGAGCACGGTGCCGCGCGCAGCCGCATCCCAGTACGGCGCACCCAGCCCGGTGAAAGCCGGCACCAGCACCACGCCGCCGCTGTCGGGCACGCTGGCCGCGAGCGCTTCGACCTCCGCGGCCTTCTTCACCAGGCCGAGCGCATCGCGCAGCCACTGCACGACCGCGCCGCCCATGAACACGCTGCCCTCGAGCGCGTAGCTCGCATTCGCCTCCACCCCCGACCAGGCGACCGTGCTCAGCAGCCGGTTGGTCGACGCTACCGGCGTGGCGCCGGTATTCATCAGCAGGAAGCAGCCCGTGCCGTAGGTGTTCTTTGCCATGCCCGGCAGCAGGCAGCCCTGGCCGAAGGTCGCCGCCTGCTGGTCGCCACCGATGCCGGCGATCGGGATCGCGGCGCCGAACAGCGCCGGCTCGGTCTCGCCGCACACCCCGCTGCTCGGCACCACCCGCGGCAACAGCGCGGGCGGAATGCGGAAGTGCGCGAGCAGCACAGGATCCCAGTCCAGGGCGTAGAGATTGAACAGCATCGTGCGCGAGGCATTGCCGGGATCGGTGACGTGCAGGCGACCGCCGCTCAGATGCCAGACCAGCCAGCTGTCGATGGTGCCGAAGGCGAGTTCGCCGCGCTCGGCGCGTTCGCGCGCCCCCGGCACATGGTCGAGCAGCCAGGCGAGCTTGGTCGCCGAGAAGTAGGGGTCGAGTTCCAGCCCGGTGCGCTCGCGCACCTCGTCCGCCCAGCCCGCGGCGCGCAGGCGCGCGCATTCGGCAGCGGTGCGACGATCCTGCCACACGATGGCCGGTGCCAGCGCGCGGCCGCTGGCACGCTCCCACAGCACCGTGGTCTCGCGCTGGTTGGCGATGCCGATCGCCGCCACCTCGCGTGCCGCGATGCCTGCGTTGGCGAGCGCCTCGCGCGCGCAGTCGAGCTGGGTGCGCAGGATGTCCTGCGGATCGTGCTCGACCCGATCGGATGCCGGGAAGTGCTGGGCGAACTCCGCCTGCGCCAGCCCGCACACGCGGCCGGAAGCATCGAAGACGATGGCGCGCGAACTGGTCGTGCCCTGGTCGAGGGCGAGCAGGTAAGCCATGTTGCCTCCACGGGACCGGGGAAGGAGGAGGACAGCCTAACCCCAATCCCGCCCCCGGCCCAGCCCGGGAACGCGGCAACCCGCGCGCGCCACGATGTGGTTCAATGCGCATCCGTATCGTTGCAATGCAGCAAGCACCATGCCCGCCTTCTGGATGATCGTCTCCTGCCTGCTGTTCGCCTGCATGGGCGTGTGCGTGAAGCTGGCGTCGTCCGCCTTCTCGACCGGCGAGATCGTGTTCTGGCGCGGTCTCGTCAGCATGCTGATGATGGCCGGCCTGGCGTGGAACCGCGGCATCGCGCTGAGCACCCCGCACTGGCGCATGCACCTGTCGCGCAGCATCTCGGGCTCGACCGCGCTGGTGTGCTACTTCTTCGCCATCGGCGCGCTGCCGCTGGCGACCGCGGTCACGCTCAACTACACCTCGCCGCTCTTCCTAGCGCTGCTGCTCGCCCTCTTCATGGGCGAGCGCCTGAACGCGCTCGCGTCCGGCGCGGTGCTGATGGGCTTCGCCGGCGTCGTCCTGCTGCTGCGCCCGACCTTGCAGCCGGAGCAATGGCTGGGCGCGGTCGTCGGCCTCGGTTCGGGGGCACTGGCGAGCCTGGCCTACCTCAGCCTGCGCGAACTCGGCCGCAAGGGCGAACCGGAAGTGCGCACCGTGTTCTGGTTCTCGCTGATGACCGCGGTGATCGGCCTGGCCTGGAGCGTGTTCGGCGACCTCCACCTGCCGGACCTCCGCCAGCTCGCCACCCTGCTCGGCGTCGGCCTGTTCGGCGGTCTCGCCCAGCTCGCGATGACGCGCTCCTATCGCTACGGCCGCACCGTGGTGTCCGCCAACCTGAGCTACGCGACGGTGGTGTTCGCCAGCCTGTTCGGCATGCTGCTGTGGGACGAGCTCATGCCGGCGAGCGCCTGGCTGGCAATCGCCCTGATCGTCGCCGGCGCCATCCTGGTGTCGCTGGGCACGCGCAAGACGGCGTGAGCCGGCGCCCGCCCGGCCGGCGGCACGGCCCTGCGGGCTCGGCGCAATTGAGCCGGACCGGCGTCCGGACTATAGTTGCTGCATCCCGGGCCATTCCATGGAGGCTGTCATGATCAGCACCGAGAACACCGAGAAGATGGTCGCCGTGACCGTATTCGGCGAATTCACGCTGGCCGACTACAAGGAGTTCGAGGATGTGGTGAACTACCACATCAAGTTCGAGGGCCAGGTCGACCTGCTCTTCGACCTGCGCCAGATGGCCGGCTTCACGCTCGACGTGGCCTGGGAAGAGATCAAGTTCTCGCGCCAGCACGCGGGCGACTTCCGCCGCATCGCGGTGCTGACCGAGGACCAGTGGCTGACCTGGAGCGCCTGGGTGTCGCAACTGTTCGTCAATGCCGAGGTCCGGGTGTTCGACGACGAGGACGAGGCCCGCGCCTGGCTCGCCGCCGACGAGGCGGCCGAGACGGCGCAGTGAGCCTGCACGCCTGAGCGCGCGTTCATGAGCGCCTCCTATTCGACGCTGATCGGCGCGCTGGATCTAGCGCAGCGCATTCACGATCCGGACTGGATCGTGGTCGATTGCCGCTTCGATCTCGCCGATCCGGCCTTCGGCCGCCAGGCCTATGCAGCCGGCCATCTGCCCGGGGCGTTCTTCCTCGACCTCGACGAGGACCTGTCGGGCGCGAAGACCGGCAGCAACGGCCGCCATCCGCTGCCCGACCCGGCACGGCTCGCCGCACGGCTGGCGGGCTGCGGCGTCGGCAATCACTCCCAGGTGGTGGCCTACGATGACGCCGGCGGCATGTTCGCCGCGCGCCTGTGGTGGCTGTTGCGCTGGTTCGGTCATCATCGGGTCGCGGTCCTCGACGGCGGCCTGCAGGCCTGGCTGGCGGCGGGACAGGCCGTCGACGACACCGAGCCGGAACCCCGCGCCGCCACCTACACGCTGGCGCTGCGCGCCGACCGCGTCGATGCGCAATACGTGCGTCAGCACCTGGGGCAGCCCGACATGGTGCTGATCGACGCCCGCAGCCCGGACCGCTTCCGCGGCGAGAACGAGGTGCTGGACCCGGTCGGCGGCCACATCCCGGGCGCGATCAACCGCTTCTTCCGCGACAACCTCGACGCCCATGGCTGCTTCAAGCAGGCCTCGGTGCTGCGCGAGGAGTTCGGCGCGCTGCTGGGCGCGCACAGCCCGCGTCAGGTGATTCACCAGTGCGGCTCGGGCGTCACCGCGTGCGTGAATGCACTGGCGATGGAGGCGGCAGGACTGACCGGCTCCCGCCTCTATGCCGGCTCGTGGAGCGAATGGTGCGCCGACCCGTCGCGACCGGTCGCGCGCGGTCCGGCGTGAGGGCCGGAAGAAAAGGAGTCTGCCGACGCGGCGGCACACGCAGGTCTGTGGCGCCCGAGGATCCGGAGGGCGGACCGGCTGCGGCAGCCCGGACGCCTCACCAGTCGACCTTCTCCACCGTCCCCAGCGAACGGCCGAGGAAGCGCTCGCCGATGGTCTGGAAGCGCAGCGGCACGTCGCTGACCACGAAGCGGTAATCCGCCACGCCGCCGGTGCGCGCAAGCCCCGCCTGCTGCAGGCGCTCGGCGGCGAATTCGGCCGTGGTCAGCGCGGAATCGATCAGGCGCACGTGTAGCCCGGCCACGTCGCGCAGCAGCGGCTTGAGCAGCGGATAGTGGGTGCAACCGAGCACCAGGCTGTCCACCTCCTCGGCGAGCACCGGGCGCAGGTATTCCTGCGCGGTGAGGCGGGTGACCTCGTGCTCCAGCCAGCCCTCCTCGACCAGTGGCACGAACAGCGGGCAGGCCTGCGAATACACCCGCACCGTCGGATCGAGCTCGTGCATGCGGCGAGCGTAGGCGTTGCTGTTGATCGTGGTCGGCGTACCGATCACCCCGATCCGCCGCCCCGGCGAAGCCGCCACTGCGGCGCGCGCACCGGCCTCGATCACGTCCAGCACCGGGATGCCGGCGGCGAGCCGGTGCACCACCTCGGCGGCGACCGCCGCCATGGTGTTGCAGGCGATGATCAGCATCTTCACGTCGCGCTGGAGCAGGAACTCGGTGATCTGCGCGGTGAAGTGCTCGATGGTGGCGACCGACTTCACCCCGTAGGGCACGCGCGCGGTGTCGCCGAAATAGACGATGTCCTCCAGCGGCAGGCGCTCCATCAGCGCGCGCACCACGGTGAGCCCGCCGACGCCGGAATCGAACACGCCGATCGGGCGCGAGGCCGCGGCCGCGCTCATCGCCCGGCTCCGCAGCGGAAGCAGCAAACGATCAAAGCAGCACCACCGAGGCGAACTTGCGCTTGCCGACCTGCAGCACCACGGTCTCGCCGGCGCGCAGCACGAGCCCCTTGTCCTCGGCGCGCTCGCCGTTGATGCGCACCCCGCCCTGCTCCACCATCCGCATCGCCTCCGACGTGGTGCCGGTGAGGCCCGCCTGCTTGAGCACCTGGAACAGCGGCAGACCATCCGCACCGACGTTCACATTGACCTGCGGGATGTCGTCGGGGATGGCATTGCGCTGGAAGCGGGCCTCGAAGTCGGCGAGCGCCTCCTCCGCCGCGCGCTGCCCGTGGAAGCGGGCGACGAACTCCTGCGCCAGCAGGACCTTGACGTCGCGCGGGTTGCGCCCGCCCTCGACCTCGGCGCGCAGCCGCCCGATCTCGGCCGTCGAGCGGAACGACAGCAGCTCGTAGTAGCGCCACATCAGCGTGTCCGACACCGACATTGTCTTGCCGAAGATCTCCTTCGCCGGCTCGGCGATGCCGATGTAGTTGCCGAGCGACTTCGACATCTTGTTGACGCCGTCGAGCCCCTCGAGCAGCGGCACCATGACCACGCACTGCGGCTCCTGGCCGTAGTGCTTCTGCAGCTCGCGCCCCATCAGCAGGTTGAAGCGCTGGTCGGTGCCGCCGAGCTCGACGTCGGCCTTCATCGCCACCGAGTCGTAGCCCTGGCACAGCGGGTAGAGGAATTCGTGGATCGCAATCGGCTGGTTGTTGCCGTAGCGCTTGGCGAAGTCGTCGCGCTCGAGCATGCGCGCCACGGTCTGCTGCGACGCCAGGCGGATCATCCCCGCCGAGCCGAGGTCGTTCATCCAGGCCGAGTTGAAGCAGATCTCGGTCTTCTCCGGGTCGAGGATCTTGAACACCTGGTCCTGGTAGGTCTTCGCGTTCTCCATGATCTGCTCGCGCGACAGCGGCGGGCGGGTCGTGTTCTTTCCGCTGGGGTCGCCGATCATGCCGGTGAAGTCCCCGATCAGGAACTGGATCTGATGCCCGAGCTCCTGGAAGTGGCGCATCTTGTTGATCAGCACGGTGTGACCGAGATGCAGATCGGGTGCGGTGGGGTCGAAGCCGGCCTTCACCCGCAGCGGGCGACCACGCTTGAGTTTCTCGACCAGTTCGGCCTCGATCAGCAGGGCGTCGGTGCCGCGCTTGATCAGGTCGATCGCCGCCTGGACATCAGTCATTCAATTTCTCCAAAAATACCTTCCCGATCAGGGGAATAACTTTGCTAAACTTCCGCAAATTTTTTTCACCCATTCCAGCCCAGCGAGCACATGAAGGCCAGAAAGACCCGAATTCTAGCCGATCTGCCGGCCCGTCTCCTCTCCCGCCCGCGCACCTGGATCGCCGCAGGCGTGACCGGCGTGTCGCTGATGGGCGTGGTGGCCGCCACCGCCGTCGCACCCGACACCGCCCCCGCCGACATCCCGTTCGCGCGCGTGGTCGAGAGCCTCCCCGTGCCGGCGGCGAGCATCGCCGTCGAGGAAGCGGCGCTCCCCTTCGTCCACACCGAGCGCATTCAGGCCGGTGACACCCTCCAGGCCATCTTCAACCGCCTGCGCATCGACGACGCCGAGGCGCTCGCCCACCTGAGCGGCGCCGACGTCGGCAAGCAGGCCATCCGCCAGCTGCGTGCCGGCCGTTCGGTCACCGCTGTGGTGTCTCCCGACGGCAAGGTCATGTCGTTCACGCTGCCGATCGGCAACAGCACCGAGCGCGTCGTGCTCGAACGCGGCGAGTCCGGTCTCGCCTTGCGCGAGGCGACGAGCACGACGCAGACGAAGATGGTCGAGATGCGCTCGGGGACGGTCACCAGCTCCCTGTTCGCCGCCACCGACGCCGCGGGCCTGCCCGACAACGTCGCCAGCCAGCTCGCCACGATCTTCGGCACCTGGATCGACTTCCACAGCGACCTGCGCAAGGGCGACCGCTTCAATGTGGTCTACGAGGCCATCTACGAGGAAGGCAACCCGGTCAGCGCCGGCCGCATCCTGGCCGCGGAGTTCATCAACAACGGCGAACGCCACGCCGTGGTGCTGTACCGCGGCCCCAGCGGCAAGGAGCAGTACTACAGCGATGACGGCAAGAGCCTGCAGCAGGGGTTCCTGCGCTCGCCGCTGGCGTTCTCGCGCGTGAGTTCAAACTTCGGCCGCCGCGTGCACCCGGTCCACGGCGGCTGGCGCGACCACAACGGCACCGACTTCGCCGCCCCGGTCGGCACGCCGATCATGGCCACCTCCGACGGCACTATCGAGTTCATCGGCACCCAGCGCGGCTTCGGCAACCTGATCGTGCTCAAGCACCGCAACGATATCACCACCCACTACGCGCACCTCAACGGCTTCGCCAAGGGCCTCGGCAAGGGCCAGAGCGTCAGCCAGGGAGACGTGATCGGCTACGTGGGCTGCACCGGCTGGTGCACCGGCCCGCACCTGCACTACGAGGTGCACCTGAAGAAGGTACCGGCCAACCCGATGACTGTCGCCTTGCCGATGGCGGACTCCTTCAACGACAAGGAACTCGCCAAGTTCAGGCGCGACACCGCCCACCTGCGCCAGCGCTTCGCGCTGCTCAACTACGAGCTCGCCAGCACGCAGTGAGCAGCAGCGCGCGGGGCATCCAAAGCAAACGGGGCGCCGAAGCGCCCCGTTTTTCATTGTCGCCCTGACTGAGGCCGTCAGGCCGAGAACGACGAACCGCAGCCGCAGGTGCTCGTTGCGTTCGGATTGCGGATCACGAACTGCGAGCCTTCCAGGCCTTCGGTGTAGTCGATCTCGGCACCGACCAGATACTGATAGCTCATCGGATCGACCAGCAGCATCACGCCGTTCTTCTCGAAGGTGGTATCGTCCTCGTTCACTTCCTCATCGAAAGTGAAACCGTACTGGAAGCCCGAGCACCCGCCGCCCGACACGAAGACGCGCAGTTTGAGCTCGGGGTTGCCTTCCTCTTCGATCAGCTCGCGGACCTTGTTCGCGGCGCTGTCGGTAAAGACCAGGATATCGGGGGTTGCGACTTCTGCGCTCATGTTTTCTCCTCTGTAGGGGCGTGCCGCGGATGATGCGCCGTCCGCGGCCCAACCGTCAAAATCGGATCGTCGTCCGTGCTGCAAGTTCCCGTCAGGGGCTGACCGGAACGATGTCCAGGCCGGCTTCCTCGTCGAAGCCGAACATGATGTTGAGGTTCTGGATCGCCTGACCGGCGGCACCCTTGACGAGGTTGTCGATCACCGACAGCACGACCACGGTATCGCCGCCCTGCGGACGATGGACCGCGATGCGGCAAAGGTTCGACGCCCGTACCGAACGCGTCTCGGGGTGGCTGCCTGCCGGCATCACGTCCACAAAGGCCTCGCCCGCGTAGCGCTGCTCGTACAGCCCCTGCAGATCGGAGGCATCGACACCCGGCTTCAGACGGCCGTAGAGCGTGGCATGGATGCCGCGGATCATCGGCGTCAGGTGCGGCACGAAGGTCAGCCCGACTTGCCGCCCCGCCGCGAGCGACAGCCCCTGGCGGATCTCGGGCAGGTGGCGGTGACCCGGCACGCCGTAGGCCTTGAAGCTGTCGGCCGCCTCGGGCAGCAGCGTATGCACCTCGGCCTTGCGGCCGGCACCCGACACGCCCGATTTGGCGTCGGCGATCAGGTGCTCGGTGTCGATCAGGCCGGCCTCGACCAGCGGCAGGAAGCCGAGCTGGACGGCGGTCGGATAGCAGCCCGGGTTGGCGAGCACGCGCGCACCGCGGATCTGCTCGCGATTGACCTCCGGCAGGCCGTACACCGCCTCGGCGACGAGTTCGGGCGCGGCGTGCTCCATGCCGTACCACTTCTGCCACTCGGCGACGTCGCGGATGCGGAAATCCGCAGCGAGGTCGATCACACGCACGCCGGCGGCGACGAGCTCCGCAGCCTGCTTCATCGCGATGCCGTTGGGCGTGGCGAAGAACACCGCATCGCAGTTCTCGAGCGCGGCGTCCTGCGGCGTGACGAACTTCAGGTTCACGCGCTTGCGCAGGCTCGGGAACATGTCCGACACGGCCATCCCCGCCTCGCCACGCGAGGTGATGGCGGTCAGCTCGACGCCGGGGTGGCGCGCCAGCAGACGCAACAGCTCGACGCCGGTGTATCCGGTACCGCCTACGACTCCAACCTTGATCATGCTTGTTCCTCGCAGCGAAAGACTGAAGCGCTGATTATCTCATCATCGGCGGACGCGAGCGGTTAACAAGGCGTTACCGCTGCCGAAGCAGGCCGACGTCTACCCGCTCGCGGGCAAGACGCCGCCGGAAAGCACGAAAGCCGCCCCGAGGGGCGGCTTCGCAGATACTGCAGCGTGCGCGAAGATCAGCGCTTCGAGAACTGCTTGGCGCGACGAGCCTTGCGCAGACCGACTTTCTTGCGCTCGACCTCACGGGCGTCGCGGGTCACGAAGCCGGCGGCACGCAGCTCGCCCTTCAGCTCGGCGTTGTAGTCCACCAGCGCGCGGGTGATGCCGTGACGCACGGCGCCGGCCTGGCCGGACTCGCCACCACCGACGACGTTGACCATGATGTCGAACTTGCCTTCGTTGCCGGTCAGGACCAGCGGCTGACGCACGATCATGCGGCCGGTCTCACGGGAGAAGAACTCGTCCACCGGCTTGCCGTTGACGACGATGTTGCCGGTGCCCGGCTTGATGAACACGCGAGCGACCGCGGTCTTGCGGCGGCCGGTACCGTAGTTGTAAGTGACAGCCATCTATCGGCTCCTTCAGATCTCGAGAACTTGCGGCTGCTGAGCGGTGTGCGGATGCGACGGACCCGCGTAG
>JARRBR010000059.1 GCA_029982755.1 Rhodocyclaceae bacterium
GCTTCGGGGTCAGGTCTTTCATTTGCTCACGAGCGGTCCGTGGATGCGTGCGGGGTGTTCCTGAAGAGGCGAGGACTGTCCGAGTCGAGCGTAGCGACGACGAGTTCCGCAGCCTCGGAAGGAATACCCCGTGCGCGTCCTTTGCCGAGGCGCTCGAGCAGCGCGGGTTTGCACGCCTCCCAAGCCTCCGCGAGGCTCCGGCATCAGGTGTTTCATTTGCTCACGCGCGGTCTCCAGATGCGTGTGGTTCTTCCGCTCTAGGTTCGGGCAACTTCGGGGGCAGGTCTTTCACCTGCTCATCCCACGTGCCGGGTGATGCGTGACGGGCTTGCGGACGAAAAATGGCGTACGCATAATCCGGGCTCTCCTTTCAAGGGATGGGCATCATGGCGCGGCCGTTGCGAATCGAGCTTTCGGGCGGTGTGTACCACGTGACCTCGCGCGGCGATCGGCGCGAGATGATCTACGGTGACGATGCCGACCGGCGGACGTGGCTAGATCTCTTCGGTGAGGTCTGCGAGCGCTTCAACTGGCGCTGTCATGCGTGGTGCCAGATGGGCAATCACTACCACGTCGTCGTGGAGACTGCCGAAGCAAACCTTGCGCGCGGCATGCGGCAGCTGAACGGGGTGTACACGCAGGCGGTCAATCGCCGCTATGGTCGTGTCGGTCACGTTTTCCAGGGGCGCTACAAGGCGATCCTCGTGGAGGCGGACGCCTACCTCGTGGAGCTCGCGCGCTATGTCGTGCTCAATCCGGTGCGTGCCGGACTGTGCAAGGATGCGGCGGACTGGCCGTGGAGCAGCCATCGCGCGCTGCTCGGCCGGGTGGAGGCGCCGTCATGGTTGGCGACGAACTGGGTCCTGGGCCAGTTTGGCGAAGTGCGGTCGCGCGCCATCGGCCGCTACGAAGACTTCGTGCGCGCCGGCGTCGGTCTTCCGCCCATCTGGGAGGGCCTGAATGCGCAGATCTACCTGGGCAGCAAGGACTTTGCGGGTCGCATGGCGAGCAGCTTCGCCGACGATGAACGCTTGAGCGAGGTGCCCAGGATGCAGCGACGCCCGAAGGGTGTGGCCCTCGACACCTACGTCGAGCGTTTTCCCTCACGAGACCAGGCCATCCTCGAGGCGGCCGATTCCGGCGACTTTACCTATGCCCAACTCGCTGCTTTCTTCGGCCTGCATTACAGTTCGATCAGCCGCATCGTCGCCAAGGGGCGTGAGGCACGGCGGCCTCAACGGACTGTGAGCAAATGAAAGACCTGACCCCCCTATGCCTCACAGAAGTCGTGGCCGGCGGCGCGGATGCCGAGGTCGGCCAGTGGGCGCTCGGCTACGAGCACGCGCTGTCCAAGCGCACCGCGCTGTACGCGGTGTACGCGGACATCGACAACAACCGCGCCGCCAAGGACAGCGGCCTGTACGCCTCGATCGGCGACGCGATGGCGGGCGGGGTCGCGGGCGGGGACGGCTACCAGCGCGGTGTGAACCTGGGCCTGCGCCACAGCTTCTGAGCCTGGCGAGCGGCGGTGGATGCGCCGAACTGCATCAGAACGTATCTGCCGCCAACTTTTCCCCGCCATGGCTGTCCCTCCGAGGCTCGCCCCCCCGCAGCGGGCGTGTTCGCGACTCGATCAGGAGATGAAGACCATGCGCAGAGTGCTCGCCGGCTCGATCCTCGCCCTTGCCGCCATGTCGGCCCATGCCGATCCCGCGGTGATGTTCGGCATCAACTACAACTTCGGCGGTGGCGGGCCCGGCCTGTCGGTGAAGGTGCTGTCGGATGACCGCGAGGACCGCACGGTGGCCTCGGTGGGCGCGAGCTGGTATCCGATGATGAACCGCGTCGGCCTCGACCTCGGCGTCGGACGCACCTTCGAGAGCGGCGCGGCCACGGTGGGCTGGGACGTGATCAACAGCGCGCCGCAGTTCAGCATCGGCTACGTCGATACCAAGTAGGCGGAAATCGGGCAGACTCCCGGCTTTCCGCCGCCGTGCTGAATCCATGAAGGACCTGACCCCGCTGTGCTGCAACCACGACGAACGCCCGCCCGGCGAGACCGTGCGGCTGATCGTCGTCCACGCCATCAGCCTGCCGCCCGACGAGTTCGGCGGGCCGGGCGTGGAGCAGCTGTTCTCCAACGCCCTCGACCCCGAGGCGCATCCCTACTACGCGAGCATCCACCACCTGCGGGTGTCGGCGCACTACTTCATCCGCCGCGACGGCGAGACGATCTGCTTCGTCGATCCCGAGCGCCGCGCCTGGCATGCCGGGGTGTCGTGCTGGAACGGGCGCGAGCGCTGCAACGACTTCTCGGTCGGCATCGAGCTCGAGGGCTGCGACACCATGCCCTTCGAGCCGGTGCAGTACGAGCGCCTGGCGGCGCTGATCGCCCGCCTGAAGCGGCGCTACCCGATCGAGGCGGTGGTCGGACACGCCGACATCGCGCCCGGTCGCAAGACCGATCCGGGGCCTTTTTTCGACTGGAAGCGGCTGCACGCGCTGCTTTCCGGGTACGCATGACATGCGGGCGGGGCGCGACGCGGATAGCATGTTTTGACAAAATGCTTCGCCACGAATAGAATTCGCTTCCTGTTGCGTTGCAACAATTCATCAATTTCTGATCGGTGCGGCGCCTCCCCATCCCGGGGTAGACGCAGTTTCATGGACGCTCGCACCGCGGGGTCCGTCGTCTGGTTGCGGCGACGGGCTTGAACACCTACTGGCGACCGAGTTCGCTTGCCCATCGTCGTGGCCTACCCGCCGCGCGATGTCGGCACCGCCCACAGCGGCGGTGCCGTGCCGAGCCCCGCATCCGGGGCGGGGCGAGGCGGCGGCTCAGGCCACAGCATGGAGGACACCATGAAACACGCAACTCGATTCAACGCGCTCGCGCGTCAGGCGGGCGTTGTCGCGCTCGGTCTCGCGCACGGCGTGATGCTTTCCGCCGGCCTCATCGGCCTGGTGAATGTGGCGAACGTCACCGACGGCCCGACCCAGGTGCGCTTCAGCGATACCTTCGTCGACACCGCGGTGGAGCCGACGGTGTCGGAGCTGGCGATGGCCTCGGGACTCGGTCTGCGGGTGTCGCCGCCGATGACCCTGGCGACGGTGGCGCCGGTGCTGAGCTACACCCCGCCGATCCGTCTGGCACCGGAACCCGAGTCCGCGCCCGAGCCCACGCTGAAGCTGGCCAAGCCGGCGGTGAAGGGTATGGACGCGCTGGGGGCCGATCCCTTCGCGCAGGATGAGGGCGAGCTCTCCGCCGAGATGGCGCGCGTCCGCGACTGGATCGCCGACACCTACCGCGTCTCCGAGAACACCATCGAGCCCGCGCTCGCCGCCGCCGAGACCCACGCCGAGGAGCTCGGCTTCGATCCGCTGCTGATCGTGGCCATCATGGCGGTGGAGTCGAGCTTCAATCCGCGTGCCGTCAGCAACATGGGCGCGCAGGGCCTGATGCAGGTGATCCCGCGCTACCACAAGGACAAGCTCGGCGCCAATCGCGGCCGCAATGCGCTGTTCGATCCGGTGGTGAATGTGCGTGTCGGCACGCTCGTGCTGCACGAGGGCCTGCAGCGCTACGGCAGCATGCAGCGCGCGCTGCAGTACTACAACGGTGCACTGAAGGATCCGAAGGCACGCTATACGCGCAAGGTCATGGCGCTGAAGAAGCGGCTGATGACGATCGCCGGGCGTACCGACACGCGCACCAGCATCGAACTGGCGGGCTGATGCGCGCCCGCCTGCCGCGGCAGGCGAGGGCAGGTCCGGATTCGCGACGGGCGGGGTGGATGCAGATCCTCTCCGCCCGTCGTCGTTGACCGCTCAGGCGCCGAGTCCGAGGGCGCGGATGCGTTCGGCCGCCTCGAGCAGGCGCGCGCTGCGGGTGGTGTAGGCGATGCGCAGGTGGTGGCGCGGCAGATGGTGGCCGAAATCCAGGCCGGGAGTGGCGGCGACGCCGGCCTCCTCGATCAGGCGCCGCGCCAGGGCCTCCGAGTCCTCGCTCAGGCGCGACACGTCGGCATAGACGTAGAACGCGCCCTGCGGCTCGGTGGCGATGGTGAAGCCGAGCTCGCGCAGCGCCGGCAGCAGCACGTCGCGGCGTGCGCCGAATTCGTGGCGGCGGGCCTCCAGGATCTCGATCGTCCCGGGCGCGAAGGCGGCGAGCGCAGCGTGCTGCGCCGGGGTCGACGGCGAGATGAAGAAGTGCTGGGCGAGCTTCTCGATCTCGCGTGCGAAGCCCGGCGGGACCACCAGCCAGCCCAGGCGCCAGCCGGTCATGCCGAAATACTTGGAGAAGCTGTTGACCACGAACAGGTCGTCGGCGGCGTTGAGGGCCGGGTGCGCGAGCGCGGTCTCGGCCTCGACGCCGTAGCTCAGGCCCTGGTAGATCTCGTCGACCAGCAGCACGCCGCCGCGGCGGCGGGTGACCTGGTGCAGCGCGGCGATCTCGCCCACGCTCAGCAGCGTGCCGGTGGGGTTGGAGGGCGTGGCCACCATCAGGCCGCGGGTGTCGGCGGTCCATGCGGCGTCGACCTGGGCTGCAGTGGGCTGGTAGCGGGTGGCGGCATCCACCGCCAGCGCCCGTGCCACGCCCTCGAAGCTGCGGATCAGGTGGCGGTTGGACGGATAGCCGGGGTCGGGCAGCAGCCAGGCGTCGCCGGGGTCGGTGGTCGCGGCCAGCGCCAGCATCAGCGCGCCCGAGGCGCCCGCGGTGACGATGATGCGCTCGGGGGCGACGTCGGCCCGTACGCGGTCCTGGTAGAAGCGCGCGATCGCCTCGCGCAGCGCGGGCAGGCCGAGCGCGGGGGTGTAATGCACGTCGCCGCCGGCGACGAAGCGCTGCGCGGCGGCCACGATGGGCTGCGGCGTGGGAAAGTCGGGCTCGCCGACCTCCATGTGGATGATGTCCCGCCCCTGCGCCTCGAGCTCGCGCGCGCGGCGCAGCAGTTCCATGACGTGGAAGGGCTGGATGTCGTCGAGGCGGCGTGAGCGGTGCATGGCGGGTGTTCCTGTGTGCAGAAAAGCAAAAAGCGCCGGGGGCGCTTTCTGGTGTCGGCCGTGGCCGGGGTGCTTGCCCTGCGGGAGCGGCTGCCGCCGCTCCCGCGGAGCGGGCCTCAGTCGGTGTTGAGCGCCAGTTCGAACAGCTCGCGCTTGAGCACCAGCTGGCGCGGCAGGCGGTCCTGCAGCTTGTCGAACCATTCCTTGTGCGAGTTGAGCTCGGTGCGCCAGGCGTCGGTGTCGACCCTGGTCAGGGCGTCGAACTCCTCGCGGGTGATCTCGGCGCCGGTCCAGTCGAGGTCCTCGAAGCGCGGCATCCAGCCCAGCGCGGTTTCCTTGGCCTGGACCTTGCCTTGGCAGCGCTCGACGATCCACTTCAGCACGCGCATGTTCTCGCCGAAGCCGGGCCACATGAAGTTGCCCTTCTCGTCCATGCGGAACCAGTTGACGCAGAAGATCTTCGGCGTGTCCTCGACGACGTGGCCCATGCGCAGCCAGTGGTTGAAGTAATCGCCCATGTGGTAGCCGCAGAACGGCAGCATCGCGAACGGGTCGCGACGCACCACGCCCTGCGCGCCGAAGGCGGCGGCGGTGGTCTCCGAGCCCAGGGTCGAGGCCATGTACACGCCGAAGTTCCAGTTGAAGGCCTGGTACACCAGCGGCACGGTGGTGGCGCGGCGGCCGCCGAAGATGAAGGCCGAGATCGGCACGCCGGCGGGGTCTTCCCAGGCCGGGTCGATCGACGGGCACTGGCTGGCCGGCGCGGTGAAGCGCGCGTTCGGGTGCGCGGCCTTGCGACCGGTTTCCCCGGCGATCTCGGGCGTCCAGTCCTTGCCCTGCCAGTCGATCAGGTGGGCCGGGGCTTCCTTGCTCATGCCTTCCCACCACACGTCGCCGTCGTCGGTCAGCGCGACGTTGGTGAAGATGATGTTCTCCTTGAGCGTGGCCATCGCGTTGTAGTTGGTCTTCTCCGAGGTGCCGGGGGCGACGCCGAAGTAGCCGAACTCGGGGTTGATCGCGCGGAACTTGCCATCGGGGCCGGGCTTGATCCAGGCGATGTCGTCGCCGACGGTGGTGATCTTCCAGCCGTCGAAGGACTTCGGCGGGATCAGCATGGCGAAGTTGGTCTTGCCGCAGGCCGACGGGAAGGCGGCGGCGACGTAGGACTTCTCGCCTTCGGGCGACTCGACGCCGAGGATCAGCATGTGCTCGGCCAGCCAGCCTTCGTCACGCGCCATGGTGGAGGCGATGCGCAGCGCGAAGCACTTCTTGCCGAGCAGGGCGTTGCCGCCGTAGCCCGAGCCGTAGGACCAGATCTCGCGCGTCTCGGGGTAGTGCACGATGTACTTGGTGGTCGGGTTGCACGGCCAGCGGCTGTCCTTCTCGCCGTGGGCGAGCGGGGCGCCGACCGTGTGCACGCAGGGCACGAACTCGCCGTCGGTGCCGAGCACGTCGATCGCGCCCTTGCCCATGCGGGTCATGGTGCGCATGTTGACGACGACGTAGGGGCTGTCGGAGATCTCGACGCCGATGTGGGCGATCGGGCTGCCGAGCGGGCCCATCGAGAACGGGATCACGTACATCGTGCGGCCGTGCATCGAACCCCTGAACAGGCCGTTCAGGGTCTCGCGCATGACCTTGGGGTCTTCCCAGTTGTTGGTCGGGCCGGCGTCTTCCTTCTTCTGCGAGCAGATGAAGGTGCGGTCCTCGACGCGCGCCACGTCCGACGGGTCGGACCACGCGAGGTAGGAGTTCTTGCGCTTTTCCGGGTTGAGCTTGATCAGCATGCCGGATTCGACCATCTCGGCGCACAGGCGGTCGTATTCCTCCTGCGAGCCGTCGCACCAGACCACGCGGTCGGGTTCGGTCAGCGCGGCGATCTCGCCGACCCACTGCTTGAGGGCTTCGTGGCGGACGTATTCGGGGGCAGCGGCAATGGCCGCCTGGGCGTGGTTCTGAGACATGTATACAGCTCTCCCGTGCTGTGATGCGAAACCATTCCCGTCGGTCGGCCATCGAGGACAACGTGCAGCTGCCCGGCCGGCGGGCTGCGGGGCGCCTGGCGCCCGTGCCGCGACCACCGCATTCCGGGGAAGGAGTGGTCGTCGAAAGCCTATAATTATGCCACGGCAGCTGCCCCGCGATGTGGGTGAACCGTGAGCAATTGCAGCGAGCGACCGGGTTTGATCGGCGCTTTTCGTATTGCAGAGCGGGTTTCCGCAATATGAAAGGTCATCGAAACTTGATATGGTTCGATAATCCCGCATGCGTGGCTGTCGCACGGACCGGATCCGCAGGCCGCGCGGGGCAAGTACACCTCCAGGAACAGGACGAGACAGGAACGAGACCATGGATGAACTGATTCGCGCAGCAGCCCTCGACTATCACCGCTATCCGCGCCCCGGCAAGATCTCGGTGACCCCCACCAAGGTGCTGTCCAACCAGCGCGACCTGTCGCTGGCCTACTCGCCCGGCGTGGCCGCGGCCTGCGACGCGATCGTGGAGGACCCGGCGCAGGCGGCCGAGCTCACCGCGCGCTCGAACCTGATCGGCGTGGTCACCAACGGCACCGCGGTGCTCGGCCTGGGCAACATCGGCCCGCTCGCGGCCAAGCCGGTGATGGAAGGCAAGGGCGTGCTGTTCAAGAAGTTCGCCGGCATCGACGTGTTCGACCTCGAGATCGACGAGCCCGATGCCGACAAGCTGATCGACATGATCGCCGCGCTCGAGCCCACCTTCGGCGGCATCAACCTCGAGGACATCAAGGCCCCCGAGTGCTTCTACATCGAGGCGAAGCTGCGCGAGCGCATGAAGATCCCGGTCTTCCACGACGACCAGCACGGCACCGCGATCGTGGTCGGCGCCGCGGTCCTGAACGGCCTGCACCTGCAGGGCAAGGACCTGAAGAAGGTCAAGCTGGTGACCTCCGGCGCCGGCGCCGCGGCGCTCGCCTGCCTGGGCCTGCTGGTCAAGCTCGGCGTGCCGGTCGAGAACATCTGGGTCACCGACATCGAGGGCGTGGTCTACGAGGGCCGCACCGCGCTGATGGACCCGATCAAGGCGCGCTACGCCAAGAAGACCGACGCCAGGAAGCTCGCCGAGGTCATCGAGGGTGCCGACGTGTTCCTGGGCCTGTCGGCCGGCGGCGTGCTGAAGGGCGAGATGGTGGCGAAGATGGCGGCGAACCCGCTGATCCTCGCGCTCGCCAACCCGACCCCGGAGATCCTGCCCGACGAGGTCAAGAAGGTGCGCGACGACGCCATCATCGCCACCGGCCGTTCGGACTACCCGAACCAGGTCAACAACGTGCTGTGCTTCCCCTTCATCTTCCGCGGCGCGCTCGACGTCGGCGCGACCACCATCACCGACGAGATGCAGCTCGCCGCGGTGAAGGCGATCGCCGAACTGGCGCGGGTGGAGCAGAGCGACATCGTCGCCGCCGCCTACGGCGAGAAGGTCGGCGGCTTCGGCCCCGAGTACATCATCCCGCGTCCCTTCGACCCGCGCCTGATCGTCAAGATCGCGCCTGCGGTGGCCGAGGCCGGCATGGCCTCGGGCGTGGCCACGCGCCCGATCGCCGACTGGGACGCCTACCGCGGCCAGCTCAACAACTTCATCTGGCACTCCGGCCTGATCATGAAGCCGGTGTTCGCCGCCGCGCGCAAGAACCCGAAGCGCATCATCTTCTCCGAGGGCGAATCCGAGAAGGTGCTGCGCGCAGTGCAGCAGGTCGTCGACGAAGGCCTGGCGCGTCCGATCCTGATCGGCCGTCCGGACGTGGTGATCAACAACATCGAGCGCTTCGGCCTGCGCATGGCGGCCGAGCGCGACTTCGAGCTGGTCAACCCGGACTCCGATCCGCGCTTCAACGAGCTGTGGCAGCACTACCACAGCCTGATGGAGCGCCGCGGCGTGTCGGTGGAGTACGCCAAGAAGGAAGTGCGCCGCCGCACCACGCTGATCGGCACCCTGCTGCTCAAGTTCGGCTACGGCGACGGCCTGATCTGCGGCACCTACGGCATGCACCGTCTGCACCGCGAGTTCGTCGAGACCGTGCTCGGTCGTCGCGAGGGCGTGGACAACCTGTACACGGTGAACCTGCTGAACCTGCCCGAGCGCACGGTCTTCCTCGCCGATACCTACGTCAATTACGACCCGACGCCGGAGCAGGTGGTCGAGATGACGCGGCTCGCCGCCGAGGAGATGAAGCGCTTCGGCATCGAGCCGCGCATCGCGCTGCTGTCGCACTCGTCCTTCGGCTCGGCCGATTCGCCGACCGCCGAGAAGATGCGCACCGCGCTGCGCCTGCTGCACGAGCGTCACCCCGAGCTGCAGGTCGAGGGCGAGATGCACGGCGACTCGGCGCTCGACGCCAGGCACCGCCTGCAGATCTTCCCCAACGCCAAGATGCGCGAGGACGCCAACCTGCTGATCTTCCCGACGCTCGATGCGGCCAACATCGCCTTCAACCTGCTGAAGAACGCGGCCGGCAGCGGCATGACGGTGGGTCCGATCCTGCTCGGCGCCTCCAAGCCGGTGCACATCCTGACCCCCTCGGCCACCGTGCGCCGCATCATCAACATGACCGCGCTCACCGTGGTCGAGGCCGGCCAGGCGGGCTGAGGACGGCGGCGCGACATTTGCCCTTGCCTGCCGCTCGCGCCCTGCGCCATGCTGGCGCCGGGACGTGAGCGGGGGCGGGCGATGGACGGGCACGAGGGGCGCGCGGCACTGGTACTCACCGGCGGTGGCGCGCGCGCGGCCTATCAGGTCGGCGTGCTCAAGGCCATCCGCGAGATTCGTGGCAGGCGCCCGGGCAATCCCTTTCCCATCCTGTGCGGTACCTCGGCCGGCGCGATCAACGCCGCCGCGCTCGCCGTGCATGCGGCCGACTTCGGCCGCGGCGTGCGCCACATCGACCGCGTGTGGCGCGGGCTGCATGCGCACGACGTCTATCGCGTCGATCCGGCGGCGCTGTTCGGCAGCGGTCTGCGCTGGGGCTCGGCGCTGTTCGGCGGCTGGCTGCTGCGCCAGACACCGCGCTCCCTGCTCGACAACGCGCCGCTGCAGGCCCTGCTCGAGCGCGTGCTGGACCTGTCGGCGATCGATCCGGCGATCAAGCGCGGCGATCTGCATGCGGTGAGCGTGACCGCCTCCGGCTATGGCACCGGCGAGAGCCTCGCCTTCTTCCAGGGCTCGATCGACATCCTGCCGTGGCGGCGCGCGCAGCGGGTGGGGGTGCGCAGCGAACTGCACATCGAGCACCTGATGGCCAGCGCGGCGCTGCCCTTCGTCTTCCCCGCGGTCAGGATCCATCGCGAGTACTTCGGCGACGGCTCGATGCGCCAGCTCGCGCCGGTGAGCCCGGCGATCCACCTCGGCGCCGACCGCATCCTGGTGATCGGCGCCGGACGCACTGCGGAGGAGGGGCGGGTGCGCGCCGAGCGCTATCCCTCGCCGGCGCAGATCGCCGGTCACGCCCTGTCCAGCATCTTCCTCGACACGCTCGAGGTGGACCTCGAGAGCCTGACGCGCATCAACGACACCGTGGGGCGGATCGCGCCCGCGCAGCGCACGGCGGCGGGCATTCCGTTCCGTCCGATCGAGACCCTGGTCATCCTGCCCTCGCAACGGCTGGATACGATCGCGGGTCGTCACGCCCGCAGCCTGCCGGCACTGCTGCGGACCGTGCTGCGCGGCCTGGGGACACTGCGCCGCGAGGGATCGACGCTGCTCTCCTACCTGCTGTTCGAGCCCGGCTTCATCCGTGCGCTGATCGAGCTCGGCTACCACGACGCGATGGCGCGCGCGCCCGAATTGCGGCGCTTCCTGCGCCTGGAGTAGGGGGTGGCGGGCGGTGCGCAGGCGCATTTCTTACGCGCGGCGCGGCCCGATCCGTCGCGAATGTGGGAAAATTTCACGCCGTTCTTCGAAACGGCTTGAAATCCTTTTTGTATCTGCTTATTTTTAAACCGAAACGCAGTGCACCCCGCCTGCTCCCCTTTCTGCCTGCCGCCGCCATGAAGCTCAGAGTCCTCGTCGCCGCCTTTGCCGCGCTGTTCGCGCTGCAATCCGGAGCGGCCAATGCCGCCACCAGTACCAGCCGGACCTCCGCGAAGGCTGCGGCGACCGCCAAGAGCACTGCGAAGAAGGTCGCGGTCAAGCCGAAGGCGGCCGCCGCCAGCTCGGCTGCGGCGAAGAAAGCGGCGGCCAAGCCGGCCGTGAAGGGCAAGGTGGCGAGCAAGGCGAAGGCCACCAAGAAGTCGGCCGCGAAGGCGGGGGCACGCGGCAAGGCGGCGCCGGTGCGCGTGACCCTGCGCAAGGCCGCGCCGGCCGCGGCGGCGCTTGCTCCGGCGGCGGTCCTGGCCAGCGAGCCCGACGAGGCGCTCGCCGTCGACGCCGGGGGCATGCCGGTGCTGGGTTCCAGCGCCTTCTACGTGATCAACCAGAACACCGGCGAGGTGCTGCTCGAGCGCAACGGCTCGGCGGTGCTGCCGATCGCCTCCATCACCAAGCTGATGACGGCGATGGTCGTGCTCGATTCCGGCCTGGGCCTGTCCGAGCAACTCGTCATCACCGAGGGCGACATCGACCGCCTCAAGGGCACCGGTTCGCGGCTGTCGCTCGGCACCACGCTGACGCGCGAGGACATGCTGCACCTGGCGCTGATGTCGTCGGAGAACCGTGCGGCCTCCGCGCTGGCGCGCAACTACCCGGGTGGCGAAGCCGCGTTCGTCGAGGCGATGAACGTCAAGGCGCGCCTGCTCGGCCTGTGGAACACCCGTTTCCACGACAGCACCGGCCTCAATCCGGCCAACGTCTCCAGCCCGCGCGACCTCGCCAAGCTGGTCGCGGCCTCGGCGTCCTATCCGCTGATCCGCCAGTTCTCGACCTCGCCCGAACGCTACGTCGACATCAATGGCCGCACGCACCGCTTCGGCAACACCAACAGCCTCGTGCGCAGCCCGGAGTGGGCGATCAGCGTGTCCAAGACCGGCTACATCTCCGAAGCGGGGCGCTGCCTGGTGATGCAGACCTGGCTGCACCAGCAGCCGGTGGTGATGGTGCTGATGGATTCGCAGGGGCGCTACACCCGCACCGCTGACGCCAAGCGCGTGCGCAAGTGGCTCGAGCAGAACACGACGCAGCGCGTCGCGGCCGCCGGCAAGGGCATCGACGGCTGATGACGCGGCGCCGGGCGCAGATCCCGGCGCTTCTTCATGGACGCGGCGTCAGGCGCGTGCCGGCAGATGGCCGAGCGCGCGCGAGATCTCGTCGGCCGTCTCCTTGACCAGCGGCGCCCAGTCGGGATTGAAGCGTTCCGAGGGCGTCGACAGCGACAGGCCGGCGACCAGTTCGCCACCGTCGTCGCGGATGCCGGCGGCGATGCAGCGCACGCCCGCTTCCACCTCGTCGAGGTCGAAGGCCACGCCGTGGCGGCGCACGCGATCGAGTTCCTTTTCCAGCGCGGGCAGGGTCGTGATCGAGGCCGGGGTCGAGGCCGGCAGGCCGGTACGGCGCGCGTAGTCGCGGATGCGCTCGAGTCCGTCCTCGACCAGGAACAGCTTGCCGGTGGCGGTGGTGTGCAGCGGCGCGCGCGCGCCGACGATGTGCACCACGCGCACCGAGGCGCGGCCGCTCGAGGTGCGCTCGACATAGACGATCTCGTCGCCGGCGCGCACGCCCAGGTTCACGCTCTCGCCGGTGGCGGCGTGCAGCTTGAGCATGTAGGGCATCGCCGTCTCGCGCAGCGAGATGCGCGACTTCACGATGCTGCCCAGCTCGAGCAGGCGGATGCCCAGCCGATAGATGCCGGCGTCCGAGCGCTCGACGAAGCCGCTGTGCGTCATCGCCCCCAGGATGCGGTGCGCGGTCGAGGGGTGCAGCCCGGTCTCGAGCGCGAGCTGCTTGAGCGGGACGGGGTCGGCGTGCTGGGCGAGCACGTCGAGCAGCTTCATCATGCGCTCGATCACCTGGATCGAGGTCTTGGCTTCGCTGGTCGTGCTGGATTCGGTCTTGTTGGTGGCCACGGCAGACTCAAAATGGTGCAGGCGATATCATCTGGTGAAATGGTAACCGCAGGAATCGATTTCGCCTAGTGAAATAGCGCATCACGACGGCCCTGGCCGGCTTCGCTATATACTTTGGCCAAAACACACGGTCCGCCGCGACTGGCGCGGCCTGCGGCGCGAGCGTCCTCGTCCTCGTCCGAGTCCGCTCCTCCGTAGCCATCTCCTTCCTGTCACCCCGACCCCTGCCGGATGCCTCGATGAGTCTCGTCCTGATCGTGTTGCTGCCCTTCATCGGCGCGCTGTTCCCGGCGCTGATGATCCGCGCCGGCCGCAGCGCCTGCGCCGCCAGCACCCTGGTGTTCACGCTGCTGGCCTTCGCCCTGCTGATGTCCAATGCGCCGGCGGTGTTCCGCGGCGAGGTGGTGACCGCGAGCTGGGACTGGCTGCCGGCGCTGGGCCTGCAGGCGAGCTTCTTCCTCGATGGCCTGGGGCTGTTCTTCGCCGGACTGATCCTCGGCATCGGCATGCTGATCATCGTCTATGCGCGCTTCTACCTCGCCAAGGACGACCCGATGGGCGTGTTCTACACCTACCTGCTGCTGTTCCAGGGCGCGATGGTGGGCGTGGTGCTGTCGGACAACATCCTGCTGCTGCTGGTGTTCTGGGAGCTGACCAGCCTGTCGTCCTTCCTGCTGATCGGCTACTGGAAGCACCTGCCCGAAGGCCGCCAGGGCGCGCGCATGGCGCTCACCGTGACCGGCGCCGGCGGGCTGGCGATGATCGCCGGGATGCTGATCCTGGGCGACATCGCCGGCTCCTACAACCTCACCGACATCCTGCACAGCAAGGAAGCGATCCAGGCCTCGCCGCTGTACCTGCCGGCGCTGGTGCTGATCCTCGCCGGCTGCTTCACCAAGAGCGCGCAGTTCCCGTTCCACTTCTGGCTGCCGCACGCGATGGCGGCGCCCACCCCGGTGTCGGCCTACCTGCACTCGGCGACCATGGTCAAGGCGGGCCTGTTCCTGATGGCGCGCATGTGGCCCGTGCTCGCGGGCACCACCGAATGGTTCTACCTGGTGGCCACCACCGGGCTGGTAACCATGCTGGTGGCGGCCGGGATTGCGCTGTTCAAGGACGACCTCAAGGGCCTGCTGGCCTATTCCACCGTCAGCCACCTCGGCCTGGTGACCATGCTGCTCGGCTTCGGCACGCCGCTGGCGGCGGTCGCGGCGGTGTTCCACATCCTCAACCACGCCACCTTCAAGGCGGCGCTGTTCATGAACGCCGGCATCGTCGACCACGAGGCGGGCACGCGCGACATCCGGCGCCTCGGCGGCCTGCTGCAGCTGATGCCGGTCACCGCGACCATGGCGATGGTCGCTGGGGCGTCGATGGCCGGCCTGCCGCCCTTCAACGGCTTCATCTCCAAGGAGATGATGCTCCACGAGGCGGTCGACACCGTCTGGCTGGGCAATGGCTGGATCGTGGCCGCGCTGGCCACCCTGGCGGCCTGCTTCTCGGTCGCGTACTCGTTTCGCTACGTCGTGCATGTGTTCTTCGGCCCGCGCCGCAGCGACTACCCGCACAAGCCGCACGATCCTCCTGCCGGCATGTGGTTGCCGCCGGCGCTGCTGGTGGTGCTGGTGGTGGCGATCGGGCTCTTCCCCGACACCGTGGCCGGACCGCTGGTGGCGGTGGTGGCGCGCGCGGTGACCGGCGGCGCGCTGATGGACTACCACCTCGCGCTGTGGCATGGCGTCACCCCGGCGCTCGGCCTGTCGGCGGTCGCGGTGGTGGTCGGCCTCGCTGCGCTGGCGGCCTATGCCCGCGTGCGCGCGGCCTGGCAGGCCGGCCCGCATCCGGAGGCCAAGGCGATGTTCGACGCCTTCATCGCCGTGGCGGAGACGCTCGCGCAGCGCATGACCCACGGCGTGCACAACGGCTCGCTGCAGCGCTACCTGGCGTTCGCGCTGACCGCATTCACCGCCGTCGGCTTCGCCGCCTTCTTCAACGCGCCGCATGCGGCGGGAACGCGCGAGCTGCTCCCCGCGCATCCGGCGGCGATCGTGGCCTGGGTGCTGCTGGTGGGCGGCTGCGCGCTCACCGTGGCGCTGTTCCGCCGCCGCGTGCTGGCGGTGCTGGTGGCGGGCACAGTCGGCCTGATCGTGTGCGTGGCCTTCATCTACCTGTCCGCGCCCGACCTCGCGCTGACGCAGATCTCGGTGGAGGTGGCGACGGTGATCCTGATCCTGCTCGCGCTCTACTTCCTGCCCAAGCAGGGGCCGGCGAGTTCGTCGGTGCGCGCCGATCCGGTGCGCCACCTGCGCGACGGCGTGCTGGCGGTGATCGCCGGCCTGGGCATGGCGGGCGCGAGCTGGGCGATGCTGACCCGCGACGGCACCTCGCTGTCGCACTACTACCTGGAGAACTCGGTGTCGGGCGGCGGCGGCACCAACGTGGTGAACGTGATCCTGGTGGACTTCCGCGGCTTCGACACCTTCGGCGAGATCACCGTGCTCGGCATCGCCGCGCTGACCATCTACGCCCTGCTCGACGGCGCGCTGTTCGGCCGTGTCGGTCGCCGCCTGAGCGCGTGGTCGCCCGACCTGCCGCAGTCGGCCGACCGCCATCCGCTGATCATGGTGGTCGCCACCCGGGTGATGCTGCCGCTGGCGATGTTGGTCGGCGCCTACATCTTCCTGCGCGGCCACAACCAGCCGGGCGGCGGCTTCATCGCCGCGCTGGTGGTGTCGATCGCGCTGATCATGCAGTACATGGCAAGCGGCTTCGGCTGGGCCGCGCACCGGGTCAAGGTCAATTACCACGCGATGATCGGCTCCGGCGTGCTGGTCGCCGCTGCGACCGGGGCGGGCGCGATGGTGCTCGACCAGCCCTTCCTGACCTCGACCTTCGGCCACTTCCACCTGCCGCTGGTGGGCGAGTTCGAGCTCGCCAGCGCGATGGCCTTCGACACCGGCGTGTTCCTGACCGTGGTCGGCGCGGTGATGCTGGCGCTGGCCAACCTGTCGCGCATGGGGCGGTGGACCAGCCCGGGCACGATCAACAAGAGCGCGATGGACGTGGATCCGAGCGCGCCGCCGCACAAGGAGCAGGCCTGATGGAGTTCCTCGTCGCCAGCGCGATCGGCGTGATGACCGCCGCCGGCATCTACCTGGTGCTGCGCACGCGCACCTTCCCGGTGGTGATCGGCCTGTCGCTGCTCACCTATGCCACCAACCTATTCCTGTTCGCGACCGGCCGCCTGGCGATCAACCAGCCGCCGGTGATCTCCGCCGATGCAGCGGCCTACATCGACCCGCTGCCGCAGGCGCTGGTGCTGACCGCGATCGTGATCTCCTTCGGCATGACCGCGGTGGTGGTGGTGATGGCGCTGCGCGCCTATCTGGAGACCGGCAACGACCACGTCGACCTGCCCGGCGACGCCTCGCCCGAGGCCAGCGACGACGACTGGAAGCAGCGCGGCCGCAAGCAGACGGCCGGCCCGGGGGCGAAGAAGGGCGGGGTGCGCGCATGAATCACGTACTGATCCTGCCCATCCTGGTGCCGGCGGTGGTCGGCGCGCTGCTGGTGATGGCCGCGCGCTACGACCGGGTGCTGGCGCGGGTGTTCTCGGTGACCTCGATGGTGGCGATGGTGGCGATCGCGCTCGGCCTGTTCGTCATCGCCAGCGACGGCAGCGTGCGCACCTACGCGCTCGGTGCGTGGCCCGCGCCCTTCGGCATCGTGCTCGCGCTCGACCGCCTGTCGGCCTTGATGCTGCTGCTCGGCGCGGTGCTCGGCCTGGGCGTACTGCTTTACGCGATCAACGGCTGGGACCTGCGCGGCAAGCATTTCCACCCGCTCTACCAGTTCCAGCTGATGGGCATCAACGGCGCCTTCCTGACCGGCGACTTCTTCAACCTGTTCGTGTTCTTCGAGATCCTGCTGATCGCCTCCTACGGGCTGATGGTGCACGGCGGCGGCGGGCTGCGGGTGAAGGCGGGCGTGCAGTACGTGGTCACCAACCTGGTCGGCTCCTCGGTGTTCCTGATCGCGGTCGGCATGATCTACAGCGTCACCGGCACGCTGAACATGGCCGACCTCGCGCTGAAGGTGCCGCAGGTGCCGGCGGCCGACCAGGCCCTGCTGCAGACCGGGGCGGTGCTGCTGCTGCTGGTGTTCGCGGTCAAGGCGGCGCTGGTGCCGGTGCACTTCTGGCTGCCCGGCACCTACGCCAACGCCCCGGGCCCGGTGGCGGCGCTGTTCGCGATCATGACCAAGGTCGGCGCCTACTCCATCATCCGCCTGTACGTGCTCGCCTTCGGCGCGGAGGCCGGCGCCGCGGCGTGGCTGGCGGCGCCCTGGCTGCTGCCGGCGGCGCTGGTCACGCTGGTGCTGGGCATGATCGGCGTGCTCGCCGCGCGCAGCCTGGGGCAGATGGCGAGCTTCGCGGTGATCGGCTCGATGGGCCTGCTGCTGTCCACGGTGGCGGTGTTCACCGAGCAGGCCACCGCCGCCGCGCTGTACTACCTGATCCACTCCACGCTGGCCGCGGGCACCCTGTTCCTGATCGCCGACCTGGTCGCCGAGCGCCGCGGCCTGCTGCGCGACCGCCTCGTGCCGGCGGCGCGCATCGCGCAAGGCGGGCTGATCGCGACCCTGTTCTTCGTCGCCGCGATCGCGATCACCGGCATGCCGCCGCTGTCCGGCTTCGTCGGCAAGCTGCTGGTGCTGGACGCGGTGCGGGCATCGACGCACGCGACCTGGATGTGGTCGCTGATCCTGGCCACCTCGCTGATCGCCATCGTCGGCTTCTCGCGCGGGGGCAGCCTGCTGTTCTGGAAACCGCATGCGCTGCCGCCGGGGCCGGTGGCGGCCCATCGCGCCGATGCGCTGCCCTTCGTCGCGGTCGGCGGACTGCTCGCCTGCCTGGCGCTGCTGACGGTGTTCGCCGGGCCGGTTCATGCCTGGCTCGAGCTCGCCGCCGCCCAGCTCTACGCGCCGGCGGGCTACATCGAGGCGGTGCTCGGCACCGCCGGAGGACTGCGCTGATGGCCGCCCGACCGCCCGTGACCGACACCCGCAGCCGCTTCGAGCGCTGGCTGCCGCATCCCTGGCTGACCCTGATGCTGGTGCTGCTGTGGATGCTCCTGCTCAACGAGTTCAGCGTCGGCGGCCTGCTGGTGGGCTTCGTGCTGGCGATCGTCATCTCGCGCCTCACCAGCCAGTTCTGGCCCGAACGCCCGCCGATCAAGTCCTATCGCAAGGCGCTGTCCTATCTCGGGCTGGTGGCCTGGGACGTCGTGGTGGCCAACCTGCAGGTCACGCGCCTGATCCTGTTCCGCCCCGCGGCCAGGCTCGACGTGCGCTGGGTGGTGCTGCCGCTGGAGCTGCGTTCGCCCGAGGCGATCACCGTGCTTGCCGGCACCATCACGATGACGCCGGGAACGGTGTCCTGCGACCTGTCCGCCGACGGCCGCAGCCTGCTGGTGCACTGTCTCGACGCCCCCGATACCGAGGAGGCCGTGCGCCAGATGAAGGACCGCTACGAGGCTCGCCTCAAGGAGATCTTCCCGTGATCACGCATGCGCTCAATTTCGGCTTCTTCGCGCTCTCGCTCGCCGTGCTGCTCAACCTTTGGCGGCTGTTGCGGGGCCCCTCGCTGATGGATCGGGTGCTGGCGGTCGACACGATGGTGATCAACATCATCGCGCTCATCATCCTGTTCGGCATCCAGCAGCGCACCACGATCTTCTTCGAGGCCGCGCTGCTGTTCGCCATGTTCGGCTTCATCTCCACCGTCGCCTACTGCCGCTTCGTGCTGCGCGGCGACGTCATCGAGTGAGCACGGGGACGGCCATGGAATTCCTGCTCGAACTGGTGGTGTCGGTGCTGATCGTGCTCGGCGGCTTCTTCGCGCTGGTCGGCTCGGTGGGCATGGTCAAGCTGCCCGACCTGCTGACCCGCCTGCATGCGCCGACCAAGGCCACGACGCTCGGCGTCGGTGGCGCGCTGGCGGCCTCGATGGTGTTCTTCGCCGGTTTCGAGGGCGACCTGTCGATCCACGAGGTGCTGATCACCGCCTTCCTGTTCCTGACCGCGCCGATCAGCGCCCACTTCATCGCCAAGGCCCACCTGCACGAACACGCCGAACTGCGCGACGGCCTGCCGCCGACCGGTCGTGCGCAGGGCTGGAGCACCTTCGACAGCCTGCCCGACCCGGACGACGAGGACGATGGCGACGACGCCCGCGCCGCGCATCACTGATGCGCAGCCCGCCCGCACACGCGGGGCGGGTGAGGGGGCGGGGCCTGGGCGACGCGTCCAGGCGACGGCTGTGGACGACGGGTCCGGGCGACCCGTTTCGGCGATAATGCTGCCTCGATCAGCCAGGGGACGCTCGTGAACACCACCCGTCGTAATCCGCCCAAGCCCACGCCTTCGCGCATCAGCGGCACGCTCAAGCTGCGCGTGCGCGACACCGGGGAGGCGGACGCGTCCGCTTCCGGCGAGGAGCGCGAGACCGAGCGCAAGCCCGCCGCGCCGCGCGCCGACAAGGCCCCGCCGAAAGAGCGCCCGGCGCGCGAGCCGGCGCCCGCGGGGCGCGAACCGACGCCATCCGGGCGTGCCCGCCCGCGCTCTGTGGGCGCTGAAGGGGGCAAGGGTGGCGAGCGCGGCCGCAAGCCGGGCTCGGGCGAGCGCCCGCAGCGCGCCGGCGAGGAGCGCAGGAAGCCGGACGTGGCGCGCAGGTCCCCGGATGGGGACCAGGCGCAGGCGCCGCGCGCAACGCCGGAACGCCGGCGCGCGGATGCCCCGCGCAGGGCCGCGGACCGCACTGCGCC
>JARRBR010000060.1 GCA_029982755.1 Rhodocyclaceae bacterium
CCGTAGAAACCGCCGCAGCGCCGAAGAGCTGCGCATTATAGACACCAGAAAATTCGCGTCAACAACTCAAACATATAAAGATTCTTATGCGCACATGCATCTGCCCAGCGGCGTCACGGCTTGGGACCGCGCGGAGAATCCCCCCTCGTACCGCCCCGTCAGCGACTGCCGGCCCGCCCGCAGAAGGAGACGCTGCTTCACATATTGGAGGACACGCGCGCTGGCGGTTGCGACGAGCATCGCCGCGGTGTTATCGTCCGCGCGACACGCGGGAGAGAACTCCGCCCTGGAGTCGCCGAAGGCGCAACCCCCCGGAACCGCTCAGGCAAAAGGACCGCGCGTGGAGCACAAGTCTGGAGAGCGATACGAACGCACGGCGTTTGCGTATCCACCGAAGGGGCACACGATCAGCGACTCGCGATATATGTATACGCCGAGCGATGACGGAAAATCTCTCAGGTACAAGGGACAGATGGGGCGAGCCGGCAATCAGCCGCGCTCGCCCTTTTTCGTTTACTTCAACGGAGCGCCTCCGCGATGACGATCGCTGCCAAGCAGCCCCCTCTCCACGCCGCCCATGTCGCCGCCGGTGCGCGCATGGTCGACTTTGCCGGCTGGGACATGCCGGTCAACTACGGCTCGCAGATCGAGGAGCACCACGCGGTGCGCCGCGACGCCGGGATGTTCGACGTCTCGCACATGCTCGCGCTCGACCTTGCGGGCCCCGATGCCACCTCGTGGCTGCGCGGCCTGCTCGCCAATGACGTCGCCAAGCTCAAGGAGAGCGGCAAGGCGCTCTATTCGTGCATGCTGAACGCGCAGGGCGGCGTGATCGACGACCTGATCGTCTATCGCTTCAGCGATGCCGACTACCGCATCGTTGTGAACGCCGGCACGGCCGACAAGGATCTTGCCTGGATGCGCGAGCGCATCGCCGCCACGGGTGCAAACGTCACGCTTCAGGCACGCCGCGACCTGGCGATGATCGCGGTACAGGGCCCGCGCGCGATCGAGCGCGCGACCGCTGCGCTGCCCGAGCTTTCCACCGCAAACGGCATCCCCGCCCCCTTCAGCGGCGCCCGTGTCGGCGACCTGCTGATCGCCCGAACCGGCTACACCGGCGAGGACGGCCTGGAAATCGCCGTGCCCGCAACGCGCGCGGAAGCGATGTGGAACGCGCTGGCGGCCGCTGGCGTCAGGCCCTGCGGTCTGGGTGCACGCGACACGCTGCGCCTGGAAGCCGGCATGAACCTCTACGGCCAGGACATGGACGACGACGTGTCGCCGCTCAATGCCGGCCTGGCCTGGACGGTGGACATGAAGGACGAGGCGCGCGACTTCGTCGGTCGCACTGCCTTGCAGGCGAACCCCGCCACCCAGCGCCTGCTCGGCCTGATCCTCGAGGACAAGGGCGTTCTGCGCTCGCACATGAAGGTCTTCACCGCCGCCGGCGAAGGCGAAACCACCAGCGGCAGCTTCTCTCCCAGTCTGGAGAAATCGATCGCCTTTGTCCGCGTTCCGCTCGCCACCCAGCCGGGCGAAACGGTCGAGGTCGACATTCGCGGCAAGCGCCTGAAGGCACGCACCGTCAAACTGCCCTTCGTGCGCAACGGCAAGGCACTCGTCTGACCCCATCCCGCCGCGGGCCTCGACCAAGGCCGGCGGTCTTTCGGGCGCGCCTCGACGCAGGCAGCCCGGACACTCCCACCCGACACCCACCTTTCAGAGCGGAGAACACCATGAGCAAGGTCCCCAGCACTCTCAAGTACACCAAGTCCCACGAATGGATCCGCGTCGAAGAAGACGGCACGCTGACCATCGGCGTCACCGACCACGCCCAGGAGGCCCTCGGCGACATCGTCTTCCTCGAGCTCCCCGAAGCCGGCCGCAGCCTCAGCGCCGGCGAAGCCTGCGCAGTGATCGAGTCGGTCAAGGCCGCCTCCGACATCTACGCACCCGTCGCCGGTGAAGTGGTCGCCAACAACCAGGACGCGATCGACGCCCCCGAAGCCGTCAACGCCGATGCCTACGCCACCTGGCTGTTCAAGCTCAAGCCGGCCAACGCCGCCGACGTCGCCGCGCTGATGGACGCCGCGGCCTACGAAGCGGAAATCGCCCAGGCCTGACCGATGAGCGACAAGCTGCTTTCCTCCCCGCTCGCCGACCTCGAGCAGCGCGATGCCTTCGTGCATCGCCACCTCGGCCCCAACTCCGACGAGCTCGCGCGCATGTGCGCCACGATCGGCGTCAACGATATCGATGGCCTGATCGCGCAGACCGTCCCTGCCGGGATCCGCTTGGCGTCGCCGCTTCCGCTCGCGGGCGCCACACCCGAGCACGAGGCGCTCGCCCGCCTCAAGGCCATTGCCGGCCGCAACGTGGTCAGGAAATCGATGATCGGCCAGGGCTACTACGGCACGCACACCCCGGCGGTGATCCTGCGCAACGTGCTCGAGAACCCCGGCTGGTACACCGCCTACACCCCCTACCAGGCCGAGATCTCCCAGGGCCGCCTCGAAGCCCTGCTGAACTACCAGCAGATGGTGATCGATCTCACCGGCCTCGAGCTCGCCAATGCCTCGCTGCTCGACGAAGCCACTGCCGCCGCCGAGGCGATGACGATGGCGCGCCGGGTATCGAAGTCGAAGTCGAACGTGTTCTTCATCGACGAGGCCTGCTTCCCGCAGACGATCGACGTGGTGCGCACCCGCGCCCACTACTTCGGCTACGAGCTCGTGTATGGCAAGGCCGCCGAGGCTGGCAGCCATGACTGCTTCGGCGCGCTGCTGCAGTACCCGAACGCGCGCGGCGAGGTCGTCGACCTGAGCACCCCGATCGCCGAACTCAAGGCGAAAGGCGCCGTGGTCGCGGTCGCCAGCGACCTGATGGCGCTCGTGCTGCTCAAGAGCCCCGGCGCGATGGGCGCCGACATCGCCCTCGGTTCGGCGCAGCGCTTCGGTGTGCCGATGGGCTTCGGCGGTCCTCACGCCGCCTTCTTCGCCACCCGCGAGGGCTACGTGCGCTCGATGCCGGGCCGCATCATCGGCGTGTCCAAGGACGCGCGCGGCAAGACCGCCCTGCGCATGACGCTGCAGACCCGCGAGCAGCACATCCGCCGCGAGAAGGCGAACTCCAACATCTGCACCTCGCAGGTGCTGCTGGCCAACATGTCGGGCTTCTACGCGGTCTACCACGGTCCGCAGGGCCTGCGCACCATCGCCGCACGCATCCACCGCCTCGCCGCGGTGCTCGCCACCGGCCTGCGCGAGGCAGGCTTCCGGCTGCACGACCGCCCCTTCTTCGACACCATCGAGGTCGAGGTCGGCGCACGCGCCCCCGCCATCCTTCGTGCCGCCGAGGATGCCGGCTTCAACCTGCGCAGCGTGTCGGGCACCGTGCTCGGCCTGTCGGTGGATGAAACCACCACCCGCGAGGACGTAGCCGCGGTACTGGCCTGCTTCGGCGCCGGCACCGACATCGGCGCGCTCGACGCCCGCGTCGCCGCCGCCGGCGGTGCCCTGCCCGCGGAACTGCTGCGCACCGACGCCGTGCTCGCCCACCCGGTGTTCAACACGCACCACACCGAGCACGAGATGCTGCGCTACCTCAAGAAGCTGCAGAACCGCGACCTCGCGCTCGACCACTCGATGATCTCGCTCGGCTCGTGCACGATGAAGCTGAACGCCACCAGCGAGATGATCCCGATCACCTGGCCGGAGTTCGCCAACCTGCACCCGTTCGCGCCGCGCGAGCAGGCGGCCGGATACCTCGAGATGATCGAAGGCCTCGCCGACTACCTGCGCGCGATTACCGGCTTCCCGGCGATCTGCATGCAGCCGAACTCGGGAGCCCAGGGCGAATACGCCGGTCTAGTCGCGATCGCGCGCTACCACGCCAGCCGCGGGGAGTCGCAGCGCAAGGTGTGCCTGATCCCGAAATCCGCCCACGGCACCAACCCGGCCACCGCGCAGATGTGCGGCATGCAGGTGGTGGTGGTCGAGTGCGACGACAACGGCAACGTGGACGTTGTCGACCTCAGGGCCAAGGCAGAGAAGCACTCCGCCGAACTCGCGGCACTGATGATCACCTACCCGTCCACCCACGGCGTGTTCGAGGAGTCGATCCGCGAGATCTGCGCGATCGTGCATCAGCACGGTGGCCAGGTGTACATGGACGGCGCCAACCTCAACGCCCAGGTCGGCCTGACCTCGCCGGCGACGATCGGTGCCGACGTGTCGCACATGAACCTGCACAAGACCTTCTGCATCCCGCACGGCGGCGGCGGTCCTGGCATGGGGCCGATCGGCCTGGCGGCGCACCTCGCGCCCTTCATGGCCGACCACGTGGTGCAGCCCACCGGTGATGCCGACCGTCCGAACCTCGGCCAGGGCGCGGTCGCCGCAGCGCCGTTCGGCTCGGCCAGCATCCTGCCGATCTCGTGGATGTACATCACGATGATGGGCGGCGAGGGTCTCAGGCAGGCCACCCAGGTTGCGATTCTCAACGCCAACTACCTGGCAGCGCGCCTGAACGACCACTACCCGGTGCTCTACACCGGCAGCCAGGGCCGCGTCGCGCACGAGTGCATCCTCGACATCCGCCCGATCAAGGCGGCGACCGGCATCTCCGAGCTCGGCGAGCTCGAGCGCTTCGCGGCCGCGATGATCGCGATCCGCGACGAGATCCGTCAGATCGAGGCCGGCACCTGGCCCGCCGAGGACAACCCGCTCAAGCACGCGCCGCACACCCAGGCCGACTTCCTCGGCGACTGGAACCGACCCTACTCGCGCGAGCAGGCGGTGTTCCCGCTGCCGTGGGTGGCCGAGAACAAGTTCTGGCCGAGCGTCAATCGCATCGACGACGTGTATGGCGATCGCAACCTGTTCTGCGCCTGCGTGCCGATGAGCGACTACGCCGAGTAAGCCTGCCGTAGGGCCTGTGCGCTGGTAGAATCCGGCCGCCCCGGCAAGAAGCCACGCCTTCGGGCGTGGCTTTTTTTCGTCTCGCCGACGCCGGCCTCGCCGCCAGTGAGCCCGGACATCGCGGCTCGCTTCCTGCCCGCTACACGATACCCATTCCTGCCCCTTCCTCCGACGGAACAGACCAAGGTGATCATTTCCCCACGCACCGACCGCAAGGCCTTGTGGCTCACCCTGCTGCTCGCCAGCCTGGGCGTGTTCCTGCTCCTGTCCGCGATCCTGTGGTCGCGCACGCGTCCGATCGAGATGCACGACCTCCATCTGGCCGACGGCGAGAAGCTGAAGTGCGTGTCCTACGCGCCCTACCACCGGCCCGGCCAGACACCGCTGGACATCGACACCCGCATCGAGCGCGAACAGATCGCCGCCGACCTCGCCGCGCTGTCCAGGATCACCGAATGCGTGCGCCTGTACTCGGTCGACCAGGGGCTCGACCAGGTCCCCGAGCTCGCCCGTCCGCTCGGCATGAAGGTGCTGCTCGGCGCCTGGATCGGCTACGAGAAACAGCGCAATGCGCGCGAGCTCGAGCGCGCGATCGCGCTAGCCAATGCCAACCCCGACGTGGTGCGCGCCCTGATCGTCGGCAACGAGGTCCTGCTGCGCCGCGAGCGCACCGAGGACGAGATGCGCGAGCTCATCCGCCATGCGAAGGCGAATGCCCGGGTGCCGGTCACCTACGCCGACGTGTGGGAATTCTGGACCCGCCACGACAGCCTCGCGTCCGAGGTCGATTTCGTAACCGTCCATATCCTGCCCTTCTGGGAAGACGAACCGGTGGACATCGAGCTTGCGCTCGAACATGTGGCCGAAACCCGCCGCCACGTCGGCGAGCACTTCGCCGGCAAGAAGATCCTGATCGGCGAGACCGGCTGGCCGAGCGCCGGCCGGCAGCGCGAGGAGTCGAAACCGTCGCGGGTAAACCAGGCCCGCTACGTGCGCGAGTTCGTGCATCGCGCCCATGCCGAAGGCTGGGACTACAACCTGATCGAAGCCATCGACCAGCCCTGGAAGCGCAAGCTCGAAGGCACGGTCGGCGGCTACTGGGGGATGCTGGACGCCGCGACCCTGGTGCCGAAGTTCCCGCTCGCCGGCCCGGTCGCCGAGCGCGACAGCCTGTACGGCCCGGTCGGCGGCACCCTCGTCGGCGGGGTGCTCGCGCTGCTGCTCGCCACGACCGGCCGGCGCACCCGCTGCCTGCGGGTGTGCGCGCTGACCGCCACCGGCGCGCTGGGCGGCCTGGTGGCCGTACTGCACTGGGAACACGCCCACCTCGCCTATCGCAATGCGCTCGAATGGATCGTGCTCGGCGGCGTCGGCGCCCTCGCCGCCCTGCTGCCGCTCGTGCTGGCACGCTGGCATGGGCACGCTGCCACCGCCACGGCCGGCGGCGACCGGTGGCAGCCCGAGCGTCTGCTCGCCCTGCTTCGCACCGCACTGCTGTTCGCCGCTGCCGTGGCGGCCTTGCTGCTGTGGGTCGATCCGCGCTACCGCGACTTCCCGACCCTGCTCTATCTGCTGCCTGCGGTGGTCCTCGGGGTAAGCGGCTGGTGGCGCCGGCACGGCAGCCGGCGCGAGCGTACCTGCGCCGCCGTCATCGCCATCGGGGTCATCGCACGCTGGTCAACCGAGCCCGCCAACCCGCAGGCGATCGCCTGGCTGCTGGTCGGACTCGCGCTCGCCCTGCCGCTGCTGCTCGTCCGCGCCGACCAGGACCAGCAGCGCTAGCAGCCCGCCCACCGCAGCCGGGTCGTAGCTGTAAAGCACCAGGCCCGCGACACCGCACAGCCAGCCCGCCCAGGCCAGCCGACGACAGGAAAAGGCGAAGGCCAGCACGCCCGCCGCCAGGCTCACCCAGCCAAGACGCTGGTGCAGAAAGGTCTGCACCAGCGCGTCCTTGAACGCGCAGGCAGCGAACGGTGCATCGACCACCGTACAGTCGCGCGGCAGCACGCCCGCCTCCAGCAGCCCGTGACGGAACCACAGTGCCAGCGCGGCCACCAGCGCGCCCAGGATCAGCGGTCCCGCAACGCCATGTTTCGGCAAATTAATTCGCATGTTCAATGCCTTTTCATTCAAAATCAGCGGATAGCGGACCGACCGCAAAACTGTTGCAAATTGGCACGCCCATCCGCTCGTAAGCGGCTGAAATCGTGCATAAAATGCGCCCCGTCGGAACCCGCCGGCCGCACTCCAAAGTCCTCGCATTGTGTCACAGCTCGGACCGCGCCGAAATTTGCGCACTGCGCCATCGCGCGCAGTTGCATTGGTGCGCGGGCATGACCGCCGTTCCTGCGCCCTGCCCACAAGGCACCTGCCATGCTTGCGCGCTGCCCGATCGATGCAGCGCACTGGAAAAGAGATGAAAAAAGCCGCCTCCCTCGTCGCTCGCATCGCGGTAGCCCTCGCGATCGCAGGCGCCGTGGCCTTCGCCCAATACTGGATCTGGCAACAGCTCAACCGCAGTGCGGAATTCATCGGCACCAACCAGAGCATCAAGGGTTTCGCCTACAACGGCTTCCAGCGCGACCAGAGTCCGCTCAAGGGCACCTACCCGACCCGCGAGAACCTCGCCGCCGACCTCGACCTCCTTGGCCGCCTGTCCGATGGCCTGCGCACCTACGGCGTCACCGACATGCCCGACCTTCTCGAGCTTGCCGGCGAGCGCGACATGCTGGTGACCGCCGGCGCCTGGCTCGACACCCGTCCCGACGCGAACGAACGCGAGATCGAAGCCCTGATCGACGTTGCCCGCCGCATGCGCCACATCGAACGCGTGATGGTCGGCAACGAGGCCATCCTGCGCGGCGACCTGAGCGTCGAGGAGATGATCGGCTACCTCGACCGCGTGCGAAAGGCGATCCGCAAGCCGGTATCGACCGCCGAGCCCTGGCACGTCTGGCTGCGCTACCCCGAGCTCGCCAAGCACGTCGACTACATCACCGTCCACCTGTTGCCCTATCACGAGGGACTGCCGGTGGACAAGGCCGTCGAGTATGCCTTCCAGCGCTATGACGAGGTCGCCCGCGCGCACCCGCGCAAGAAGATCGTGGTGGGCGAGGTCGGCTGGCCGAGTCGCGGCCCCACCATCGACGCCGCGGTACCCTCGCTCGACAACCAGGCGCGCTTCGTGCGGGAGTTCCTCGCCCACCCGCGCACCGCGCGCATCGACTACTTCCTGATGGAGGCGATCGACCAGCCGTGGAAGGTGGACGTCGAGGGCTGGGCGGGCCCGTACTGGGGCATGTTCAACGCCGACCGCGAGCAGAAGTACGCGCTCGAAGGCGTCGTCGAGCGCGATCCGTACTGGTCGCAGAAGGCGAGCAACGCCGCCGCGCTCGCCTTCATCCCGATGATGCTGGTGGCCTTCTTCCTGCCCGGCTGGAGCGTCTTCGGCCGCGTCTTCCTCGCCGCGCTGATCCAGGCCTGCGTCTCGACGCTGATCATCGGCATCAACGTACCGGTCGAGTACTACCTGACCCAGCGCGACCTCATCGGCCTGGTGCTGCTGATCGGCGCCACCTGCATGACCGCGGCGGTGCTGCTGTCGCACGGCTTCGAGTTCGGCGAGGTGCTGTTCAAGAAGAAGTGGCAGCGCCGCTTCATGCCGCTGCCGCCGCACGCGCCCGACCAGCAGCCCTTCGTGTCGATCCACCTCGCCTGCTACAACGAGCCACCGGAGATGGTGATCGCCACCATCGACAGCCTGGCGCAGATGAACTACCAGAACTTCGAGGTCCTGATCCTCGACAACAACACCCGCGACGAGGCGCTGTGGAAGCCGCTCGAGCGCCGCTGCGCCGAGCTCGGCCCGCGTTTCCGCTTCTTCCACCTCGCCAACTGGCCGGGTTTCAAGGCCGGCGCGCTGAACTACGGCCTCAAGGTCACCGATCCGCGTGCCGAGGTCGTCGGCGTGGTCGATGCCGATTACGTGGTCGATCCCGACTGGCTGGCCTGCCTGATCCCTCACTTCGACCAGCCCGACGTCGCCGTGGTGCAGGCGCCGCAGGCGCACCGCGACTGGGAGACCCAGCCCTTCAAGCGCATGTGCAACTGGGAGTTCGACGGCTTCTTCCGCATCGGCATGCACCACCGCAACGAGCGCAACGCGCTGATCCAGCATGGCACCATGACGCTGGTGCGCCGCCTCGCCCTGGAAGAGGTCGGCGGCTGGTCGGAGTGGTGCATCTGCGAGGACACCGAGCTCGGCCTGCGCCTGATCGAGAAGGGCTACGACACCCGCTACGTCGACCACATCCTCGGCCGTGGCCTCACACCCTCGGGCTTCTCGGCGATCAAGAGCCAGCGCTTCCGCTGGGCCTTCGGCGCGATGCAGATCCTCAAGGCCCACCTGCCGCAGATGCTCGGCAAGAGCACGCTCAACCTCGCCCAGCGCTACCACTTCCTCACCGGCTGGTTCGCGTGGCTGGGCGATGCGCTGCAGCTGGTGTTCGCCTTCGGCAGCCTGTTGTGGACGCTGGGCATCCTGCTGTTCCCGAAGGCCTTCGGCCTGCCGGTGGTGTCGCTCGCCCTGCCGATCTTCGGCTTCATGATCTTCAAGGCCGCGCTCGGTCCCATCCTCTACCGGCGCACCATGGACTGTCCGTGGAAGGACATCCTCGGCGCCTCGATCCTGTCGGTCGGACTGGCGCACGCGATCGCGCGCGGGGTGTTCGCCGGCCTGGTGAAGAAAAAGGGCGTGTTCGTGGTCACGCCGAAGGGCTGGCGCGGCGGCGGCGCCCTCGCCTTCTTCAACCCGATCCGCGAGGAGATCGGCATGCTGGTGGCGCTGCTGATGGCTGCGGCGACGCTGGTGGCCCAGCGCGGCGCCGACAACCTGGAGACGCAGCTGTGGGTCGGCATCCTGTGCCTGCAGTGCATCCCCTACGTCGCCGCGATCCTGTGCCAGGTGGCGGCCTACATGCCTGAGCGCAAGGAAGCCGCACCGGTCTGCGCGCTGCCCGGTCAGGCCTGACCGGGGCGGCTCGCCCCACCCGGGCCGTGCGTGCGGCCCCGGATCGCATCGCGACGGCGCTCAGTACAGCGCCAGCGCGAGCGCCGCGAGCGCCACCAGCACCGGGTAGATCAGCACCGTCACCCGGATGCCGGCGGAGATCATCACCCGCTGCGGCACGTGCCCGCTGCCGAAAACGATCGCGTTGGGCGGCGTGGCCACCGGCAGCAGGAAGGCGCAGGAGGTACCGACCGCAACCAGGACCGCCAGCGGGACGCTGTCGACGTGCGGCGCCATTCCCAGGAACAGCGGCACCAGCAGCGCGGCGCTCGCCGTGTTGCTGGTGACCTCGGTGAGGAGCAGCGCGAACAGCACCATCAGCGCCACGCACAGCAGCACCGGCATCTCCGCCAGCGGACCACCGAGCTGCGCCGCCAGCCAGCTCGCAGCCCCGCTGTCGGCGAGCGCCTTGCTCAGCGCCAGGCCACCGCCGAACAGCAGCAGCACGCCCCACTCGGTGCTGCGCTCGACATCCTGCCAGCTCGCCAGCTTCAATCCATGCAGCAGGACCAGCGCGAATACGGCCACCGCCGCGTCGTAACCGCGCCCCAGCCCTGTCCACGCCGCGACCGGTGCGCCGAACACCCACAGCAGCACGGAGAGTCCGAACACGCCGAGCATCTGGCGCTGCGCCCGCGTCCATCCGACCTGGGGCGGGGGCGGCGTCACCTTGAGCTCGAGCGCGGGCTGCAGCGCCCAGCGCAAGGCGAGCTCCATCAGCGGCATCATCACCAGCACCAGCGGCACGCCCCACAGCAGCCAGTCGGCGAAGCTCAGGCCGACGTTGGCGGCGGCGATCGCATTTGGCGGGCTGCCCACCAGGGTGCCGATGCCGCCGATATTGGCCGAGAACGCGACGCCGAGCAGCACGTACATCCAGGTGCGGCGGTAATCGTCGATCGCCAGCGGCGCGAGCAGGCCGAGGGCAAGCGGCAGCATCATCGCCGCCGTGGCGGTATTGCTGATCCACATTGACAGGAATGCGGTGAGCCAGAACAGCCAGCGTACCGAGCGGCCGAAATGCGCCCCGGCGCGCCGCATCACCTGCCCCGCCATCCAGCGGTCCAGTCCCTGGCGCTGCAGCCCCGCGGCGAGCGCGAAACCGCCGAGGAAGAGGAAGATAACCGGATCGGCGAACTGCAACAGCGCCTCGTCGAAGGCCAGCACCCCGCTCAGTGCGGCGAGCAGGGGCACCAGCAGCGCAGTCACGCTGACGTGAACGGCCTCGGTCACCCACAGCCACGCGATCGTCGCCAGCAGGGCCAGACCGGCGCCGGCGCGGCCCAGGCTGTCGCCGAGCCAGAGGTTCAGGCCGACGAACAGCAGCACCCCAATGACCAGATGGGCCGTGCGCTTCACTTCCCTGCCCCTCGCCCAGCTCGGCCGGCGCGGGCGCTGCCGAGGCACCGGCGGCGACGCGCGGACTTCATGCGTCCCACGCCGGCAATCGCCGCGCCACCCGCGGCATCACAAAGCCGGCGTAATCCGGCAGGCCGTCTACCGTCGGCTGGACGAACTCGCCGGCAATCAACGGGCGGATGTAGTCGCAGGCCGCCCGCGTCACGTGCAGGCCGTCCGCGGCGATGAACGCGGCGGGCAGTGCGCGCTCGAGATTGGCGATCGGCGCAGTGTCGATCGGCACCACGTCCCAGCGGTAGGGCGCATCCTGCAGGCGACGGACCGCCGGCATCGTGCCGCCGCGGCCCTGCAGTGCACAGTCGACCGCGGCGCGCCCGACCGCCATCGCCTGCTCGCGGTCGGTCGCCGACAGCCAGTGGGCGCCTGCGCGCTGCATGTAGTCCGGAATCGCCCAGTGGTGCTTGTAACCGAGCCGGGTGTGGATCAGGCGCGCGATCTCCCCGCCCGCACCGCCGAGCTGCACGTAGCCGCGCGGATCGCGCGACTTCTCGGTGATCAGGCTGCCGTCGGCGCGGCGGATGCCTTCGGACACCGTGATCGCGCAATAGCCGAGGCGCTCGGTGACCGCCTGCACGCGGGCGAGGAAAAGGTCCTCGTCGAACGCGGCCTCGGGCACGAGCACGAGGTGCGGTGGCCGATCCGGGTCGCCGCCTGCCGCCAGTGCGGTGGCCGCGGCCAGCCAGCCGGTGTTGCGCCCCATCACCTCCATCACGAACACGCTGCCCTTGGCGCCCACCATGGAGGCGATGTCCAGGCCGGCTTCCAGCATCGAGGTCGCGAGATACTTGGCCGCCGAGCCGAAGCCGGGGCAGCAGTCGGTACCGACGATGTCGTTGTCCACCGTCTTCGGCACCCCGACGCACTGCAGCGGATGGCCGCGCCGGCGTGCCTCGGCCTGCACGCGGGCGACCGCGTCCATCGAGCCGTTGCCGCCGTTGTAGAGCAGCCAGCCGACGCGGTGCGCCTCGAACACGGCGAACAGGCGGTCCATCACCACCCCGCCGTCGTCATGCGGCAGGTCGAAGCGGCAGGAACCGAAGGCGCCACCCGGGGTGCGCGCCAGGCGCTCGAGCGCGGCTGCGTCGAAGGCGGCGGTGTCGATCAGGTCCTCGCGCAGCACCCCGCCGATGCCGCGGTGCGCGGCCAGGATCCGGCCCACGCGCCCGCCCCGCTCCCGCGCCGCGGCGATCACCGCGGCGGCGGTGGCGTTGATCACGGCGGTCACCCCGCCGGAATGCGCATACAGGAGCGTGTCGTGGGTCATCGCTGTGCTCTCCTGCCAAGGGCCACGAAGTGCCGCGCGGGCTCGATCACGGACATGTCCGCAGACGCGAGCATGGGGCCCGCAAAAACAGGCGCGGCCGCCCCCTGGTCGGGAGTGCGGCCGCGCCGGTGCGTTCCGGGCGTGTGCTGCGACACCCCCGGACTGCCATGCTGCTGCTTACTTCAGCGCGTCGAAGGCGCGCGCGGTGATCGCATCCACCGCGCCCAAGCCCGAGATCTTGCGCACCTTGGGGGCCTTGCCATCGCCCGAGGCCGCCCACTTGGTGTAGTACTCGACCAGCGGCTTGGTCTGCGAGTGGTAGACGTCGAGGCGCTTCTTGACGGTCTCTTCCTTGTCGTCGTCGCGCTGCACCAGGTCTTCGCCGGTGACGTCGTCCTTGCCCTCGACCTTGGGCGGGTTGTACTTGACGTGGTAGGTGCGACCCGAAGCCAGGTGGGCGCGGCGGCCGCTCATGCGCTCGATGATCTCGGCATCGGGCACGTCGATCTCGAGCACGAAGTCGATCGGCACGCCGGCGTCCTTCATCGCGTCGGCCTGCGGAATCGTGCGCGGGAAGCCATCGAACATGTAGCCGGCCTTGCAGTCGTCCTGCTGCAGGCGGTCCTTGACCAGGCCGATGATGATGTCGTCGGACACGAGGCCGCCGGCATCCATGACCTTCTTCGCCTCGAGACCCAGCGGGGTGCCCGCCTTCACCGCGGCGCGCAGCATGTCGCCGGTGGAGATCTGCGGAATGCCGAACTTCTCCTTGATGAAGTTGGCTTGCGTACCCTTGCCGGCGCCCGGCGGTCCCAAAAGAATCAGTCGCATACTCCCTCCCGAAAATGGACGGCCATCGAGCATGGCCGTTTCCTTATTGAATAAACAGCAGAAACTTAACCGACGCACGCCGGGTGGTCAAACCCCTGCGGCAGCGAACAGCGCGCGCACGCGCTCGAGGTCCTGCGGCGTGTCGACGCCGGCCGCCGGCGCCTGCTCCAGCTCGAGCACACGGATGCGATGGCCGTGCCACATCGCCCGCAGCTGCTCGAGCGCCTCCCAGTGCTCCAGCGGCGAGGGCGCGAGGTCGGCGTAGCGGCGCAGGAAGCCGACGCGGTAGGCGTAGAGGCCCACATGGCGCAGCACCGGCAGGCCCTCGGGCAGCGTGCGCTCTCCGCCGGCCCAGGCGTCGCGCGCCCACGGGATCGGTGCGCGCGAAAAATACTGTGCGCGCCCGGCGGCGTCGCACACCACCTTCACCACGTTGGGATTGAACACCTCGGCGGGATCGTGGATGGCGTGGGCCGCGGTGGCGATCGCCGCATCCGGATCCGCCGCCAGCGCCTCGGCGACCGCGGCCACGATCGCGGGGTCGATCAGCGGCTCGTCGCCCTGCACGTTCACCACGATGTCCTCGTCGGCCCAGCCGCGCAGGGCCGCAACCTCGGCGAGACGATCTGTGCCGCTCGGATGGTCGGCGCGGGTCATCACCACCGCGCCCCCCGCGGCGGCAACCGCGGCGCGCACGTCGGCGTGGTCGGTCGCGACCCAGGTCTCCAGCGCGCCGGCGTCCCGCACGCGCTCGAGCACGCGCACGATCATCGGCTTGCCGCAGATGTCGGCGAGCGGCTTCGCGGGCAGGCGGGTGGAGGCGTAACGGGCCGGGATGACGATGCGGAAGGGCGCGGCGGCGGCCATGGCGCGGCTCACCTGCGCAGCGCGTCGACTTCTTCGGCGCTCATGGCGCGCGCCTCCTCGTCCAGCATCACCGGGATGCCGTCGCGGATCGGATAGGCCAGGCGGTCGGCCTTGCACACCAGTTCCTGCTTGTCCTTCAGGTAGTCGAGCGGCCCCTTGCACAGCGGGCAGACGAGGATTTCAAGCAGACGTGCGTCCATCTTCGAGTTTCTCCAGGATGCGTTCGGCGGCGCCGGAACCGATCTGCGCCCGCACCGGGTATTCCCAGCAGTCCGCGGGCGCGAAAGGCGCGCATTTTACCGCATCCTTGGCCGTCATCAGGATCGGCAGCGCTTCGGCAAAGACGAGATCGCCCGCGACGAAGCGATGGTGATCGGGAAACGCATGCGGCACGACCTCGATGCCCTCGCCCGCGAGCTGGTCGAAGAAGCGCTGCGGGCGGCCGATGCCGGCCACCGCGTGCACGCGCCGGCCGCGGAAATCGCGCGCCGGCCGGAGACCACCGCGATCGCGCACCCCACGCAATTCCCCGCCCTGCAGCTGCATCGAGAACACCGGCACCGCCCCCATGTCCGCACGCAAGGCTGGCGAAAGCGGACCGTGGGCCAGGATCAGGTCGACCTCGGCCAGGCGTGCGAGAGGTTCGCGCAGCGGCCCCGCGGGCAGCAGCAGGCGGTTGCCGAGCGTGGCCTCGTCGACCACCGCGATCTCGATGTCGCGCGCCAGCCGATAGTGCTGCATGCCGTCGTCGGCGATCACGACGTCGCACTCGGGATGCTGGCGCAGCAGTTCGCGCGCCGCGGCCGGGCGATCGCGGCCGATGGCCAGCGGACAGCCGGTGAGTCGCGCCAGCAGCACCGGTTCGTCGCCGTAGCACTCGGGATCGCCATCTGCGGGAACGAGGGCGACGCCCCCTTCGGCACTGACCCGCCCGCCGTGGCCGCGGCTGACGATGCCGGGCCGGTAGCCGGCGCCGCACAGCACGCCGGCAAGCCAGTCCACGACCGGGGTCTTGCCGCTGCCGCCGACCGCGATGTTGCCGACCACGATCACCGGCACCGCCAGCCGCTCGGGCGTGATCGAGGCCCGGCGCCGCGCCGCGAGCACACCGAAGAGCCGGGACAGCGGGCGCAGCAACTGCGCGACCGCACCCCGCCCTTGCCAGAACGCGGGAGCCTGCGCAGCCATGCTCAGGAAGGGCAGAAACCGTGGATGGATCGCCCGCGCGTCACTGCGCGGGGGCCTGGGTGGCGAAGGTGATGTGCGGCAGACCGGCGCGCTGCGCCGCCTGCATCACATCGACCACGCTCTGGTGCGCCGCCTTGGCGTCGGCGTTGATGACGACCACCGGCTGCTCGGAAGACTGGCCCGGCGCCGCCTTGCCGAGCGCCACCGCGATCGCGTCGATGCTGCGCTCACCCACCGGCTGGCGGTTGACCAGCACCTCGCCCGCCGCGGTCACCGCGACGTCGATCTCCTGCGCCACCGACTCGCTGCCCTCGGACTCCGCGGTCGGCAGCTGGATCTCGAGCCCCGAGACCTTGGAGAAAGTCGTCGTCAGCATCAGGAAGATGATGATCACCAGCACGACGTCGATGAGCGGGATCAGGTTGATCTCCGGCTCCTCGTTGCGGCTGCCGCGGCGGAAGTTCATCGCGCTGGGTCCTCAGGCACGCCGCTCGCCGTGGGCGACCTCGACCAGCTTGATCGCCTGCTGCTCCATGTCGATCACGAAGCTGTCGATCAGCGCGCGGAAGTGGCGCCAGAAGATCATCGCCGGGATCGCGATGATGAGGCCCAGGCCGGTGGTGTACAGCGCGATCGAGATGCCCTGCGCCAGTTGCGCCGGGTTGGCGCCGCTGACGCCCTGCGAGGCGAAGATGTCGATCATGCCGATGATGGTGCCGAGCAGGCCCATCAGCGGGCTGATCGCGGCGATGGTGCCGAGCGTGGTGAGGAAGCGCTCCAGCTCGTGCACGACCGCGCGCCCGGTCTCCTCGATGGCCTCCTTCATCACCTCGCGCGAACTGCCGACGTTGCGCAGGCCGGCAGCGAGCACGCGCCCAAGCGGCGAGTGCGCCGCCACGCGCTCGATCATCTGCGCGGACACGCCGCCCTGGCGGAGGTCGGCGACCACCTTGTCGAGCAGTCCTGCAGGCACGATGCGTGCCCGGCGCAAGCTGATCGAGCGCTCGATGATGAGCGCCACCGCGATGACCGATGCCAGAATCAGGGGCCAGATCGGCCAGCCAACGGCCTGAATGATCGCGAACACGCGCCACCCTCGTGCGAATAAAGGCGAGACTCTAGCGCCGCAGCCGGGGCGCCGGCAAGACGGATTCACGACCGGCCCGCCTCACCCTCGCCTGGAGACGGCATGGCGGAAGCGCGACGACCGCCAGCCACATCCGCGCAACGCCGGCGAGCAGGACACGGAGGAGCCCGGCCGGCGCGGGCTGCGGCCAGGAATCCACAGAACCTGTGGATAAGTTTGTGGGCAATTTTGGGATGTTGCCCGAAACCCCTGTCGCCACGGGCCCCTGCTTACTCCGATGAAAAATTGTGCAACATTTTAATCCATTGAAAATCAATCACTTGATGCATCACCCCTTATCGATCAAGGACTTGCAAGGGCGCGCTTGACAGGGCGTCGCGGCTGTGGATTGCGCTACAATCGGCCCATGCGTTCGCCCCCATTCCAGCCCGCAACAAGCATCGATCGCGCCGCGGAAACGCCTTTTGCTCCGGTACTTAGCGTCTCCGCCCTCAACCGCATGGCGCGCGAGGCGCTCGAGGCGGCGCTGCCGCTGTTGTGGGTCGGCGGCGAGATCTCCAACCTCACCCGCGCCGCCTCCGGCCACGTCTACTTCACCCTCAAGGACGCCAATGCACAGGTGCGCTGCGCGATGTGGCGCAACCGTGCCCAGCTGCTCGCCTTCCGCCCTGAGAACGGCATGCGCGTGGAGGCCCGGGCCCTGGTCACGCTTTACGAGGCGCGCGGCGACTACCAGCTCAACATCGAGGCCCTCCGGCCCGCCGGCATCGGCGACCTGTTCGAGGCCTTCAACCGCCTGAAGGCGAGGCTCGCTGACGAAGGGCTGTTCGACCCCGCCCGACGCCGGCCGATTCCGCGCTTTCCGCGCGCCCTCGGCATCGTCACCTCGCCACAGGCCGCCGCGCTGCGCGACGTGCTGGTCACCCTGCGTCGGCGGGCGCCGCATCTGCCCGTCGTGCTCTATCCCGCGCCCGTGCAGGGCGCGGACGCGGCTGCGCGCCTGGTCGCCGCGGTCGAGACGGCAGGCAGCCGCGCGGCAGAGGACGGCGTCGACCTGCTGCTGCTGGTCCGCGGCGGGGGCAGCATCGAGGACCTGTGGTCGTTCAACGACGAGGCGCTCGCACGCGCGCTGCGCGCCTGCCCGCTGCCGGTGGTGAGCGGCGTCGGGCACGAGACCGATTTCACCATCGCCGACTTCGCGGCCGATCTGCGCGCGCCCACGCCCACCGGCGCCGCGGAGCTGGCCAGCGCCGGCTGGCATGCGGCCCACAGCGAAGTGCAGGCACTGCAGCCCCGGCTGCAGCGTGCGCTCGAGCGCCGGCTCGAAGGCCTCGCGCAACGCCTCGACCGCGCCGGCCTGCGCCTCGTGCATCCGCGCGAACGACTGCGCCTGGAGCAGGCGACGATCGAGCGCCAGCGCGAGCGCCTCCAGCGTGCGCTCGAGCGCCGGCTCGAACGCGCTGTCGGACGCTGTGACCAGGCCCGCCTGCGCCTCGGCGCAGCGGCGCCGAAACCCCATCTCGAGCACACCCGCCTCGACATGCTGGCGCAGCGCCTGCAGCGCGCGGGCGCAGTCCTGCTCGCCCAGCGCCACACCCGTCTGCAGACCCTCTCCGCACATCTCGCACATCTGGCGCCCGACGCGGTGCTCGCGCGCGGCTACGCGATCGCCCGCGACGCCGAGGGCAAGGTGCTGCGCACCGCCGCCGGCGTCGAAGCCGGCGCCGCGGTCAGCGTGCAGCTCGCCGACGGCCGCCTCGACACGCGCGTGGTCGGGCACCGCGCCGGCTGAACACGGCGCCATTCGCAATGCCCCGTCGCGGATGACCCGGGCGCGCGGCCGGCACCCCGAAGCGGACACGATGGCTGCAGCGAGGCGCGGTGCCTGTGGTTCCGCAAACCCGCCGTATGGGCTTAACATGCGGAAGGCAACGTTGCCGGGGAGCCTATTCCAGACTAAAATAGTCTGGCTTTACCCCCTCCCCACAGACAGACAAATCGAACGACACAGGAGAAACCGCATGGAACACACCCTGCCCGCCCTGCCCTACGCCAAGGACGCCCTCGCCCCGCACATCTCGGCCGAGACGCTGGAGTTCCACTACGGCAAGCACCACCAGGCCTACGTCACCAACCTGAACAACCTGATCAAGGGCACCGAGTACGAGAACCTCGACCTCGAAGCCATCGTCAAGAAGGCGCCGGCCGGTGGCGTGTACAACAACGCCGCGCAGGTGTGGAACCACACCTTCTTCTGGAACAGCATGAAGCCGAACGGCGGCGGCGAGCCCAGCGGCGCGCTGGCGGACGCGATCAAGGCCAAGTGGGGCTCCTTCGACGACTTCAAGAAGGCCTTCCAGGCTTCCGCGGTCGGCAACTTCGGTTCGGGCTGGACCTGGCTGGTCAAGAAGGCCGACGGCGCGGTCGACATCGTCAACATGGGCGCCGCCGGCACCCCGCTGACCACCGGCGACACCGCGCTGCTCTGTATCGACGTGTGGGAGCACGCCTACTACATCGACTACCGCAACCGTCGCCCGGACTTCGTCGCCACCTTCCTCGACAAGCTGGCGAACTGGGAGTTCGCGGCGAAGAACTTCGCCTGATTTCCCGTGCCGGCCACTGGCCGGTCGAGCTGAATGCGAAAGCGACCCGCGTGGTCGCTTTCGTTTTTTCTGCCGCCGCATCGCTCAAGCCCCGCCCTGCCCCTCTTCCGCGATGGGCGGCCCACGCCACCGACGAGACGCCCCATGCTCGACATCCTCTACCGCGACGACTGGCTGATCGCGGTCCACAAGCCTTCCGGGCTGCTCGTGCATCGCAGCCCGATCGCCGCGCACGAGGAACGCTTCGCGGTACAGCTGCTGCGCGACCAGATCGGCCGCCGGGTGTATCCGGCCCACCGCCTCGACCGCGGCACCTCGGGCGTGCTGCTGTTCGCGCTCGAGCGCGAGGTGGCGCGCACGCTCGCGCAGCGCTTCGAGTCGCAGGCGGTCGACAAGCGCTATCTGGCGATCGTGCGCGGCCATCCTGCGGAGAACGGCGTCGTCGATCACCCCCTGGTGCGGCGACTGGACCCGATCGAGATCCGCCACGGACGCGGTGCCGGCGCACGGGATGCGCTGCCCGAGGACATGGACGCGGACGAACCCGCGCACGCCGCCGCCGGCCGGGACGAACCGGTCGCCCAGCCCGCCCGCACCCGCTTCCGCCGTCTGGCCACGGTCGAACTGCCTCATGCGGTCGACCGCTACCCCACCAGCCGCTATGCGCTGGTCGAGCTCTTCCCCGAAACCGGCCGCCGCCACCAGCTGCGCCGCCACCTGAAGCACGTCTCCCACCCGATCATCGGCGACGCCACCTACGGCAAGGGGCGCCACAACCGGCTGTTCCAGGAGCTGTTCGGCTGCCACCGCCTGCTGCTCGCCTGCACCCGCCTCGCGCTGGCCCATCCGGTGACGGGCGCGCCGCTGGAGATCGTGGCGCCGCTGGCGGAGGATTTCGCAACGGTGCTCGAGGCGCTCGGCTGGCAGCCTGAACCGCGGCCTTGAATCGCCTCGACGCGCCCGGACGGTGCCTTGAATCCGCCGGCGACGCGGGACCTGGGATCAGGGATGTCGTCGCGCCCACCCGGCATGAATCGGCACATCGCAATACTTTCAGGGCAGAATCGTGGCTTCCCGCAGGCACGCGCCTGTCCGGGCCCGTTTCCACGACTCTCCAGGTAGAACGATGAACCCGCTGCTCCAGGTACGCCAGCACGGCCAGCAGATCTGGCTCGACAACCTCTCCCGCACCCTGCTCAACGACGGCCACCTCGCCCGCTTCGTAGCCGACGACGGCGTCGCCGGCGTGACCACCAACCCGGCGATCTTCCACAAGGCGATCGCGGGCGGACGCTACTACGAGGACGACCTGGCCGCCCTGAAGCAGCGCGACATGAGCGCCGAAGCACGCTACGAGGCCCTGGTGATCCCCGACGTGCAGCGCGCCTGCGACCTGCTCGCACCGCTGCACCGCAGCAGCAGCGGCAGCGCCGGCTACGTCAGCCTGGAAGTCTCCCCCGCGCTCGCCCACGATGCCGACGGCACGATCGCGGCCGGCCTGCGCCTGAAGGCCGCGGTCGACCGCCCCAACCTGCTGATCAAGGTGCCCGCCACGGTCGCCGGCCTGGAGGCGATCGAGCGCCTGATCGGCGAGGGCGTCAGCGTCAACGTCACCCTGATGTTCTCGCTCGCGCACGTCGACGCGGTCGCCGAAGCCTATCTGCGCGGTCTCGGCCGCCTGTGCGCCGCGGGTGGCGACCCGGGCCGGGTGATGTCGGTGGCGAGCCTGTTCCTGTCGCGCGTCGACACGCTGGTGGACGCGTTGCTGGAGGAAAGGGGCGGCGACCTGCTCGCGCTGCGCGGCCGCAGCGCGGTGGCGATGGCGCGCCTGGCCTACCAGGCCTATCTGGAGCGCTTCCACGGCCCCGCCTTCGAAGACCTGCGCACCGCCGGCGCACGGCCGCAGTACATGCTGTGGGCGAGCACCGGCACCAAGAATCCGGCCTACAGCGACCTGCTCTACGTCGAGCCGCTGATCGGCGCCGAGACCGTCAATACCCTGCCCGACGCCACGCTCGCGGCGCTGCGCGACCACGGCCGGGTCGCATCCACGCTGGAAGAGGACGTCGAGCAGGCAGCGCAGCATTTCGTCGCGCTCGCGGCGGCGGGCATCGACATGGTCGAGGTCGGCGAGCGCCTGCAGCGCGAAGGGCTGGCGCAGTTCGAGCAGGCCTTCGCCGGCCTGCTGGCGCTGACGGCGTGAGCGGGCCCCGGGGCATGCGGACGAAAGCGGGCTAGAATCGCCGAAAACCTCACGCCGGCCATCATGAACTACTGCTCGAGCTGCGGCGCCCCGGTCGCCTTCCGCATCCCGCCCGGGGACACGCTGCCCCGCCACGTCTGCGAACGCTGTGGCACCATCCACTACCAGAACCCCAAGGTCGTCGTCGGCGCACTGCCGGTGTGGGAGGACAAGGTCCTGCTCTGCCGGCGCGCCATCGAGCCGCGCCACGGCATGTGGACGCTGCCCGCCGGCTTCATGGAGAACGAGGAAACCACCGCCCAGGCTGCCGCGCGCGAGACGCTGGAGGAGGCCTGCGCGCGCATCGAGGTCGGCGAGCTATACACGCTGATCGACGTGCCCCACATCAGCCAGGTGCACATCATCTACCGCGCCCGCCTGCTCGACCTCGACTTCCGCCCCGGCGAGGAGTCGCTCGACGTCGCGCTGTTCGCAGAGGACGAGATTCCCTGGGACCGCATCGCCTTCCGCTCGATCGCGATCAGCCTGCGCCATTTCTTCGAGGACCGGCGCAGCGGCCACTGGGGCATGCACACCGCGAGCCTCGCGCCGCCCCCGCCCGACTGGCGGTGAGCGCCCGCCGCGCGATCCGCAGCGTCGGCCCGCACGACCAGGCTCACGCGCTGATAAACCTATTAGTGCATCAGGGTTGAGCCCCCATTGACGGCGGAGGATAATCCCGCCCATTCCCTTCCGTGCGCGGATCATGACCAGCTATATCTTCGTCGTCATCGGCGCCGTTCTGGTGAACAACGTCGTCCTCGTCCGCATCCTCGGGCTGTGTCCCTTCATGGGCGTGTCGAAGAAGCTCGAAACCGCGATCGGCATGGGCGCGGCGACGACCTTCGTGCTCACCGTCGGCTCCGGCACCAGCTACCTGATCGACCATTACCTGCTGCAGGCCTTCGATCTCGGCTATCTGCGCACACTGTCCTTCATCGTCGTCATCGCGGCGATCGTCCAGCTCACCGAACTCGTCATCCAGAAGACCAGCCCGCTGCTGCACCAGGTGCTGGGCATCTACCTGCCGCTGATCACCACCAACTGCGCGGTGCTCGGTGTGCCGCTGCTCAACGTCGGCATGAAGCACAACCTGCTCGAGTCGCTGCTGTTCGGCTTCGGCTCCTCGCTCGGTTTCACGCTGGCGCTGGTGCTGTTCGCCGGCATCCGCGAGCGCCTGGACGGCGCCGACGTGCCGCTGCCGTTCAAGGGCACCGCGATCGCGATGATCACCGCCGGTTTCATGAGCCTCGCGTTCATGGGCTTCGCCGGTCTCGACCGCTTCCACTGAGGCCGCCGCCAGCATGCTCACCGCAATCCTCGTGATGACCGGCATCGCCGTCGTGCTCGGCCTCACGCTCGGCTACGCCGCGATCCGCTTCAAGGTCGAAGGCGACCCGCTGGTCGAGAAGATCGACGCCATCCTGCCGCAGACCCAGTGCGGCCAGTGCGGCTTCCCCGGCTGCAAGCCCTACGCCGAGGCCATCGCCAACGGCGAGGCCGAGATCAACCAGTGCCCGCCGGGCGGCGAGGAAGGCATCCGCAAGCTCGCCGACCTGCTCGGGCGCGAGTTCAAGCCGCTGTCCGAAGAACACGGCGTCGAGAAGCCGAAGTCGGTGGCGGTCATCGACGAGCAGACCTGCATCGGCTGCACGCTGTGCATCCAGGCCTGCCCGGTCGACGCGATCGTCGGCGCCGCCAAGCAGATGCACACCGTGGTGTCGCCGCTGTGCACCGGCTGCGAGCTGTGCGTGGCGCCCTGTCCGGTCGACTGCATCAGCATGGTCGCGGTCCCCGAGACGGTGCAGACCTGGAAATGGAAATACCCGGTGGTCGAAATCAGGAACGCAGCATGATCGGGCGTCTGTTCAGGTTCCACGGCGGCATCAAGCCCGACGCCCACAAGAACGAATCGGCCGGCCCCGCCATCCAGCGCGCGCCGCTGCCGCGCCGCCTGGTCGTGCCGCTGCGCCAGAGCCCGCGCGCGACCGCGAGCTGCCTGGTCGAAATCGGCCAGAAGGTGCTCAAGGGCGAGCGCATCGGCGAACCCGAGGGTTTCCTCGGCACCGCGGTGCATGCGCCCACATCGGGCACGGTGGTCGACATCGCCCGCCACCCGATGGCCCATCCTTCCGGGCTCGACACCGAATGCGTGCTCATCGAGCCCGACGGCGAGGAGCGCTGGATCGAGCACGCACCCTTCGACTACCACGCCGCCAGCCGCGAGGAGGCCCTCGCCTGGCTGCGCGACTGCGGCATCGTCGGCCTCGGCGGCGCCACCTTCCCCAGCCACGTCAAGCTCGGCAAGGGCGCCGGCATCGAGACCCTGATCCTCAACGGCGCCGAGTGCGAACCCTGGATCACCTGCGACGACCGCCTGATGCGCGAGCGCGCGACCGACATCCTCGCCGGCGCGACCATCCTGCGCGAGCTGATCGGCGCGCGCGAGCTGGTGGTCGGCATCGAGGACAACAAGCCGGAGGCGATCGCGGCGATGAAGGAAGCGGCCGCGGCCTCGCCCCACGGCGTCAACGTCGTCGCAGTGCCTGCGCTCTACCCCGCCGGCGGCGAGAAGCAGCTCATCCGCGTGCTCACCGGCATCGAGATCCCCTACGGCAAGCTCGGCGGCGACTACGGCGTGCAGTGCTTCAACGTCGGCACCGCGCATGCGGTGTATCGCGCCATCGCGCACGGCGAACCGCTGATCAGCCGCATCGTCACCCTCACCGGCAACGTCGACAACGCCGGCAACTGGGAGGTGCTG
>JARRBR010000061.1 GCA_029982755.1 Rhodocyclaceae bacterium
GATGCACTTGAGGCCGGTCTCGATCACCGACCACTTCGACGAGTCGAGCATGATCGGCACGCGCGAGATGTCGGGCTCGGTGGCGATGAGCTTGCAGAAACGCTCCATGGCGGCGACCGAGTCCAGCATCGCCTCGTCCATGTTGATGTCGATGACCTGGGCGCCGTTCTCGACCTGCTGGCGGGCCACTGCGAGCGCATCGTCGAAGCGGCCCTCGAGGATCATGCGCGCGAAGGCCTTGGAGCCGGTGACGTTGGTGCGCTCGCCGACGTTTACGAACAGCGCATCGCTGCCGACGTTGAAGGGTTCCAGACCGGACAGGCGCAGTTTCTTGTCGATGACGGGCACGGCGCGCGGGGCGAGGCCGGCGACGGTCTCGGCAAGCGCCGCGATGTGCGCCGGCGTGGTGCCGCAGCAGCCGCCGACGATGTTCACCAGCCCGCTCTGCGCCCACTCGCGGATCTGGCCGGCCAGGTGCTCGGGCGTCTCGTCGTAGCCGGTGGGCGACAGCGGGTTGGGCAGGCCGGCGTTCGGGTGGGCAGACACATGGGTGTCGCAGACGGTGGACAGCTCCTCGACGTACTGGCGCAGCTGGTCGGCGCCGAGCGCGCAGTTGAGGCCGAAGCTGATCGGCTGTGCGTGCGACAGCGAATTCCAGAAGGCCTCGGCGGTCTGGCCCGACAGGGTGCGGCCGGAGGCGTCCGTGATGGTGCCCGAGATCATCACCGGCCAGCGCTTGCCCAGGTCGTCGAACAGCTTCTCGATCGCGAACACCGCGGCCTTGGCATTCAGCGTGTCGAACACGGTCTCGATCAGCAGGATGTCGGCGCCGCCTTCGAGCAGGCCTTTCGCCGACTCGTAGTAGTCGTCGGCGAGCGCGTCGAACGTGATGTTGCGGAAGCCGGGGTCGTTCACGTCGGGCGAGATCGACAGCGTGCGCGAGGTCGGCCCGAGCACGCCGGCGCAGAAGCGCGGCCTGGCGGGGTTCCTGGCCGTGTATTCGTCGCACAGCTGGCGCACCAGGCGCGCACCCTCGACGTTGAGCTCGTAGGCCAGCGCCTCCAGCCCGTACTCGGCCTGCGACACCCGGGTGGCGTTGAAGGTGTTGGTCTCGATGATGTCCGCGCCGGCTTCGAGATAGGCGCGGTGGATGCCGGCGACCACCTCGGGGCGGGTCAGCACCAGCAGGTCGTTGTTGCCCTTGAGATCCTTCGGGTGATCGAGGAAGCGCGCGCCGCGGTAGTCCGCCTCGCCCAGCTTTTCCTGCTGGATCATCGTGCCCATCGCGCCGTCCAGGATCAGGATGCGCTCGGCGAGAAGCTGGCGGAGTTCGGTGCTGCGGTCGGCTTGCATGGCTGTGTCCTCGGTCGTTCGACGGTCGCCGGGCAACGCCACGCACAAATGCGAACGGCGCCACAAACCGGCTGAAGGTTTGTGAGCGCCGTTGATCGGTTGCCGAGCCTGGCCCGCACAGGATCGGTGGGTCGCAGCGCTCCTCGGCAAGGCCGGGATTCTAGCCCCTGTCCCGCGGCACTGCCAAGAGCGCGCATCGCCGCGCTAGCGCGGCGCGCCTGCCGCTACCAGAACCAGGGATGGACGAAGGGATGCGGGTAGAAAGGGCGCGGATACCCCCACCAGCCCGGCCCCCACCCCCACGGATGACCGTAGTAGCCGCCCCAGCCGCCCGACAGCGCCCCATCGCGCGGATAGACGTAGGTCTGGCTGGTGCGCACCACCTTGCCGTCGATGAAATGCACGTTGAACAGGACGGCGATGCCGGGGCCGTCGTTGCGGATGTTCCAGTCCCACACCTCCTCGCCGGAGTTGCGGAAACGCTGCTCGGAGCGGTGGGTGCCGAGCAGGCGCGACACCTGCTCCTTGTCCATCCCGCGCTCGACGCGGGCGAGGTTCTCGGGCGCGAGCGCATCCCACTGGCGCAGCACGATGCCGCCCTGGTCGACCTGCACCATCAGGCAGGTCCAGCCATTGGGCTGGGTCGAGTACTCGAGGGTAGTGGTGCCGTCGTCGTTGCTCCAGCGCCGGGTCGGCTCGCCGCGCGCGGCCAGCGCCTCGGCCTCGGTCGCGTACGGCCGCGGCGGTTCGAAGCTGGCGCAGCCGGCGAGCAGCCCGGCCAGCACCAGGAACAGCAGCCAGCCCGCCACCTGCGGCAGGCTGCGCGAGGAACGATGCATGCGGGAAAACATCTCGACCTCCCGTCTAGTGCTTGTACTGGGTGTAGCGTCCGGTCGCCTTCACCCGGCCGTCGTTGTTGAAGGACACGGTGAAGAAGACCGGGTCGCTCGTGCCGTCGGGGCCGTGCGAGATCCGCCACTCCCACACCGTCTCCTGCTTGAGCTGGAAGAACTGGCTCGAAGCCGGCTTGCCGAGCAGGCGGCGCACCTGGTCGCCGTTCATGCCGTTCTGGACCTTGGCGAAGCTCGCCTCGTTCAGCACCTGGTCGATCTCGCGCAGGATCTGGTCGGGGCCGATCGTGATCATGAAGCACTCGACGCCCTGCGGCTGGCGGCTGAACTCCCAGGTCACCGAGCCGTCCTCGTTGCGCCACTCCATGTGCGGCGGCCCGAAGCGCTGGCGCACCTCGGCCGCGGTCGAGACCCCGGGCTGGAGTTCCTTGACGTTGATGTAGTCGCAGGCGGTGATGCCGATTGCCGACAGCACGCCGCACAGCCAGGCGATGAAGCGTTTCATGCAAGTCCTCCGCGGATCGACGACGGCACCCCATGTGCGCCGCCAGGGCGCCCGGCCGGCCCTGGGACGAGCCCGGGAGCGCTTCGACGCCGTCAGCATCCGCCATGCCCGACGGTTTTGCAATCGGCGAAGGGTGACGCTCTGCAATCGCGCTGTGCCCTGCCCCGACTCCTGCCGCAAGATCCATACGCATCAGTATGGAAGAAGGTATAATCCGCGCGTCTCGATTCGATGATCAACTGGTGGCGGACGCAGCATGAGCAATCCGGAAACCCTGTACCAACAGAAACGCATGACGGCGTCCGACGCCGTCGGCCTGATCCAGGACGGCGACACCGTGGTCGTGCCCACCGGCGTCGGCGAGCCGCCCGCGCTGCTGCACGCATTGTCCGCACGCCGCCATGCATTGCGCGACGTGGCGGTGAGCCAGATCCTGCCGCTGCGCAAGTTCGCCTACCTCGACCCCGAGACGCGCGCCAACGTCCGCCACGACGCCTACTTCTTCGGCGGCGCCACCCGCGCGGGCGGCCAGGCGGGCTGGGTGGATTTCATCCCCGCCTACTTCTCCGAGCTGCCGATGCTGATCGACCGCGGCCTGTCGCCGGCCGACGTCGTGGTGTCGATGGCCTCGCCGATGGACGAGCACGGCTACTTCAGCCTGTCGCTGGCGCCCGACTACACCATGGCGGCCATCCGCCGCGCACGCGTGGTGCTGCTCGAGGTGAATCCCAACGTGCCCTTCGCCAACGGCGACTGCCATGTGCACGTCTCGCAGGTCGCCGGCCTGGTGGAAAGCGAGGAGCCGCTGTTCGAGGTCGGCCTGCCGCAGATCGGCCCGGTGCAGGAGGCGATCGGCAAGTACGTCGCCGACCTGATCGACGACGGCGCCACGCTGCAGATCGGCTACGGCGGCATCCCGGACGCGGTGGTGATGCAGCTGCAGCACAAGCGCGACCTCGGCATCCACACCGAGATGATCGGCGACGGCATCCTGTCGCTGATCGAGTCCGGCGCGGTCACCAACCGCAGGAAGACCTTCATGCCGGGCAAGACGGTCGCCACCTTCGCACTCGGCTCGAACCGCCTGTATCGCACCTTGCACCGCAACCCGGCGATCGAGATGCATCCGGTGGACTTCACCAACGACCCGTACATCGCCGCGCGCAACGACAAGCTGTGCGCGATCAACGCCACCCTGCAGATCGACCTGATCGGCCAGTGCGGCTCGGAGAGCCTGGGCCACCTGCCCTACTCCGGTACCGGCGGCCAGGTGGACTTCGTGCGCGCCGCCAACCGCTCGCAGGGCGGCAAGGCCTTCATCGTGCTGCCCTCGACCGCCAGGGACGGGACCGTGTCGCGCATCGCGCCGGTGCTGTCGCCGGGCACCCACGTCACCACCAGCAAGAACGACATCAACTACGTGGTCACCGAATACGGCGTCGCCGAACTGCGCGGCAAGACCGCCCGGCAGCGCGCGGAAGCCCTGATCGGCATCGCCCATCCGGACTTCCGCGGCGAACTGCGCGAATCGGCGAGAAAGATGAATCTGCTGTAACCCGCAGGGTCACGGACCGCCGGTTCAGAGAATGACGGTGATCTCCTCGCGCCGCACCAGCTCGGCGCCGAAGTCGAGCGCGTCGAGCAGCAGCGCGTCGCGCGCGCTGACGACGCCCACCGGGCGCCTGGCGGAATCGACCACGGCGACGTGGCGGATCCCGTTCTCGTACATCAGGTGCAGGGCGTGGCCGAAAGGCTTGTCCTCGGCGAGCGTCATCGGGTTGTGGGTCATCACCTCGCCCACCATGGTGGTGTCGGCATCGAGGCCGGCGGCGATCACGCGGAAGGTCGCGTCACGCTCGGTGAAGATGCCGGTGAGCACGCCGTGCTCGGTGATCAGTGCCGCGCTGCAATGCTGCGCCTGCATGAGCCGGGTGACTTCCCGCACGGACGTGAACGCGGACACGCTGACGAAGGCACGGTCGGCGAGGACCTGGTGGATCGGACGGCTGGGCATGATCTGTCTCCTTCTGCATTTATTGGGTAAGGCACGATTGACAAGCTTCAATCGTGCCAGCTTGCCGAAGCTGCCAGCCCGAGCCGGCATGCTGTCGACAAGCCCCTGTTTTAGCGGAGATTCTTGACCGTATCGTGACCGTTTTCGGAAGACTGCGCCGCGACGGCGCGCGCCGGATCACGCATCGAAGCCGTGCATCGGCGGCCCCGGCCGCACCGCCGCAGTGCGTGAACCGCGCCGCGGGGCCGGCTCAGGCGCAGTCGCCGGCGCGGCGGAATTGCGCCATCGCCTCGCCCATGCGCACCGCCCGCCCCGGCGCCCAGTCGGAGGCGAAACGCAGCGCGTGCTTCGGAAACAGCATCACCACCGTCGAGCCGAGCAGGAAGCGCCCCATCTCCGCGCCCCGGTCGAGCACCACCTCGCCCTCTGCGTAGGTGCGTTTCTCGATGTCGGGCAGGCGCGGCGGATTGACCACGCCGTGCCACACCGTGGCCATGCTGCCGACGATGGTCGCGCCCACCAGCACCATCACGAAGGGGCCGAACGCGCCCTCGAACACGCACACCACGCGCTCGTTGCGCGCGAACAGGCCGGGCACGCCGCGCGCGGTCGCCGGATTCACCGAGAACAGTTCGCCCGGCACGTAGATCATCTGCGTCAGCCGACCAGCGCACGGCATGTGGATGCGGTGGTAGTCGCGCGGCGACAGGTAGAGGGTGGCGAAATCGCCGTTCTCGAAGCGCGCCGCCAGCTTGCGGTCGCCGCCGACGAGCGCGGTGGCCGAGTAGAAATGACCCTTGGCCTGGAAGATCTGGTCGAACTCGATCGGCCCGAACTGGCTGATCGCGCCATCGACCGGGCACACGAAGTCCGCCTCCGCCAGCGGCCGCATGCCCTCGCGCAGCGGGCGGGTGAAGAACGCGTTGAAGCTGGCGTAGGCTGCCGGGTCCGGATTGGCCGCCTCGGCCATGTTCACCCCGTAGCGCTTGATGAACCAGCGGATCACCGCGGTCGTAGCCTTGCCGCCCTCGAGGCCGGCGAGCTTGCCGGCAAGCTGGGTGAGCAGGCGCTTGGGCAGGGCGTACTGGAGGGCGACGGCGAGACGTTCGGACACGACGGGATCCTGGATGAGTTGCGGGCGAGGGCCGCGAAGACCGCGATTATACGGCGCACGCTCCCTCGCGCCGGGCATGAGGCGCGCTGTCGCAGGACGGGTCCGGCAGCCGCACGCCGCAATGGCCGGGGCGGGCCGATCGCGGCTGCGCCCGCTCCTGCGGGCGAGGCGACGATCAGGCCAGCAGCAGCGAGGCCGCGATCCCCCACAGCATCAGCGCCACGAGCGCATCCAGCACCCGCCACGCCATCGGCCTGGCGAACAGCGGCACCAGCAGGCGGGCGCCGTAGCCGAGCAGCACGAACCAGACGACGGACGCAGTGATCGCGCCGGCGGCGAACAGCGGCCGCAGGTCCTCGGCCTGCTGGCTGCCGATCGAGCCGAGCAGCACCACGGTGTCGAGGTAGGCGTGCGGATTGAGCAGGCTGAAGCCGGCCGCCGCAAGCAGGGCCTGGCCGCGCGACATGCGCTGGTGCCCGGCGAAATCCATCGCCCGCCCGCCGCGCAGCGCGGAATGCAGCGAGCGGCCGCCGTACCACAGCAGGAAGGCGGCGCCGCCGTAGCGCGCCACGCTCATCAGGTCGGGGCTGGCGACGAACAGGCTGCCCAGGCCGGCGATGCCCAGCCCGATCAGCAGCATGTCGCACAGCGCCGACACGCTCACCGTCAGCAGCACGTGTTCGCCGCGCAGGCCCTGGCGCAGCACGTGCGCGTTCTGCGCGCCGATGGCCATGATCAGGCCGAGCGTGAGGATGAAACCGTTGAAGTAGACGTTGCCCATGATGCTCACCTTTCCTGTTCTGGAGCGCGCCGCGCCGGGACGGAAAGATAGGCTCGCCGGAGTCTTTCATTAAGTAGAATCGATTTAATTCAGTTCCGAGTAAAAACGCTAATGATCGACCCCCGCCTGCTCGCCTTCGAGGCCGTGCTCCAGGAGGGCAGCTTCGAGCGCGCCGCGCGCCGGCTGGCGCTCACCCAGTCGGCGGTGTCGCAGCGCGTGAAGCTGCTCGAGGCCGAACTCGGCCAGGTGCTGCTGGTGCGCAGCAAGCCGGTCCGGCCCACCCCGGCCGGGCGCCGGCTGCTGCCCTATCTGGCGCAGCTGCGGCTGATGGAGGCGGAGGCCCGGCGCGCGCTCTCGCCCCGCCAGGCCCACGGCCCGCTGCGGCTGGCGGTGGGGGTGAATGCGGATTCGCTCGCCACCTGGTTCATCGGCGCGGTCGCCGCGGTGGTCAGGGAAGAAGGCCTGGTGCTCGACTGCGTGGTCGATGACCAGGACCACACCCATGCGCTGCTCGCCGACGGCGAGGTGCTGGGCTGCGTGTCGACGCGGCCCGATCCGATGCGCGGCTGCGCAGCCGAGCGCCTGGGGGTGATGCCCTACCTGTGCGCCGGCTCGCCCGAGTTCCGCGCGCGCTGGTTTCCGCACGGGCTGACCCGCGCCGCGCTGGAGAAGGCGCCGGCGATCGTGTTCGGGCGCCACGACGACATGCACGAGGCCTTCCTGCGGCGCCACTTCGGGCTGGATGCCGGCCAGTATCCGCACCACGTCGTGCCTTCGTCCGAGGGCTTCATGGCCTTCGCCGTCGCCGGGCTGGGCTACGGCTTCATCCCCGAGATCCAGGCGCGCGCGCACCTCGCCCGCGGCGAGCTGGTCGACCTGGCGCCGGAGCGCGAGGACGTGGTGCTGTACTGGCACCACTGGCAGGTGCAGTCGCCGGTGATGGCGCGGCTGGCGGGGGCGATCGCCGAGGCCGCGGCAAATGCGCTGGGGGACGAGCGGTAAGGAGCCGTTCGCGGGCAAGCCCGCTCTCACAGCGGACACGCGCCGCCTGTTCCTTGTCGGTGAGCGCCCCGCGACTACCGTGCCGTTCCGCCCCGCGGGAGCGGGCTCTCCGGCGAATGCGCCCCTTGTCCGCCCAGCCAGATCGTCGCGCCCCGGCCCCCTCGACTGGGGCCTGCGTTCAGCGCGCAGCCCCGAGCAAGCCCGCCACCGCCTCCGGATTCGACGGGAACCAGAAGTGCACGTACGAGGCCGTGACCGGCCCCACGCGATACACCGCCTCGCCCTCGCCGCCGTCCGGGCGCTGCGCGCGCAGCCACGGTTCGAGCGGGGTCTCGGTCTTCGAGTAATGGAAGGTGTGGCCGGTGATCCGGCCCTGCGGCAACTCCAGCTGCTGCATGCCGAGCGCGGCCAGGCGCGGCTGCATCACTGCGCGGCCGGGCAGCAGGCCGGCGAAGGCGTGCTCCACGCCCGCCTTGTCGACGATGGTGTCGAACAGGCTCATCATGCCGCCGCATTCGGCCAGCAGCGGCCTGCCCGCGGCGACATGGGCGCGCAGCCCGGCGCGGAAGGCGGTGTTGGCCGCCAGGGCCTCGCCGTGCAGTTCGGGATAGCCGCCCGGCAGCCACACCGCATCGCAGCCTTCGGGCAGGCCGTCGCCCGCCAGCGGCGAGAAGAAGGCGAGCTCCGCCCCCAGCGCGCGCAGGGTGTCGAGGTTGGCCGGGTAGATGAAGCCGTAGGCCGCGTCGCGCGCGATCGCGATGCGCTGCCCGGCGAGCAGCGTCGGAATGCACGGCGCGGCCACCGCGGGAAACGCGACCGCCGGCGGCAGCTCGGCGGCGCCGGTCTGCTGCAGGTGATCGGCCAGGCGGTCGAGGCGCGCGCCGAGGTCCTCGATCTCCGCCGCCTGCAGCAGGCCGAGGTGGCGCTCGGGCAGCGCCGCGTCCGCATCCCGCATCACCGCGCCGAACCAGCGCATGCCCGCGGGCAGGGCGGCACGCAACAGCGCCGCATGGCCCGCGCTGCCGACGTGGTTGGCGAGCACGCCGGCGAAGGGCAGCCCGGGCTGGTAGTGCGCCAGCCCGTAGGCCACCGCGCCGAAGGTCTGCGCCATTGCGCGCGCGTCGATCACCGCCATCACCGGGATGCCGAAGCGGCGCGCGATGTCGGCGCCCGAGGGCGCACCGTCGTAGAGGCCCATGACGCCTTCGACCAGGATCAGGTCGGATTCGCGCGCCGCGGCGTGCAGGCGCCAGGCGATGTCCGTCTCGCCGCACATGCCGAGGTCGACGTTATGCACCGGCGCACCGCTCGCCACCGCGTGGATCTGCGGATCGAGGAAGTCCGGCCCGCACTTGAACACCCGCACCCGGCGGCCGAGCCGCGTGTGCAGGCGGGCGAGCGCCGCGGTGATCGTGGTCTTGCCCTGGCCTGAGGCCGGCGCGGCGACGAACAGCGCCGGGCACTCTGCGACATCCGCCGTAGGGGAGAGGCGATCCGCAGCGCGGAGCTCGAGCTCCGCAGCGCCGATCGCCTCAGCGCCGCTGGAAACGCATTTAGCGCCCGGCACCGCGGTCGCGCCGGACATCACGCCCGCCACCCTCACGCGCCGCCCTTCCCATGCACCACCGCACAGCCGGCGTGCGGCAGCGGCGAGGCCTTGGGCTGCTCCTGCGGTTCGAACCAGGCGAGCTTCGGATACAGGCCGACGACGCTGCCGATCACGGTCAGCGAGGGCGGGCGCACGCCTTCCTCCAGCACGCGCTGCGGCAGGGTGGCGAGGTCGGCCACCACCACGCGCTGGGCGTGGGTGGTGCCGCGCTCGATCACCCCGGCGGGCGTGGACGGCGGCAAGCCGTGGGCGATGAACTGGGCGCAGATGTCGGCCAGGCGCGAGATACCCATGTAGATCACCACGGTCTGGTGCGGGCGCGCCAGCATCGGCCAGTCGAGGTCGATCTTGCCTTCCTTGAGGAAACCGGTGGCGAACACCACCGACTGCGCGTGCTCGCGATGGGTCAGCGGGATGCCCGCATAGGCGGAAACGCCCGCCGCGGCGGTCACGCCCGGCACCACCTCGACGTGGATCCCGGCCTCGACCAGCACCTCCATCTCCTCGCCGCCGCGGCCGAAGATGAACGGGTCGCCGCCCTTCAGGCGCACCACGCGCTTGTTCTCCTTGGCGAGTTTGAGCAGCAGCTGGTTGATCTCGTCCTGCGGCAACGAATGGTCGGCGGCCTTCTTGCCGACGTAGATGCGCTCGGCCGCGTGCGGCGCGAGCTCGAGGATGGCCGGGGCGACAAGGTTGTCGTACACGACGACGTCCGCCCCCGCCACCAGGCGCGCGCCGCGCAGCGTGAACAGCTCCGGGTCGCCGGGGCCGGCGCCCACCAGATAGACACAGCCCGGCAGCGGGCCGGGGCGATGAACCGCGAGATCGGGGACTGTCATGCTTACCACTCCATGCCGGGCATCGCCTTCACCCCCGCGGCGAAGGCGTGCTTGACCGGCGTCATGTCGGTGACGGTGTCGGCGGCCTCGACCAGCGCCGGCGGCGCCCCGCGGCCAGTGACCACCACATGCTGCATCCGCGGCCGGGCGCGCAGGTCGGCGACCACCCGCTCCGCGTCGAGATACTGGTACTTCAGCGCGATGTTCAGCTCGTCGAGCACGACCAGGCCGATGCCCGGATCGGAGAGCAGCCCGCGTGCCACGTCCCAGGCCGCCTCGGCGGTGGCGACGTCGCGCGCGCGGTCCTGCGTCTCCCAGGTGAAGCCCTCACCCATCACGTGCCAGCGCACGCCGGGCTGGCTGCGGAAGAAGGCCTCCTCGCCGGTGTCCGAGCGGCCCTTGATGAACTGCACCACGCCGACCTGCATGCCGTGGCCGAGCGCGCGCGCCACCAGGCCGAAGCCGGCGCTGGACTTGCCCTTGCCGTTGCCGGTGTTGACCAGCAGCACGCCGCGCTCGGCGTTCGCCTCGGCGATCTTCTCATCGACCACCGCCTTCTTGCGCGCCATGCGTTCGTTGTGACGGCTGTCGCGATCCTGTTCGCTCATTGCTCGGTTTGCTCCGCAAGTTGGGCCAGCCCGGTCAGCAGGGCCGGACCGGGGTTGAAGAAGTGACGGCCTTCGAGGCCGAGCACCGGCACCGATACCAGGCCGAGCTCGGCGCTGCAGCTCTCCGCGTTGTCCGGGGTCAGCGAGACCACCAGCTCGGGCTTGAAACGCTCGACGGCGGCAACGATGCCGGGGATCTCCTCGCCCGGACGCAGGTGGCGGATGCGCTCGTTCGTTTCCACCACCTCGAAGCCGGCGTGAGCGAAGGCGTCGCCGACCACATGTCCGCGGCCGAAGGAATACGGCTGCGCCGAGCAGGCAGAGATTACCAGCACCCGCCGGCCGCCGCCCCTCACCGCCGCGGCGCGCGCGCGCCACTCGCGTGCGTAGGCGTCGACCCGGGCCCGGGCGTCGGGCACGCCGGCCGCCTCGGCGAGGCTCAGCAGCATCGCCTCGGTGCCGGCCATCGAGTCGAAGCCATCGACCTGCAGGATGCGCGCCTCGGGCTCGAGCATGTCGAGCAGGGCCGGATCGGTGCCCTTCGAGACGACGACCAGATCCGGATTCAGCGCGGCGATCGCGCCGAGGTCGGGGTCCATGATGCCGCCGGTGCGCGGCAGCGCGCGCCTGTCGTAGCGCGACGCGCCGACGATGCAGTCGCCGCGCCCCAGCCATTCCAGCGCCTGGGTGATGTAGGGCGACTGGCTGACGATGCGCGGACAGGCCGCGGCGGCCGGCAGGGCCAGGGCGAGCAGGAGGCCGCCCAGCAGGCGGCGAAGGATGTGCTTCATGACGGGAATCTCAGTCGGGAAGGAAGACGACGCGCCCTTCGTGTTCGAAGCGGCGCAGCGGATGGCCGAAGGCCTGGCTCAGCAGGTCGGCGCGCAGCACGGTGTCGCGGTCGCCGGCGATCACGCCGCCGCGACCGTCGAGCAGGATGATGTGGTCGGCATAGCGCGCGGCGAGGTTGATGTCGTGCAGCACCAGCACGCTGCCGCGCCCTGCCCCGTCCTCGCGCACCAGGCGCTGGAACAGGTCGAGCGCGGCGATCTGGTGGTGCAGGTCGAGGTGGTTGAGCGGCTCGTCGAGCAGGAACAGGCGCGGCGCCTGGGTCAGCAGGGTCGCGATCGCCACGCGCTGGCGCTCGCCGCCGGAGAGCGTCTGCACGTCGCGCTGCTCGAAGCCGGCCAGGCCCACCGCCTCCAGTGCGCGGCGCGCGATCGCGACGTCCTGCGGCCCCTCCCAGCCCCAGCGCCCGAGATGCGGATGACGGCCGACCAGCACCGTCTCCAGCACGCCGGCGGCGAAGGGATCGGGCTGCTGTTGGGCGAGCAGGCCGCGAAAGCGCGCCGCCTCCAGCGCCGGCCACGCCGCATAGGGCAGGCCGCCGATGCGCACCTGGCCCACCGTGGGCTCGCGCAGGCCGGCGAGCGTGTGCAGCAGCGTGGTCTTGCCGGCACCGTTGGGGCCGAGCAGCACCAGGCATTCGCCCGCGGCCAGGCTGAGGCTGAACTCGCAGCACAGCCAGCGCTCGCCGACCTGCAGCGCGAGGCGTTCGGCCTCGAGCAGGGGCGCATCGTCGACGGGCAGGCGGCGGGCGGCGGCGTTCATCGCGAGATGCGGGAGCGGCGCGAGAGCAGGAACAGGAACACCGGCACGCCGATCAGCGCGGTGAGCACCCCCACCGGCAGCTGCTGCGGCGCGATCACCGTGCGCGCGGCGGTGTCGGCCAGGGTCAGCAGCGTACCGCCGGCGAGCGCCGCGGCCGGGATCAGCACGCGCTGGTCGTTGCCGAGCACCAGGCGCACCAGATGCGGCACCACCAGGCCGACGAAGCCGACCGAACCGACCAGCGTCACCGACGTCGCCGTCAGCAACGAGGCCAGCACATAGAGCGCGACGCGCAGATGGCCGACGCGCACGCCGAGCGCGCGTGCGCTCAACTCGCCGCGCGCGAGCACGTTGAGGTCGCGCGCGAAGGGCATCACCGCGACCAGCGCCAGCGCCAGCACCACCAGCGCCGGCCACGGCCGCGCCGCCGCGCTGGCGTCGCCCATCATCCAGAACAGCATCGACATCACCCGCGTGTCGGGCGCCAGCGCCAGCATCAGCGACACCGCCGCGCCGCAGCCGGCGGCGACGATGACGCCGGTCAGCAGCAGCCGCGTCTGCGTCCAGCTGCCGTCGCCATGCGCCAGGCCGAACACCACCAGCATCGCGGCGAGCGCGCCGGCGAAGGCCGAGGCATCGATCCAGAAGGTCGCCGCGCCGAGCGTGATCGCCCCCAGCGCGCCCACCGCCGCACCGCCCGAGATGCCGAGGATGTAGGGGTCGGCGAGCGGATTGCGCAGCAGCACCTGCATCAACGCCCCCGCGGTGGCGAGCAGGCCACCGCAGGCGAAGGCGGCGACGGCGCGAGGGAGGCGGAGTTCGCGGATGATGTCCGCACTGATCCCCTCGCCACCGGACAGCGCACCCATCACGTCAGCGATGGTGACCGGCAGATCGCCCGCGACCAGCGCCCACACCAGCGCCAGCGCGGCAGCGGACAGCAGCACCGCGGCCATCGCCAGCGGCGACCGCCTGCGGCGCATGGCCGGACTCATGCACGACTCCGCGCGCAACGCGACGACGGGCATCGGCGATCAGTGCATCGCGTAGCGCAGCGCCACGAAGGCGTTCGTACCTTGCGTTCCGAAGCCTTTGGCAAGCTCATAGTCCTTGTCGAGCAGGTTGTTAGCACGCAGCTCCACGCTCCAGTCACGCGCCAGCGCGTAATGCACGTAGGCGTCCACCAGGCCATAGCCGCTCATCCGGCCGGAAGCCGCGTTGGGTACGCGATCATAGCGCCGTCCCTGGCCGTTCCACTCCACACCCCAGGTCCACGCACCCGCAACACGCTCGACGGCGAGTGCGCCGCCGACACGAGCACGGCGGCCAAGCTGGTCGCCGGTGTCCTCGTCCTTGGCATCGAGCAGATCGACACTGGCGCGCAGGCGGTAATCGCCGAGCAGCGCCGACAGGCTCGCCTCGACGCCCTGGATGTCGGCCCGCCCGACGTTGGTGGCGATTCCGCTGCTCCAGTCGATCAGGTTCTTGATGCGGTTATTGAAGTAGGTCAGGTCGACGCTGACGCCGTTCCGTTCCCAGGCCACGCCGACCTCGCGATTGAGCGCCTCCTCGGGCTCGAGATCGGGATTGCCGCCGAAGCAGCCCCAGGCCCCGTAGCACTCGATCGGGAAATACAGATCGTTGAAGGTCGGGGCCTTGAAGGCGGTGCCGATGCTCGCATGCGCGCGCCACTCTGGCGTGAGCCGGTAACCGTAGGCTGCGCTGCCGGTGGTCTTGCTGCCGAACTGGGAGTTGCGGTCGTGACGGGCGTTGAGCTGCACGTGGTGGCGGTCGAACTCGCCGCCCCAGCCGAGCAGGAAGGCGTTGATGTGGCGGCGCGTCTTCTCGTAGTCGGAAGTGGTCTGCACGCGCTGCTGCAGGAATTCGTAGGCAGCCATCAGCGAGCCGCCGCCGAGGGCGACGTCGTGCTGCCAGCTCAGCTGGCGTTGCGTGGTGTCGAAGCGCGATTCCGTGGTCGCGGCGGACTGATTTTCCAGGGCGTCGACGCTGTGGCCGAAGCGCAGGGTGCTGGTCCACTCGGCAGTGTGCTGCTTGCGCAGATGCAGGCCGTAGGATTCCGCACGCTTGTCGAGGTAGGAGTCGAAGGGCTCCGCCGCATCGAACCAGTTGCGCATGTCGGAATACAGCACGCTGGCGCCGAGCTCGTCGTTGCCGCCCAGGTCCAGGGCCACGGACGCGCTCAGATAGTCCTCGCGAAAACCGTCGTCATCGTGATCCTGCTCCGTCTGCGAGTCGGGCCGCGCATTGAAGCCGTCGCTGCGCTCGTGCCCCGCGGTCACGCTGTAGCGCAGGCGTTCGTCACCGCCCGCCAACGTGGCGCTGGCCTCGCGCGCGCCATCGCTGCCGACGCCGACGCGCGCCGAGGGCTGGAAGCCTTCACGCCCCTTGCGGGTGAAGACTTGGATCACGCCACCGAGCGCATCCGCGCCATAGAGCGCGCTGGCCGGACCACGCAGGATCTCGATCCGCTCGATGACCTCGAGCGGGATCGTCTCCAGAACAGGCGAGCCGCTGGTCGCCGAGCCGATGCGCACGCCATCGACCAGCAGCAAGGTGTGTCCGGAGTTGGCACCCCGGATGAAGACGCTGCCACTCGAGCCCGGACCGCCGTTGCGTGCCATCTGCACGCCCGGCCGCGAGGCAAGCAGGCCGAGCAGACCGGAATGACCTGCGCGAGCGATCTCGTCGCGCTCGATCACGTCGACGCTGGCGAGCGCCTCGTCGGCGCTGATCGGCTGGCGGGTGGCGGTGACCACGACGTGGCCGAGCTGGGCATCGTCGGCCTGGGCCGGGACGAACGGGTAAGCGAGCGCGCACGCGGAAACGAGCGCCGAAAGACGGATTTTCATTGTTTGAACTCCCTTCGCCATGCCGCGCGTCCCCGCACGCCATGGCAACTTCACATGGACGCACCGACAGCGTGGGAGAACCGAAGAGAGCAAGACAAACCGCGCCCGTCGCCGCCACCCCGCGGCACATCCGCCATTTCGCGTTCCGGCCGGTCTCCGGGCTCGTGCGCTGCACAGGCATTGCGGCTTCGTCGAGCGAGCAGCCGCGCACCTGTTTCCCGTTTAACCCGTGGCGAGAAACGCCCGTGGGCACCGATAACGCGTTGCCCCTTCCGGGGCAGTGGGGGCGGATGATACCGTACGGGGCGGTATCGTGCACTGCAAAATCAGCGCACCGCCGACCGCATCCGCCGCCACCTGCGCCACATCGCAGCTGCGGCGCCCTGCGCGCCCTGTGTCCATCCTCAGCGAACATCCGACTGCCCCCTCCCTCATGACCTGCGAACTGATCCTCGGCGGCGCCCGTTCGGGCAAGAGCCGCGAAGCAGAGCGCCGCGCCGCCGGATGCGGACTGGCGGTGACGGTGATCGCCACGGCCGAGGCGCTCGACGCCGAGATGGCCGCGCGCATCCGCCGCCATCAGGACGACCGCCCCGCCGGCTGGCGTACCGTGGAGGCGCCGGTCGCGCTCGCCGACACGCTGCGCGCCGAGGCCGCCGCCGATCGCTGCCTGCTCGTCGACTGCCTCACGCTGTGGGTGGCGAACCTGCTCGCCGACGCCGACCGCCTGCCGCCGGGCGCGAGCGCGGACGAGCTGCCGCTGTTCCGCCGCGAACGCGACGCCCTGCTCGCCACGCTGCCCACGCTGCCCGGCCGCATCATCCTGGTCGCCAACGAGGTCGGCCTCGGCCTGGTGCCGGAGACGCCGCTCGGGCGGCTGTTCCGCGACGAGGCCGGGCGGCTCAACCAGGCGGTGGCGGCACTCGCCGAGCGCGTCGTCTTCGTCGCCGCCGGCCTGCCGCTGGTGTTGAAGCAGGGCTAAACTTCAGGGCGACAAGAGATTCCGGGAGACTGCCATGGGCCTGCCTGCAGCCAAGCACACGATGACGCTGGAAGACTTCCTCGCCTGGGAGGCGGCACAGCCCGAGCGCTGGGAGTTCTTCAATGGCGAGGCGTTCATGATGGCCGGCGGCTCGGATGTGCATAACGCCATCAGCCTCAACACGGCCTTCGGGCTTCGTGCCGCCTTTTCGGGCACGCGCTGCAACGTCTTCATGTCCGACGTCCGCCTGCGCCTGGCCGAGTCGGACGACCTCTTCTACCCCGACGTCTTCGTCACCTGCGCGGACGCCGACCGCGCCCGCCGTCAGCTCAAGGAAGAGCCGGCGCTGATCGCCGAGGTGCTGTCGCCCTCGACCGAGGCCTACGACCGCGGCGACAAGTTCGCCGCCTACCGCCGCTTCCCCGGTCTGAAGACGGTGCTCTTCCTGTCGCAGGACCGTGCGCATGTCGAATGCTTCACGCGCGAAGAGGGCGGACGCTGGATCCTCAGCGAAGCGAGCGGGGAAACCGCCCGCCTCGCCCTGCCCGCCTTCGGCTTCGAGCTCGCACTCGCCGACCTGTACCGCGACCTGCCCGACGCCGCACCCGAGCCCCAAGCCAACCCGACCCCACCCTCACCCACCGCATGACGCCCTTCACCATCACCCCGCCCGACACCCAGCTCTCTACCGCACTGCAGCACAAGATCGACCGCAAGACCAAGCCGCTCGGCGCCCTCGGCCGCCTCGAGCCGCTCGCGCACCAGATCGGCCTCGTCCAGCAGACGCTGAACCCCGAGATCCGCCAACCGCACCTCGTCGTCTTCGCCGGCGACCACGGCGCGGCGAAGGCCGGCGTGTCGGCCTATCCGCAGGACGTGACCTGGCAGATGGTGGAGAACTTCCTCGCCGGCGGCGCGGCGATCAACGTCTTCAGCCGCCAGATGGAGCTGGGCCTCACCGTGGTCGATGCCGGCGTCAATCACGACTTCGGCAAGCGCAGCGGGCTGATCGACGCCAAGATCGCCCCCGGCACGGAGAACTACCTCGAGCAGCCGGCGATGACGCCCGGACAGTGCAGCATGGCCCTGCAGCGCGGACGCGAGATCGCCCATGCGCTCGCCGCCAACGGCTGCAACTGCGTCGGCTTCGGCGAGATGGGCATCGGCAACACCGCCTCGGCCTCGCTGATCACCCACTGCCTGGTGGGCGCCGAGCGCGACGCCGACCTGGACACCGTCACCGGCCGCGGCACCGGCCTGGACGACGCCGGCCTGATCCGCAAGCGCGGCCTGCTCGCGACCGCGCTCGCGCGCGGCGGGCGGCCGCAGTCGGGGGCGGACGTGCTCGCCGAATACGGCGGCTTCGAGATCGCGATGATGGCCGGCGCCATGCTCGGCGCGGCCGAGAAGCACATGCTGATCCTGGTCGACGGCTTCATCGTCACCTCGGCGCTGCTGGCCGCGCACGCGATCGCGCCGAACGTGCTGCCCTACTGCGTGTTCGCCCACCGCTCGCAGGAGCCGGGCCACCGCGTGCAGCTCGACGCCCTCGGCGCCCAGGCGCTGATGGAGCTCGACCTGCGCCTGGGCGAAGGCACCGGCGCCGCGCTCGCCCTGCCGCTGGTGCGCGCGGCGGTGAATTTCCTCAACGAGATGGCGAGCTTCGAGTCCGCCGGCGTCAGCGACCAGGACGCGGCGCAGTAAGCCGCCGCCCGGCGCCCGACCATGCGCGAACAGCTCGCCCGCTTCTTCACCGCGCTCGCCTACTTCACCCGCCTGCCGGTGCCGGCCTGGGTGGCGTGGTCGCCCGAGCGCCTGGCGCGCACGGCCGCCTACCTGCCGCTGGTGGGCTGGGTGGTCGGGCTCGCCGGCGCCGCGGCGCTGTACGCGCTCGCCCAAATGCTGCCGGCCAGCCTGGCGGTGATCCTGTCGATGGCGCTCACCGTCCGCCTGACCGGCGCGCTGCACGAGGACGGCTTCGCCGACGCCTGCGACGGCCTCGGCGGCGGCTGGGACAAGGCGCAGATCCTGGCGATCATGAAGGACTCGCACATCGGCAGCTACGGCGCCATCGGCATCGTGCTGATGCTGCTCGCCAAGGCCGCGGCGCTGGTCGAACTGGCCGGCGTCAGCCCTGGCACCGCCGCGGTCGCGCTCCTCGTCGCCCATCCGCTGTCGCGCCTCGCCGCGGCAGCCGTGCTGCACGCCCTGCCCTACGCGCGCCGCGACGACAGCAGCAAGGCGGCCGCGCTCGCGCAGTGCCTGAGCCGCGGCGAACTCCTCCTCGCCGGCCTCTGCGGCCTGCTGCCCGCGATCGTCCTGCTCGCGCCGCTGCAGGCGCTGAGCGCGCTGGCGCTGGCGGCGCTCGTGACGCTGTGGCTCGCCCGCCTCTTCCTGCGCCGCCTCGGCGGCCACACCGGCGACCTGCTCGGCGCGGTGCAGCAGGCGGCGGAGCTGGCGTGCTACGTCGGCATCGTCGCTGTCAGTCGCTGAGCATCGGGGATATACTTCCCCCATATCCAGACAGCACGAGGTGAAGCCATGGCGAGCTCCTCGCAAACCACCGTCTTCCGCAGCAACAAGACCCAGGCCGTGCGCCTGCCCAAGGCGCTCGAACTGCCCGAGTCGGTCAAGAAGGTCACGATCACGGCGATCGGCAACACCCGCGTCATCGCACCCGTCGAGGCAAGCTGGGACGCCTGGTTCGACGGCCCCGACGTCAGCGCCGACTTCATGGACACGCGCGAGCAACCTGCCGATCAGAGCCGCGAGGCGTTCTGAGCATGCTCAAGTACCTGCTCGACACCAACATCGTCATCTACACCATCAAGAACAAACCCGCGCAGGTGCGCGAACGCTTCCGCCTGCACGACGGGCAGATGGCGATCTCCAGTGTCACCCTGGGCGAACTCGTGTTCGGCGCGGAGCGCTCCACCCGTCCGGAGGCGAACCTGGCCGTGGTCGAGGGCTTCGTCGCGCGCGTCGATACGCTGGACTTCGACCCCGCCGCCGCCCACCACTTCGGCCAGATCCGTGCCGAGCTCTACCGCGCCGGCCGCCCGATCGGCCTCTACGACATGATGATCGCCGCGCACGCGCGCTCGCGGGGGCTCATCCTGGTCACCAACAACACCTCCGGATTCGAGCGGGTCGCGGGCCTGCGGCTGGAGAACTGGGCCTGACCAGGCACCACGCGCCGCCCCCCACCCCTCCACCCTTCCACCCAATGCAACTCCACCTCATCCGCCACCCCCGCCCCGCCGTCGAGCCTGGCATCTGCTATGGCCAGACCGACATCGGGCTAGACGAGTGCCCGGTCGCAGTCGCCGAGCGCCTGCGCCCGCTGCTGCCCGAATCCTTCGCCCTGCACGCCAGCCCGCTCGCGCGTGCGCGCCTGCTCGCGGAAGAACTCGGCACGCCGCGCGTGGACGACCGGCTCAGGGAGATCCACTTCGGCGACTGGGAAGGCCGCACTTTCGCCGACATCGGCAGCGCCATCGACGACTGGGCGGCCGATCCGCTTGGATTTCGCGCGCCCGGCGGCGAATCGCCGCGCGAGATGGCGGCACGGGTGCTGCAGTGGCTGGCCGAGGCGACCGGCGCCGAAAGCACTGGCGCCGTGAGAACCGATCTTGCGGGAGCGGACCAGCAGCCTGGAGCGTCACCGGATCACCTCGTCGTCGTCGCCCACGGCGGCCCGCTGCGCGCCATCGCCGGCCACCTGCTCGGCCTGCCGCCCGAGCGCTGGCTGGGGCTGGACTTCGGCTGCGGGCAGGTGACGCGGATCGACGTGGAAAGCTGGGGGGTGGTGTTGAAGTGGTTCAACCGGTGAGGTGTCGCTTGCCGGGCGCGCCTTTAAAGCTTGCGGGGCTCCCGCATGGGGCCTATCTTACAAATCTAAACTTCAACTTTAAATTTGTAAGATGATCCCGCGATCGGCTCGCTCGACCCTACAGCGCCTGGCCCGCGGCTTCCCCGTGGTCGCCATCACCGGCCCGCGCCAGGCTGGTAAGACCACGCTCGCTCAGCAAACCTTCGCCGACAAAGCGTATGTGTCGCTCGAGAACCCCGAAGAGCGCGATTTCGCCGAATCCGACCCCAAGCGCTTTCTCGCTCGCTTCGAGGACGGCGCCATTCTCGATGAGGTTCAGCGCTGCCCTCGGCTTCTGTCCTGGCTGCAGGGCATCGTCGATACGCGCAAGCGCATGGGCGACTTCGTCCTCACCGGCTCACAGCAATTCGAACTGGTCTCGGGCATGACGCAGTCGCTCGCGGGCAGGGTGGGCCGGGTCGAGTTGCTCGCGCTCTCCACCCAGGAGTTGGCCGCGGCCGATCGTATGCCCACGCGCCTCGACGACATGCTGTTCCAGGGGGGCTACCCGGCCCTGTACGACCGCGACCTGCGCCCGGAAGACTGGTTCGCCAACTACGTCACCACCTTTCTAGAGCGTGACGTCCGCCAGCTGATCGCAGTTCGCGATCTCACCCAGTTCCAGCGCTTCGTCCGTATGTGTGCCGCGCGCTCCGGCCAGCTGCTGAATCTGAGCGCGCTCGGTGCCGACTGCGGGATCACCTCGGTCACCGCCCGCGAGTGGCTGTCCGTGCTCGAGGCCAGCTACCTGATCGTGCGTATCCCGCCCTACTTCGAGAACTTCGGCAAGCGCTTGGTCAAGACGCCCAAGCTCTACTTCCTCGACGTCGGCCTGATGTGCTGGCTGCTCGGCATTCGCGACGCCGAGAGCATCGCCACCCACGCCATGCGCGGCGCGCTGTTCGAGACATGGGTCATCTCCGAATTCGTCAAGCAGCAGTTCAATGCCGGCCGTCCCGCCGACCTGTATTTCTGGCGCGACAACGTTGGACATGAGGTGGACCTGCTGTTCGAGACGCGAGATGGCTTGCAGGCGGTGGAGATCAAGTCGGGCCACACCTTCGCCAGCGACTGGCCAACTTCTGCCCTGAAATGGCAGAAACTGAGCGCCAGTTCGCTGGCGCCGTGGATCATCTACGGTGGCGAGGGCGAATACGAACGCCAGTCTTGCCTCGCACTCGGCTGGCAGGCATTCGCCAGCCGCCCGGCGCCCACCCGATGACAGGCGCCCCGCCCATGCTCACCCTCTGGCTCATCACCGACAACAAGCCCGGCCACCGCAGCCAGCTGCTGGGCCTGACGCAGGCGTTGGGCGCGCGCACGACGATCGAGAGGCACTGGATCGACGCGCCGGCCGGGCGCAGCGCGCTGTGGCAGTGGCTCGGCGGCCGCTTCCCGACCGGCGCCGGGCTGCCGGATCCGGACTTCATCCTCGTCGCCGGCCATCGCACCCACCTCCCCGGCCTCGCGGCGCGGCGCGCACGCGGCGGCAGACTGGTCGCGCTGATGCGGCCCAGCCTGCCGCTGGGCTGGTTCGACCTGTGCGTGATCCCGCAACACGACAACCCGCCCGCCCGCGCCAACGTCATCGCCACCCGCGGCGTGCTCAACACCGCGCGACCGAGCGCCGAACGCGAGGCCGAGAAGGGTCTGTTCCTGATCGGCGGGCCGTCGAAGCACCACGGCTGGGACACCCCCGGCCTGCTCGCCCAGATCGACGCCATCCTCGCCGCCACGCCCGCCATGCACTGGACCCTGACCACCTCGCGCCGCACCCCGGCCGACACCGAAGCCGCCCTGCTCACCCTGCGCGAGCGCGGCGTCGACGTGCGCCCGGTGCGCGACACCCCGCCCGGCTGGGCGATGGCGCAGGTCGCGCGCAGCGCGCAGGCCTGGGTGACCGAGGACAGCGTGTCGATGGTGTACGAGAGCCTCACCGCCGGGGCTGCCACGGGGCTGCTCGCGGTGCCGCGCCTGGGCGAGACGCGCATCACCGCGGGCGTGGCCGAGTTGCAGAGAGAGGGTTTCGTCACCACGTTCGCGGATTGGCAGCGGGACGGCGCCCTGCACGCGCCGCCCGGCCGCCTGGCCGAGGCGGATCGGATCGCGGAAATCGTGCTGTCGCGCTGGCCACGATAGCGCCCGGCTCACCATGCCGGAGCACTCTCCCTTGGGATCGGCGCTTGTGGGAGCGGACTTCCCCGCGAACACCGCACGCTGACCCGGTTCAGCCCACCGGGCTCGATCGCCTAGAATACGGACATCGCCGCAACCAGCCGGGGGCAACGCCATGGGTTTCGCACTGCGCAAGGAACAACGCTACACCTACGCCGACTACCTGCAGTGGCCGGACGACGCCCGCTACGAACTGATCGATGGCGAAGCCTTCTTGATGGCGCCCGCGCCGCTGATCGAGCATCAGGAGATCGCGGGCGACGTTTATTACCAGCTTCGCAACCAGCTCGACGGCCAGCCCTGCCGCCCCTATATCGCCCCGGTTGACGTCCGCCTGCCGCGCAAGGACGAGGCCGATGCCGCCATCGACACCGTCGTCCAGCCCGACGTGCTGGTCGTCTGCGACCCGGCTAAGATCGACCGCCGCGGCGTGCGCGGCGCACCCGACTGGTTGCTCGAGGTGCTCTCCCCCAGTACCGCGGCCCACGATCAGATCGCCAAGCGCCGCACCTACGAGCGTGCCGGCGTGCGCGAGTACTGGTTGGTCCATCCCGGCGACCGCACGCTCACCGTGTATCTGCTCGACAACGGCCAGTACGGCCGCCCGGAGATCTACGAACTGAAGGACGCGACGCCGATCGGCGTGCTGCCGGGCGTGTCGATTGCATGGGATGCGCTGGTCGAAAGGCTACCCAAGCCGGAGTACTGACCGCCCGAAGACCTGCTCGCGGCGAACTGCAGCGCTGTGGAACCGGACGGCTTGCCTGCATCTCAAATGCGACACATAATCCGCACCCATTGCAGGAGGCCGCCATGGCGAACAGTTCGATGCTCCACATCCGGGTCGATGACGACGTGAAGGCGCAGGCCACCGAGGCGCTGGCCGCGATGGGGCTGACCATGTCGGACGCCGTGCGCATCTTCCTCAAGCGCATCGTGAACGACCAGGCCTTTCCGCTCGAGCTCAAGGTGCCCAATGCCGAGACCCGCGTCGCCATGGAGGAAGCCCGCGCCATGATGAAGGCGCGCCAGGCGCGGTTTGCCTCGGCCGACGCCCTGTTCGATGACATCGAAGAAACCCGCCAGCGCTAAGCGGGCGGCACCGCCGCGCGCCGCAGACTACACGCGACCGTTTCGCAAGGACTGGGAACGCCTGAGCCGTTCCGGCCGCTTCGACATGAAGCGGCTCAAGGAAGTCATGCTGCTGCTCATCGCCAACGACGCCCCGCTCAGCGCGGAGTGGCTGGACCACCCGCTCAAGGGCGAGTGGGCCGACCACCGCGAATGCCATGTCGGCGGCGACTTCCTGCTCATCTACACCGCCGACGACAAGCAGATCACCTTCGTCCGTGCCGGCACGCATGCGGATCTCTTCGAGGGATGAGGCGCCAATGAAACCCCTCAAGGTCCTGCAACTCCTCCCCGCGCTGGATAGCGGCGGCGTCGAGCGCGGCACGCTGGAGATCGCGCGCGCGCTGGTCGCGGCCGGGCATGAATCGGTGGTGCTGTCGAAGGGCGGGCGGCTGGTCGAGCAATTGCAGCGCGAAGGCTCACGCCACATCGCGCGCGACCTGGGCCGCAAGTCGCCGGCGACCTTCCTGCAGTACCGCGCGCTGCGCGAGCTGTTCGAGACCGAGCGCTTCGACGTCGTGCACGCCCGCTCGCGCCTGCCCGCCTGGGTCGCCTGGCTGGCCTGGCGCGGCATGCCGGCGCACGCCCGACCGCACTTCGTCACCACGGTGCACGGCATGCACTCGGTCAGCCGCTACAGCGCCATCATGTGCGCCGGCGAACGCGTGATCGCGGTCAGCGACACGGTGCGCGACTTCATCCGCAGCCACTACCCGCCCAGCCGCTGGCCGCATCTGACGGACGAACGCATCACCGTGATCCCGCGCGGCATCGACCCGGCGGAGTTCCCGCGCGACCACCAGCCGTCGGACGAATGGCTGGCGCGCTTTCATGCCGACTTCCCGCAGCTCGGCGGGCGCAAGGTGCTGACGCTGCCGGGGCGGCTCACGCGGCTTAAAGGCCACCACGACTTCATCACCATCGTCGGCAAGCTGATCGCGGACGGGTTGGACGTGGTCGGGCTGATCGTCGGCGGCGAGGACCCGAAGCGGCCCGGCTACGCCAAGGAGATCCGCGAACGGGTGCAGACGGAAGGTCTGGGCGAGCGCATCGTGTTCACCGGCCACCGCAGCGACGTGCGCGAGATCTACGCGATCTCGGACTGCGTGCTGAGCCTGTCCTCCACGCCGGAATCATTCGGGCGCACGGTGCTGGAGCCGCTGGCGATGGGGCGGCCGGTGGTGGGGTATGCGCATGGAGGGGTGGCGGAGATTCTGGGCGAGCTGTTCCCGCATGGGGCCGTGGCGAAGGGGGATGTCGCCGCCGCGGCTGCGCGGGCGGCGGACGTGGTCGCCGGGCGGACGCCGGTGGTGGAGTTCAATACGCGCTTCCTGCTGGAACGCATGCAGGCACAGACGCTGGCGGTGTACGGAGCGCTCGCATGACGCTGTGGCTCGTTCTCGCCGCGTTCCTCGCCGCCGGCTGGTTCTCCAACCGCTACGCCTGGTGGCGGCGGCCAGTGGCTTGGCGTCATCCGCGCGTGCTGATGTACCACATGGTCAGCCCGCACCGCGCGGGCGCGAAGTTCAACGGCCTGCGCGTCACGCCAGAGCGCTTCGAGGCCCAGCTCGCGTGGCTCAAGCGCGAGGGCTGGCAGTTCTTCACCGTCAGCCAACTGTGGGCGCAGTGGGACACGCTGCCGGAAAAGAGCGTCGCCCTCACCTTCGACGACGGCTACGCCGACAACCTGCACAACGCGCTGCCGCTGCTGGAAAAATATGGCGCTAAAGCCACCATCTACATCGTCGTCGACCGCCACGACCGCGACTGGTCCACCGCCAAGAAGGCTCACCACAACACCGGCGAACTTGCGCGCGAGCCCAAGCTCAGCGACGACGAACTGCAGCGCCTGGTCGCCAGCGGCCGCATCGAGATCGGCTCGCACACGCTCACCCACATCAACATGCGCACCACGTCCGCGGACGACAAGCGCCGCGAACTGGCCGAATCGCGCCGCCTGCTGCAGGCGCAGACCGGGCAGGCGGTGGCGAGCTTTGCCTATCCGTTCGGGATCTACGGCGAGGACGACGTGGCGCTCGCGCGCGAGGCAGGCTACACCACCGCAGTGACCACGATCGACGGCATCGACGCCGGCACGCAGCGCCCCGATCCACTGCAACTCAAGCGCATCAAGGTCAGCGGCAAGGACAACATGCTGGCCTTCGCGATGCGGATGCGTGGTGGCAAGCGGGGGTGGAAGAAATGAGCCCGGGGCACGTCGCAGGGACTTCGATAGGCTCAGCCCGAGCGGAGCTGGGCGGCGCCGACCAATCGGGCGTGGCGGGCGTGGTCCAAGCGGAAGTGCGTGACCCACAAGATGAAACACGCGAGCTCACCGTCTGGCTGCTGAGCGACGGCGCACCCGGCCACCTCAGCCAGAGCCGCGGCATCGTCGACGCGCTCGCCACCCGGCGTGCGGTGGAAACACACACCATCGAACTCAGAATCCGCAGTTCCTTCTGGAAGCGCCTCGGCCGCCTGCTGCTGCCGCGCATCCGCGACGTGGGCGCCTGGTTCGAACGCATCTACGGCATCGCACCGCCGCCCGGCCGTCCCGATCTGATCATTTCCTCCGGTGCCAACACCCTGCTCGCCAACGCCCTGCTCGCCCGCCTGCATCGCGCGCCCAACGTCTATAGCGGCACGCTCAAGGGCTACGACCCGACCGCCTTCGATTGCGTGTTCAGTGTGGTGCCGCTCGGCGTGGCCTGCAACCACGTGCTGCCGCTGCCGCCGGTGCCGGGCGAGTTGGCCCGTCCGCTGTCCGCTGCAGACGGCGAGGCGCTGATCGCCGTGCTGGTCGGCGGCGACGGTGCGGGTTACGTCTTCAAGGACGCCGACTGGCATGCCTTCGCCGACGGCCTTGCCACCCTCGCCCGCCGCGAAGGCGCGCGCCTGCTGCTCACCACCTCTCGCCGAACCGGCGCGGCCGCCGAAGCCATCCTGCGCGAAGCGCTGCCCGCCGAACTGCTCGCCGACGCGGTGTGGTGGTCGCAGGCGCCGCGCAAGGTGATGCGCGACTTCCTCGCCGCCGCGCAGGCGATCGTCGTCACCGAGGACAGCCTCAGCATGGTGGCCGAAAGCCTCTACTCCGGCCGGCCGGTACTCTCGGTCGCGCCCGCCATCGCCCAGCCCAACGCCAACGACGGCGCCGCACTGCGGGGCTACGTCGAACGCGGCCTGCTCGCCCGCAGCCCGATCGCCCGCCTGGCCGACGCCGCCTTCCCGTCACGCGCGGCGGTGATCCCCGACGTGCAGGCCGAGATCGCCGAAGTCGTGCTGTCGCTGCTGGAGCGCCCCACCGCATGAAGAAGAAGGTGCTGATCTGGGGCCGCTACGGCAACTACGGCCCGGACTACCCGCGCAACCGCGTCATCGAATCGGTGCTGCGCGGACTCGGCTGCGAGGTCAGCCGCTTCCTGCCCACGCTGTCGGCCACCGCCGACATCGAGTACGCACTGCGCCGCGGCCCCCGCCCCGACCTCGTCTGGGTGCCCTGCTTCCGCCAGCGCGACCTCGCCGCCGCCGCACGCTACGCCCGCCGCCAGCGCATCCCGCTGGTGTTCGACCCGCTGATCAGCGCCTACGACAAGCAGGTCCACGAGAAGCACAAGTTCGCCGCCGACAGCGCCAAGGCGCACAAGCTGCTCGCCTGGGAGTCGCGCCTGTTCAAGCTGCCCGACTGGCTGATCGCCGACACCGAAGGCCACGCCGACTACTTCCACGCCACCCACGGCGTGCCGAGTGCGCGCATCCGCGTGATCCCGGTCGGCGCCGAAGAGGCGCTCTTCACCCCGCAGCCCTGGCCGCAGAAACCTGCCGACGCCCCGCTCGAGCTCGTCTTCTTCGGTACCTTCATCGGCCTGCAGGGCGTCGATGTGCTGGCCCAGGCCATCCTGCAGTACGACGGCCCGCCCACCCACTGGCGGCTGATCGGCGAAGGCCCGATGAAGGCCGAATGCGAGCGCCTGCTCGCCCGGCTCGTCGGCGCCAGCGGCCCCAGCCGCGTCAGCTTCGAGGGCTGGGGCCCGCTGCCCGAACTCCCCGGCCGGCTCGCCAGCGCCGACGCCATCCTCGGCATCTTCGGCACCAGCGACAAGGCGCTGCGAGTGATTCCGAACAAGGTGTACCAGGGGCTGGCGATCGGACGGGCGGTGATTACGGCGGCGACGCCGGCCTTCCTGCCGGACCTGCGTGCGAACGAAGGGCATGGCTTGTTGTGGGCCAAACCCGGTGATCCGGGTAGCATCTGCGACGCCGTGCTGCGGCTCCATCAGCGGCGTGATGAACTGCCGTCACTCGGCAAGGCCGCGCGCGCAAGCTACGAAGCGCACTACTCGAATCGCGTGATCAGCCACGTACTTTGCGACCTGCTCAATAAAAATAATCTCACTTATGCCTAACGCCCGATGAGCCCCCTCATTTCCGTCGTCATCGCCAATTACAACTATGGCCGCTACCTGGCAGAAACCATCGAATCTGTCCTGGCGCAGACTTACCCCCACGTCGAGGTCATCTTCATCGATGACGGCTCGACGGATGACAGCCTGGAAATCGCGCAGCGCTATCCGATCACAGTCCTCGCTCAGCAGAACCAAGGGGTATCGACCGCCCGTAACAACGCAGCCCAATATGCGCGCGGCGAATACATACTTTTCCTCGACTCCGATGATTTGCTCTACCCCGACTCGCTCGAAGTCCTGCAGACGAGACTGGAAGCTGAAGAGCCTGCGGCAGGCTTCGCTTACGGCCAACTGCAGTATTTCGGTGAAAAGAACACCATCTTCAGCTCGCAAGCTTTCGATTCCAAGGCCCTGAGTCGTGAGAACTACATCCAAACCAGCGCGCTGATCAGGCTCGCCGCATTCAACGCAGTGGGTGGCTTCGACCGCGGATTCGATCTGCGCGAAGACTGGGAGCTTTTTATCCGCCTTTGGCATTACGGCTGGAAGGGGGCATATCTCCCGCGACCCGTCATCCAATACCGAAAGCATCGCCCGAAAGCCCAAGTTCGCGCTCAAGGGAAGTTCCGCAAGCGCCTGTCAGAGGCAAAGCTCATCACCCTCTATCCAAAGTTTTTCTGGCAAAAGCTTGTCAGGCATCCCTTGCGCTATCTCATCTATCGAACACGATACAAAGTGGTCAATTTGATCGGCCGACATGGCCCGTCCGGTTCGGTCACGAAGATTCATCCCAAAACTGAAACTTCCGAATAAATGCTCGCCAGCCAGCATCTACCCACTCATTTTTCGAGTCCGTTTGAGCGCGCCCTACATTGGACTAACTCTGCACTCGTATTCTGGTTCTTCACTTTCCTAATCACCGGGCCCAAGACCTCATATGCAACGAGCACCCTGCTCGCGCTCAGCCTGGTCACACTGCCGCTCACGATGCGGACAGTGCCAACAGTCTGGAAGCAGGTCTCCCCGTGGCTGATCGGCCTCGGTGCGTATTGCGCTTATCAGATCATCTACCGACTGATCGATGGCGGCCTCGATGCCCGTATCGACCCCCCCGCACGCTATCTCGGCGCCATCCCCATCGTGTTTTACCTGTCACGGTATGGGTTCCGCATCGAAGCCGTGTGGGCGGGGCTCGCGGCCGGTTGCATCATCGGCGGCGTTGTGGGCATGCAGGAAGTGCTGATAGATGGTGCTTCCAGAGCGCAGGCAGGCCATCATCCAATTGCCTACGGCAGTCTCCTGGCCCTGATGAGCATGGCGGGATTGTATTTCGCGACAATTGCGAAAACACACATGTGGCGCGCCGTGCTAGGAGCAGGAGTGATCGCGGGCCTGATCGGCGTTCTGCTGTCAGGCACGCGTGGCCTGTATCCGGCGCTCATCGTGTGCTTCACCTACATTGGGTATCGCCAAATCAAGCGATTCGGAATTCCATTCAAGAGCGTTGCGCTCGCTGTCTGCGCTTCGCTTGCCATCATGGCGGCAATCGCATCTCAAGTCCCGGCGGTTCAGAAGCGCTTCGAGCAGACTCACTCGGAATACAGCCGACTCAGCAAGGGCAATCTCGAAACATCTTTCGGCCACCGGATACAGATGTGGCATGCGGGGCTATATATCATTTCGCAGCGCCCTTTATTCGGCCTTGGCCCTGACGTTACGAGGCGACTCGATTTTGCGCGCGAGTTCATGGAAAAGAACAGACTCAACAAATCGGTCCTCACACGGTACGACCACCTTCACAACCTGTACATCAACGAAACCGCAACCTTTGGCTTCGTCGGCCTGGCTGCACTCGTTGCGCTCCTCTACGGCGCTTTCGGAAGGCTCACCGGTGAGGCAAGGCACATAATGACGATTGCAGTCCTCATCATCCTCGTCGAAGGTTTAACTGAAACCGTACTCAACCATCACCGCTTCATGATGGCCTTCGTCATGCTCGCCACAATGTTGCAGGCCGAGCAATTCAGACGCGCTTCGCTGGCCAACCAGACGGCATCCGATGCTGCCCAAGCCCCCAGATAGGGCGGTAGTAAATCGCGTCAGTGATCTGCCTTCCCCATTTATCAAGACGTGAAACAAGTTTGCGCGACCTGCCCGAAGCCACTTCGACCTGACGCCTGTCGTGCTCCAGCTGCGAGGGGGCTGTCTCAAGGTAGCCGATACAGAACGGGTCCAATCCTCCAAGCTCCACACCGGCCAGCTTGCGATACGCCACCCAATCGTCCGCTGACAACCAGGCTGGCGAATTGACCCGCCGCATTGCTTCCGCGGCTGCACGGTTGACCACGTAGCCATACCCTTCCCAAGCGCGGCGAACCCTCACCAAGCGGTAGCCCAGCTCAAGGCTGCGTGCGCCGCGCTTGAGGAACGCCCGGATGGGCGTCAACAGTAACAACCGCGGCCTGGGCTGCAACAACCAGTCTCGAACCTGCGGACTGCGAAGAAGCGGAAGGACGTCCGGAAGCAGGACGGCATCGTCTTCCAGAATCAACGCGGAATCGTCCGAGCCAGCGAGTAGCCGTTCGTAGGCGCGAACATGACTCAGGGCACATCCAAGCTCGCCGGCCGTGAGCACGCGTCCATAGCGACGCACCGATCGAGCATCGTCTGCTCGCAGCGCACGCTCGCCAGCAGAAAGTGCGCTACCGCGAACAGCATCGATGACAACCGGGGAATCAAGGCCAAGATCCGCGAGGTGGCTCCACACTCGCCGACGGCGCTCGTGCGCCTCAGCCAGGTTAATGATGTAAGTGACGAAATCCACAGTCAGCCCCCGACTCAGGACGTCGAATCATCGTTCATGCAGCGCATGCAGAACCGCTTTATCGTGACGAACTCTCGAAGCCGAGACGCCGAAAGGCGCACTGCGCTTTCTATCCTCATGCTCGCGCCCTCGCTCTGGCACCATGACTTCGCGCAACCACGTCGCAGACATGACGATCGAGCAAAGACGCGATGACTTCATCGGAATAGCTGCGCTCCGCCTGTTCGCGACCTTTTGCCGCCAGCCGTCCACGCAGACTGGGATCATCATGCAAACGCCGGAGGGCGCGCGCCAGCGCGGCGGGGTCCATGGGCGGGACGACCAAGGCCGTATCACCGTCCTCGTAGCAACTCGATGGGCCATCGACGTCCGTGCCGATCAAGGCCTTGCGCCAGGGAAAGCTCTCGAGGATGGTGATGCCCTGGACATCCCATTCGGAGGTGAAGCACACGACGTCGAAACCGTTGAAGAACGACGCCTTGTCCTCAGGACCGATCCAGCCCGGGAAGTCGATGCGGTCGCGAATGCCCAGCGCCTCGGCCTGCGCCATCAGCGTCGTGCGCAGCTCGCCATCCCCGGCGATGGTCGCCCGGAACTGCATGCCCTCCCGAGCCAACAGGCCCAGCGCAGCAACCAGATGCTGAAACCCCTTGTTGGGCACCATGCGTCCGATCGCGCCGACGCTAAAAGCCGCGTCATTGCTGCGCACCTCCAACACGTCCAGCGGTGGCACCTGCACCGCATTGCTGATCACAAAAGCCGGCTTTTGCCCTCCTGTCGCTGCATCGACGATCCGCTTCATATAGGGCGTGATGCAAAAGAACGCGTCTGCTTTCAGCGTGCGCTTGATATTGTGGCTGTGGTTGAAGGCGATCACCGGCACGCCGGACGGCGCCGCGCGCTTGAGCATGTAGATCGCCCGACCACTGTGGGCGACGATCGCATCGACACCCCGGGCACGGATCAATCGGCGAGCCCGGAAGCTCGCGAGCAGATCGTAATGACCCGAGTTGCGCAGGGTCACCACGTCGATGTTCGCCTGTCCGTAGTCGGGCACCTTGTCCGCATCCTCTGGCGCGATCAGCAGCGTCACACGATGCCCGCGGCCAGCCAGGAGCTCCGCCGTCTTGAGCGTCGCACCCCATCGCCCACCGGTGGAGTCACCATAAACCGCATTGAGTATGTGCATGAAACTGAGAGTCCCGCGTCGCAGCCAGATGAAGCCTGGCTGCGATTATAGACGCTCGCCTTCGAGCACTCGACCGGCATTACATTCCCCCGGCACACAAACCAACCGCCGCCCCACCCGCGTTCGATTTCGTCCAGCGCCAGATACGCGTCGCCATGCCCCTCGGATCTGACGACCGGTCTTTCCAGGCCCGCCAATCTCGAACAGCCAGCCTCGGCCGGATAGCGCAACCCGCCGTCCGTCATGTCAGCTCAGCCTGACAAACGACGCACCGCCCTTCGGCCTGCTCGTAATTTCGAACATAAAATCCTCTGCGCTCGATTTCACAATCATGAAAATCTCGCAATCCGCCGCCCTACCCCCCACCTGCTGGATCAAGCCACACAGATTGGTCGCCGCCTGGCACGACTACGCCTCGCCCGTGGCATCAAGCAGACCGATGCCGCGCTCCGTGCAGGCCTGTCGCGCAACACCGCCTACCGGATCGAGTGCGGAGACCCCGGGCTGGCGATCGGCCAGGTGCTGCGTTACCTCGACGCCATCGCCCCCGGCAGCACACTGCTGGATCTACTGTCCGAATCCGACCCCGCACTCGCCGCACTTGCAGCGCGGGAGCGCACCCAACGCGTTCGTGACCTGAGCGCCACCGAGCTCGACGAACTGGACTTCTGATCACGATGGCCGCCAAGGACACCAAGCTGATGGTCTTCGCGCATCTCGGCACGGCCTGGGCGCCCTGCGGGCAGCTCGTCCGGACCGAAGAGGCCGATCGCTTGCTGGCATCGAGCTTTGCGTATGGCCTCAACTACCTCAAACGCAGCGACGCCCTCGAAGTCGCCCCTGTCAACCTCAGCCTCGCCGATCGCGAAGCGGTGCGCGCGAAAAGGCTGCTTCCTGCAAACCGGCCCCCCTTCATCGGCGGCATTCGCGACGCAGCCCCTGACGCCTTGGGGCGGCGCGCGCCCCAAGGCTTCGATCCGCGACGAGGCCGGTGTGCTGTGCCTGGCCAAGTTCGCAAACCGCCACGACGCCTTCGACATCCCCGCCATCGAGTGCGCCAGTGGCGCGGCTACCTCACCGAGGCCGGCGTGCCAGCGACCGAGCAGGACAAGATCGCCCCGGCGTTTCGCCACATCGACGATGTGTCCACGGCAGCCTTGCGGAAGCTGCTTCCGTGAGGCCCCCCACCGCCCCCGACTAAGCACCTCAATACAAAAACCCAAACATCCACAACGGCACCCGCCGCCCCCGCCCATGCTCGATGTCGTCCAGCGCCAGATACGCGTCGCTGTGCGCCTCGATCTGCCGACCAGTCTTTCCAGGCCCGCCGACCTCGAACAGCCAGCGCTCATCGACGATGAAATCGCCACCCTCGGCCGGATAGCGCAGCGCGTGCGCATGGGCGAGCTGGCTGGCGAAGAAAGTCTCGCGCAGGGTGCCCATCGGCGGCGCCGGGCATAGCGCCCAGGCGTTGTTGGTGTTGGCCAGGTACAGCTTCTCGGGCTTGCTCAACATCGAGGCATTGCGCCCCGCGCCCCATACACTGCGCAGGATGTTCGCCTGCTCCAGATAGTGCAGATAGGCGTACGTCGTGCTGCGCGTGCTGCCGATCGCCGCCGAGAGCTTGCTGATGTTGATCTGGTTCGGCACTGACTGGCAGAGCAGCATCAGCAGCTTCTTCAGCGATGCCAGCTTGTCGCGCTCGACCTTGAACAGCAGCGGAATGTCCAGATCGATGGCAAGCGCGAGCGTCTGCTCGAGCTTGCGATGATAGGTCTCGACCGACTCGCGGAAGTACGGAAAGTAGCCGTACTTCAGGTAGTCGCCAAAGTGCGCCAGCGGCCGGATGCGGCGGTTGATCTCCAGGCTCAAGGTCTCGTGCTCAGCCAGCACCTGCTCCAGCGGCCACACCGCAAAGGGCTCGCCCGTCTGCAGCTCCAGATACTCGCGGAACGACAACCCGCTCATCGCATACATCACCGCCCGGCGCGACAGGTCCGCCTTGCTGTGCTCGAGATGCAGCGCCGACGAGCCCGAGAACACCACCTGCAGATCGAGGGCGTCGTGGATGCTCTTCAGCTCGCGTTCGAAATCGGGGTAGTGGTGGATTTCGTCGAGCACCAGCAACCTCCCGCCCTGCTTGCGGAACTGGTCGGCCAGGGCATAGCAGGGTGTTGAAAATCTCACCGTCACCTTCGGTTTCCAGTTGCCTGGGAAAAAATCGACGCGGAAAAGATCCGACCCGAGCCGCCCTGATGACGAT
>JARRBR010000062.1 GCA_029982755.1 Rhodocyclaceae bacterium
GCGCACGTCGGGCTTGTCGATGCCCATGCCGAAGGCGATCGTCGCCACCATGATCAGCCCGTCCTCGCGCAGGAAGCGGGTCTGGTGCTCGGCGCGCATCTCCTGCGTCATGCCGGCGTGGTAGGGCAGGGCGTTGAGTCCCTGCTCCTGCAGCCAGGCGGCGGTTTCCTCGACCTTGCGCCGCGACAGGCAATACACGATGCCGGCCTGGCCGGGACATTCCTCGCGGATGAAGTCGAGCAGCTGGCGGCGCGCGTCGTTCTTGTCGACGATGGTGTAGCGGATGTTGGGGCGGTCGAAGCTGGAGACGAAGCGGCGCGCGTGCTGCAGGTTCAGGCGTTCGGCGATCTCCTCGCGCGTCTGGCGGTCGGCGGTGGCGGTGAGCGCGATGCGTGGGGTGGCCGGGTAGCGCTCGGGCAGGATGGAGAGCTGCAGGTACTCCGGGCGGAAGTCGTGGCCCCACTGCGACACGCAGTGCGCCTCGTCGATCGCGAACAGGGCCAGGCGGCCGGTGTCGCGCAGGTGGTCGAGCTGGTCGAGGAAGCGCGGCGTCATCAGGCGCTCGGGGGCGACGTAGAGCAGGTCGAGCTCGCCGGCGTAGAGCGCGCGCTCGACCGCGCGTGCGCGCTCGGCGTCCAGGCTGGAGTTCAGGAAGGCGGCGTTGACGCCGGCTTCGACCAGCGCGCTCACCTGGTCCTGCATCAGCGCGATCAGCGGCGACACCACGATCGCCGTGCCGTGGCGCAGCAGGGCCGGTATCTGGTAGCACAGCGACTTGCCGCCGCCGGTCGGCATCAGCACCAGCGCATCGCCGCCGCCGGCGACGTGCTCGACGATCTGCTGCTGCTCGCCGCGGAACGCGGGGTAGCCGAAGACGTGTTCGAGGACGCGGTGTGCGGCGTCGGGGGAGGGCGCAGTGGGCGTCGTCGGTGAAATCGACGACGGCGTGGTGGGATCAGCGAGCATGGCGCGCATTTTACCGCCGCGCGCTGGGCTTAGCGCGTGATTTCGTGCGGGTTTTTGCGCCTGGTAATGCCTTCGTAATAATCGGGGGCGGCGGAAAATGCCGGCTGTTTGTGCCGGCGCCGGCTCCCGTCAAGGGTGTTCGGCCCGCCAGTCGCGCAGGGCGGCCAGGGTGTCGTCGAGACCGCCCACCACGCGGATGCCCGGCAGGCGCTTGTGCTTGTCGCGGACCGCGGCGCCACCGGCCCAGATCGCGATGCTGTCGGGCAGCAGCGCGCGCAATTCCAGCAAGCCATCGATCGCCTGCCGCGCCGGGTAAGCGATGCTGAACGACAGGCCGACGATGTCGAAGGCGCCGCCGACCGCCGCGCTGCGGATGTCGGCGAGCGGCGTGCGCGTGCCGAGCGACAGGCAGGCCACGCCTTCCGGGACCAGCATCGCCTCGGCCATCAGCAGGCCGAGTACGTGCTCTTCTTCGGGGAAGGTGGTGAGCAGCACGCGCGGGCGCCCGCCCGGCGTGGCATGGGCCCCGATCGCGCTGCGCAGCACGTTCTGCACCTGTTCGGTGAACAGGTGTTCTTCCGGCACCTCGACCTCGCCGCGCATCCACGCTTCGCCCACTGCAGCCGCGAGCGGGGCGACGGTGTCGGCGACGAAGCGCTGCAGTCCCTGCTTCATCAGCGCCTGGCGCAGGGCGGCGTTGAGCTCGACGCTGCGGTGCAGGCGCACCAATTGCAGCAGTCCATCCTCGCGCCCGCTGCTGGCGAGTTCGGGACACAGGCAACTGTCGAGCATGCTGGCGAGCTCGTCGATGCTGGCGCCGACGACGCCGGCCGGACGCCGGCCATGGTCGATCAGGCGCCGGATCAGGCGCAGCTTCTCGACCTGCTCGGGCGGGTACAGGCGTTCGCCATTGGCGTCGCGGGTCGGGGCCGGGAAGCCGTAGCGCCGCTCCCACACCCGCAAGGTGTCCTTGGCGAGGCCGGTATCGCGTTCGACGGCGGCGATGCTGAAGGCGGCTTCGGGTGGCGTGGGGGCGTTCATCGGAGGGGGCTGGTGGCGTGTGAGGATAGGAAACTCTCAGGCGATGTTAGGCGTAGAAAGTCAAATTGTCCAGGACAAAACACGTCACCGCGCCCCGTTGTCGTTCGCGATCTCGTCCGCTTCCGCCGCCTGCTGCGGGGTCAGATCCCCGTCCAGCACGGCGAGCATGCGCGCGGCCTTGGCGACCTGCTCGATCGCGCGCCGCTCCAGGCTCGCCAGGCGCAGCCAGTCCTGCATCGCGCGGATGTCCATGCGGGCGTGCGCGCCTTCGAGCAGCAGGGCCTCCTTGAACGCCTGGTAGCGCAGCTCGGCCTCTTCCAGCCGGACCGCCACCGCCGCCGCCGAAAAGTCGTCGCGCGCCGCGTCGGCGCTCGCGGCCAGCGCACCGGTGGCCTGGCGGAAGGCGACCGCGATCGGCTCGAGTTCGGCGCCCGGCGGCACGCCCAGCGTGGTGGCGAGCGCACAGGCCTGGCGCACCGCGGTCACCGCGCTCTCCTGGTACTGCAGCGCGCGCAGGCTGTGCGCCAGTGCTTCCACCAGCGCCGGCGGCAGGCGCATCGCGCTCAGCTTGCGCACGTAGTCGCCGATCGCCGGCGCCAGCGCATCGAGGGCGCTCGCCTGGCGCTCGATCCAGGGTTCGTCCGGCGGCACGCGGGCGGAGGCGGTCAGTGCCGTCACCGCGAACGACTGCGTGCGACCGAGCTCCAGGCGCAGCGCGCGCAGCGCCAGGTCGGGCACCGCCAGCGAGGGGGTGTCGAGGTGGCGTGGGCGGGCGATCTCTTCCTCGCGGCTGCGGAAGCGGCCGGCCAGGGTGCGCAGCAGCGGTCGCGCCAGCGGCACCATGAGCAGGACCCCGAGCAGGTTGAAGGCCGTATGGAACATCGCGATCATCACCGCCGGCGTCGCCGGCTGCTCGAACCACTCGCGCAGCAGGCCGAGCAGCCCGATCAGCAGCGGCAGCAGCAGGATCGCCACCGCGCCGGTGACGAGGTTGAACAGCACATGGGTGGCGGCCAGCCGGCGCGCGTTCGAGGTGGCACCGAGCGCCGACAGGATGGCGGTGGAGGTGGTGCCGATGTTGGTGCCGATCACCATCGCGCACGCCGCCTCGATCGACATCAGGCCGCCCTGCGCGGCGGTGATGATGATCGCGATCACGGCGCCCGAGGCCTGCATCAGCACGGTCAGCAGGGTGCCGATGCCGACCAGGATCAGCCAGCCGGTGAAGCCCGGGGCGATGTGGTCCTGCAGGTTCATCGTCGCGCCGAAAACCGAGAACGTGTCCTTGAGCACGTCGATGCCGAGGAAGAGCACGCCGAAGCCCGCCAGCGCCTGACCGAGCGCGCGCTGGCGCACGGTGCGCCCGGCCAGCATCAGCACCGCGCCGACACCGACGAAGGGCAGGGCGAAGGCGTCGATCCTGAAGCTGAAGCCGAGCGCCGCGACCAGCCAGGCGTTGAGCGTGGTGCCGACGTTGGAGCCGAAGATCACCCACATCGCGTTCTGCAGCGACAGCAGGCCGGTGTTGACGAAGCCGATGCTGGCCACGGTGACTGCGGTCGAGGACTGCACCAGCGCGGTCATGGCCATCCCCGCGCCGAGGCCGCGCAATGGGGTGGCGGTGCCGCGTTCGAGCAGGCCCTCGAGCGCACGGCCGGCGGCGAGCTTGAGCCCCTCGGTGAGCATGTGCATGCCGAGCAGGAACAGTCCGATGCCGCCGGCGAGCCCGGCGAAGACCTCGAAGGGGTTGAGTGCGGTCGTGTCCAGGGGAAAGTCCTCGGATGGCGTGCTCGGGTGGGGCAATGAGGTGCGTCTATGGCAAGCGTAATACCGTATGAGCGAATTGAGGAGGTGCATCCGCCGCGGGCGGCGACATCTCCGGCATGCGGAAGTGCAAGGACATAATTTTCATTTTGTCCTGGACAAACGATTGACAGGCCGCGAGTGCTGTCCTATCGTTCTAACGTCATCCATAAATGTCCAGGACAGAGCAATGAACGCGAAATTCCTCTCGGTGCGCGCCGGAATGCTGTTCGCCGTCGCCGCGATGTTCTCGACGCCCGCCAGTGCGGGATCTCCCCAGCCCGTCGTGCAGCCGCAGACCCTCGCGCTCGCCGCGCAGAGGCCCGAAGCCGTGCTGGACAGCGGTGCGGTTGCACCGATCGATCTGATGCTCTTCGTGCATCGCCCCGACCTGCCGCTGCGCGCCGTCCCCACCAAGCACAAGGACCACTCATGAACGCCCCGGAGAAATTCTTCCTGCCTGACGTGCAGTCCAGCGCCGACCATCGCGCGCTCGTCATCCAGCGCGTTGGCGTGCGCGGCCTGCGCTACCCGATGTCGATCCGGGATGTCGACGGCAACGTCCAGCACACGGTCGCCGCCCTCGAGATGACGGTCGGCCTGCCCGCGGACGTCAAGGGCACGCACATGTCGCGCTTCGTCGAACTGCTCGAGGCCCAGCGCGACGCGCTCGACCTCGACGGCCTGCGCGGCCTGTTCGCCGACATGCTGGTCCGCCTCGAGGCCACCAGTGGCCGCATCGAGGCGCGCTTTCCGTGGTTCATGAAGAAGACGGCGCCGGTGTCGGGCGTCGATAGCCTGCTCGACATCGACGCCTGCGTGATCGTCGAGAAGCTGGAGGGCGGCGACACCCGCAGCACGCTGCGGGCGGTGGTGCCGGTGACCAGCCTGTGCCCGTGCTCGAAAAGGATCTCCGCCTACGGCGCGCACAACCAGCGCTCGCACATCACGCTCAGCGCCACGCTGTGCGGCGACCTCGGCCTGCGCGAGCTGGTGCGCATGGCCGAAGAGGAAGCCTCGTGCGAGGTCTTCGGCCTGCTCAAGCGCCCCGACGAGAAGTGGGTCACCGAGCGCGCCTACGACAACCCCAAGTTCGTCGAGGACCTCGTGCGCGACATCGCGCTGCGCCTGCGCGCCGACGCCCGCATCGCCGCGTGGTCGGTGCAGTCCGAGAACTTCGAGTCCATCCACAACCATTCCGCGTATGCCCTGATCGAGGGCGAGAACGCGGCGGAGTGACGCCATGAAGATGGGCGAGATCGAGCGCCTGCCGGGCCTGGGCGGCGAGGGTGGCAGCCACGGTGGCGATGGTGGGCAGGGACGGCGGATCGCCGTCATCGGCGGCGGCATCGCCGGCCTGTCCTCGGCCTGGCTGCTCGCGCCGCAGCACCGCGTGACGCTGTTCGAGGCCGGCAGCTACGTCGGCGGCCACACCAACACCATCGACGTCACGGTGGACGGTCTCACTCATCCGGTCGACACCGGCTTCCTGGTCTTCAACCGCCGCACCTATCCCAACCTGTGCGCGCTGTTCGCGCTGCTGCAGGTCGAGGCGGTCGAGACCGAGATGAGCTTCGGCCTGAGCCTGGCCGAGCCCGAGCTCGAGTGGGCGGGGAGCGACCTGTCCACCGTGTTCGCGCAGCGCGCCAACCTGGTGCGCCCCGCCTTCCTCGGCATGCTGCGCGACATCCTGCGCTTCAACCGCGACACCACGCGCATGGCGCGCGAGGGCACGATGCCGGCGCTCGCGCTCGGCGACTACTTGGAGACCGAGGGCTACTCGCAGGCCTTCCGCGACTGGTACCTGCTGCCGATGGCGGCGGCGATCTGGTCGTGCCCGACGCGCACGATGCTCGAGTACCCGCTCGCGACCTTCGTGCAGTTCTGCCACAACCACGGCCTGCTGCAGATCTTCGACCGGCCCAGATGGATGACGGTGAAGGGCGGCGGGCGCAGCTACGTCAGGAAGATGCTGGCGCGCCTGGACGACGTGCGGGTGAATGCAGCGGTGCGCCGCGTGGTGCGCAGCGCCGACGGCGTCTGGGTGCACTCGGCAACCGGACCGGAGCGCTTCGACGAGGTCGTGTTCGCCTGTCACAGCGACCAGGCGCTCGCCATCCTCGGCAGCGAGTCCACGGCGGAGGAGCGTCGCATCCTCGGCGCGGTGCGCTACCAGCCCAACATCGCGTACCTGCACACCGACGCCGCGCTGCTGCCGCGCCGGCAGAAGGTGTGGTCGGCGTGGAACTACCTCGCCGGCAAGGGCGCGCCGGACGCGCGTCCGGTGTCGGTCAGCTACCTGATCAACCGCCTGCAGCCGCTGCCCTTCGAGACCCCGGTGGTGGTGTCGCTGAACCCCTTCACCGCGCCCGCCGCGGACAAGACCTTCCGCCGCATCGAGTACGCCCATCCGGTGTTCGACCACGGCGCCATCGACGCGCAGGCCGCGCTGCCCGCGCTGCAGGGGCGCAACCGGAGCTGGTTCGCCGGGGCGTGGACCGGCTACGGCTTCCACGAGGACGGGCTGAAGTCGGCAGTGGCGGTGGTCGAGGCCATGGGCGTCGAGGTGCCGTGGCGGCGCGGCCGCGTGGCGGCGACCGTCGAACGGCAGGTGGCGGCGCTGGAGGCAGCGTGATGAATGCCATCCGCCAGGCGGACGCTCCGCTGCACGAGGCGCTCGAGCCGCTGCAGGCCGCGCTGGCCGATGCCCGCCCGGCGGCAGATGCGCTGCAGCCCGCGGTGTGCTTCGGCGCGGTGATGCACGAGCGCCACGTCGAGGCGCACAACCGCTTCGTCTACCCCACTGCCTTCCTGCGCCTGCCCCTCTCCGGACTCGAGACCCTGCGCGCGCCGCTGCTCGGCATCGACCGCGCCCACGTCTTCAGCCTGCGCAACCACGACCACGGCGCGCGCGACGGCTCGCCGCTGCTGCCGTGGATCCGCGCGCTGCTGCGCGAACACGGCCTGGCCGAAGCCTGCGACGGCGAGATCGTGCTGCAGACCATGCCGCGCATCCTCGGCTTCGTCTTCAACCCGGTGAGCTTCTGGTTCTGCCATGACCGCGCCGGGGCGCTGCGCGCGGTGCTGGCCGAGGTCAACAACACCTTCGGCGAGCGTCACAACTACCTCGTGCACCACCCCGACCTGCGTCCGATCGCGGCGGGCGACGAGCTGCGCGCCGGCAAGTGTTTCCACGTCTCGCCCTTCTTCCCGGTGCGCGGCGAATACCGTTTCCGCTTCGAGCAGCGCGGCGCGGTGCATGCGGTCGCGATCGACCTCTGGCACGGCGGCGCGCTGCAGCTCTCCACCCGCCTGTCGGGCCGCGCCGAGGCGCTCGACGGCCGCGCGCTGAGGAAATGGCTCGCGCGCCAGCCCTTCATGACCTTGGGCGTCGTCGCCCGCATCCACTGGCAGGCGCTGCGCCTGGCGCTGCGCCGGGTGAGCTTCTTCCGCAAGCCCGCGCCCCCGCTCGAGGAGACCACCCGATGAACGCACTCGACCACGCCCTGCAGCCGATCGCCGGCCTGCGCCTCACGCGCCTGCCGCGCGCCACCCGGCTGTGCCTGGAGATGCTCGACCGCCTCGATGGCGGCGCGCTCGCGGTCGAGCTGCCCGATGGCCTGCGCCTGCGCGCCGGCCACGGCCCGCTGGTGGCCCACCTGCGGGTGCGCGACCATGCGCTGTTCGACGAGGTGCTGGCGCGCGGCGACATCGGCTTCGGCGAGGCCTGGATGGACGGGCTGTGGGAGACCGAGGACCTCACCGCGCTGCTGCGCCTGCTGTCGGCCAACCGCCACCGCATGCAGGACGCAATCTACGGCCGGCTGTTCCGCCTGCTCGGCCACCGCCTTCAGCACCTGCTGCGGGCCAACACCCGCAGCGGTTCGCGGCGCAACATCGAGGCCCATTACGACCTCGGCAACGACTTCTACGCGCTCTGGCTGGATCCGACGATGACCTACTCGGCCGCGGTGTTCGCCTCGCCCGACGAGTCGTTGCAGGAGGCCCAGCTGCGCAAGTACCGCCGCATCCTCTGCGAGCTCGGCGCCCGGCCGGGGCAGACCATCCTGGAAGTCGGCTGCGGCTGGGGCGGCTTCGCCGAGGTCGCCGCCACCGAGTTCGGCTGCAAGGTGCTCGGCATCACGCTTTCGCCCTCGCAGCTGGAATTCGCCCGCGCGCGCGCCGAGCGCGGCGGCTGGGCGGACAAGGTGGATTTCGAGCTGTGCGACTACCGCGACGTGCGCGGCCAGTACGACCACGTGGTGTCGATCGAGATGATCGAGGCGGTGGGCGAGCGCTTCTGGCCGACCTACTTCGCCCAGCTCTCGGCGCTGTTGAAGCCGGGCGGACGCTGCGTGGTGCAGGCGATCACGATCGCCGATGCGCTGTTCGCGCGCTACCGCCGCGGCACCGACTTCATCCAGCGCCACGTCTTCCCCGGCGGCATGCTGCCCAGCCCGGGGGCGGTGGCGCAGCAGGCGCAGCGCGCCGGGCTGGCGGTGGTGGGCGACTTCGCCTTCGGCCGCGACTACGCGCGCACGCTCGCGCACTGGCACCGCGCCTTCGAGGCGCAGGCCGCCGCGGTGCGGGCGCAGGGCTTCCCCGAGCGCTTCCTGCGCATGTGGCGGTTCTACCTGTCGTACTGCGAGGCGGGCTTCGAGACCGGGGACGTCGACGTGCATCACTACGTGTTGGCCCATCGCGGCGGCGGGGCGGAGGCGCGCTGATGTTGCGGGCACCGTCCGTACGCGGGCGAGCCCGTGGCCACGGGCTCGCGCCCGTCTCGCCGCGCGCAGGGAAGTCCGGTCTGCGCGACGACAGGTGCCTCGCTGCGGGATCGGCCCTGGCTGCGATGGGTCGCCCCGCCGTGGGGTCGGCATGGCTTGCCGTGGGCGCGGGCTTGCCCGCGAAGCAGCAGCTGTTGAGCCGCTGCGCAGCCTGCATGGTGGCGCTCTGCCTCATGCTCAGCGCGCCGGCGTTCGCCGTCGTGCTGCCGCCTTCCGTGCAGGCGCAGCACCCCGAGCTCGACCAGGTCGGCGGCGGCGAGATGCGCTGGCTCGGCTTCAAGCTCTACGACGCCGCGCTGTGGGCGAGCGCGCGGGGCGAGGCGGCGGTGGGGGGCGCGCATGTGCTGTCGATCCGCTATGCGCGCGCGATCGGCAGCGAGCGCCTGGTCGCGGTCAGCCTCGACGAGATGCGCCGCCTCGGCTTCACCGACGAGGAGCAGCTCGCGCGCTGGGGCGAGGCGCTCGCCGCCGTGCTGCCCTCGGTGGCGGCGGGCGACACGCTCGCCGCGCTGCACCGGCCGGGCGAGGGCGCGCTGTTCTGGCATCAGGACCGGCCGAGCGGCGAGATCCGCGATCCCGAGCTGGCGCGCGCCTTCTTCGCGATCTGGCTCGACCCGCGCACGCGCGAGCCGCAGCTGCGTGCGCAACTGCTCGGGCTGGCGGAAGGCGGGCGATGAAACCCGCGGGCGGGCGCCCCGAAGCCGGCGACCCCGGCGCTGCGGCGGTTGATCGCCGCGGCTCCGCCGGCGCGGACAGCCGCGCCGCGCTCCTCGCCTACGGCGCCCTCGGCCTGCCGCTCGCCTTCGCCGCGCTGCCGATCTACGTCCATGTGCCGCGCCTGTACGCGGACGGCGTCGGCCTGTCGCTCGCGCTGGTGGGCGCGGTGCTGCTGGCGGCGCGCATCGTCGATGCGATCACCGACCCGCTCATCGGCTGGGCCAACGACCGCCTGCCGCGGCGCCGGCTTTGGGTGGCGCTGGCGCTGCCGGCGCTCGCGCTTGGCATGATCGGGCTGCTCGTTCCACCCGCGGGGGCGGGGGCGGGCTGGCTGTTCACGCTGCTGGTCGGGGTGTCGCTCGCCTATTCGGTGGCGACCATCGTCTACAACGCCTGGGGCGCCGAGGTCGCGGACACGCCGGACGCGCGCACGCGTTTCGTCGCCAGCCGCGAGGCCTTCGCGCTCGGCGGGGTGGTGCTGGCGGCGGCGCTGCCCGGGGTGCTCGCGGCGGGAGAGGGCGAGGCCGCCGGGCTGGCGCGCCTGGCCTGGGTGTTCCTGCCGCTGCTGGCGGGCTTCGGGCTGTGGACCCTGATGCGCGCACCGGTGCCGCCGCGCCGGCCGGGTGGGGCGGCGCCGGTCTGGCGCGGGCTGGGCGCCGCCCTGCGCGCGCCGGCCTTCGCCCGCCTGCTCGCGGTGTTCGCGGCCAACGGCATTGCCGCCGCGATTCCGTCGGCCACCGTGCTGTTCTTCGTCGCCGACGTGCTGCAGGCCGAGGCGCTCGCCGGCGCCTTTCTGGCGCTCTATTTCGCCGCCGCCGCGGCCAGCCTGCCACTGTGGGTGAAGGTGTCGCGCCGCGTCGGCAAGCTGCGCGCCTGGCTCGCCGGCATGGTGCTGGCGGTGGCGGTGTTCGCGTGGGCCGGGCTGCTCGGCAGCGGCGACGTGATGGCCTACGGCGTGATCTGCGTGCTGTCGGGCGCGGCGCTCGGGGCCGACCTCAGCGTGCCGCCCTCGCTGCTGGCCGACCTCATCGCGCAGGGGCGCGGCGAGGCGGATTCCGCGCACGGCAGGCCGCTGGAAGCGGGGGCCTGTTTCGGCTGGTGGAATTTCGTCACCAAGGCCAACCTGGCGCTCGCCGCCGGGCTGGCGCTGCCGCTGCTCGCGCTGCTCGGCTACACGCCCGGCGCGCGCGACCCGGCGGCGGTGGCGGCGCTGGCCGGGGTGTATGGCTTCGCGCCGCTGGGGCTGAAGCTCGCGGCGATCGTGCTGCTGTGGCACTGGCGGCAGGCGATCGAGCCGGGAGCTCCGCGGGCAGGCCCGCCGCCAAGGTTGCAGCCAGTGAACGCAGACAAGCTTGAGCGAGGAGAAGGCGCGTGAAACGTTTCTTGATGATCCTGGTGACCGTGTTCGGCCTGTGGGGGTGCAGCAGCGTGAATATCGACGACTATCGCGCGGAGCAGCCGGTGCTCGAGCTGCGCGACTACTTCAACGGCACGCTCGACGCCTGGGGCATGTTCCAGGACCGCTCGGGCAAGGTGGTCAAGCGCTTCCACGTGCTGATCGAGGCGAGCTGGCAGGGCGAGGTCGGCACGCTGGACGAGCGCTTCACCTACTCCGACGGCAGCACCCAGCGCCGGGTGTGGACGATCACCCGGCTCGGGCCCGGACGCTATTCCGGCCGCGCGGACGACGTGGTCGGCGAGGCCAGCGGCGAGGCGGCGGGCAATGCGCTGCGCTGGCGTTACGTGCTGGCGCTGCCGGTGGACGGCAAGGTGTACAACGTCGACTTCGACGACTGGATGTTCCTGATGGACGACAATGTCATGCTCAACCGCTCGCTGATGAGCAAGTTCGGCTTCCGCCTCGGCGAGGTGACGCTGAGCTTCGTCAAGCGGGAGGGGGGATGAGCGGCGCGCCGGGCAGGGCGGAGACAGCCGCGGTGTCGGCGAGCGAACGTGGCGCGGCGCAAGCGGCATGGCGTCCGTCGGGCGCGCGGGGGCGGCTGTTCGCCCCGCTCAATACGCCGATCCGCGACTGGGCCGGCAAGCGGGTGTGGATCGTCGGTGCCTCGTCCGGCATCGGCGAGGCGCTCGCGCTCGAACTCGCCCGCCGTGGTGCGTGTCTGGCGCTGTCGGCGCGCGGGGCGACGCGGCTGCGGGCGGTGTGCGCGGCCTGCGACGCTGCGGCCGCCGGTGCCGGCTTACCCTCCGGCGATGCGGGCTTGAGCGCAAACGCTCCCGGCGAACGGGCGAAGCTCGCGGCGGAGCCCGCTCCGACCGAAACCCTCGCGCTGCCGCTCGACCTCTCGCGCGACGGCGAGATCGAGCGCGCGCGCGACGCGCTGCTGGCGCGCTGGGGCGGTTTCGACCTCGTCGTGTTCAATGCCGGCACCTACCGCCCGCTGCGCGCCTGGGAGCTGAGCGTCGAGGCGGTGCGCGAGACGCTCGAGCTCAACCTCGTCGGCACCATGAGCGGCGTCGCCGCCGTGCTGCCGACCCTGCTCGCGCAGGGCCGTGGCGCGCTCGCGCTGGTGGGCAGCGTCGCCGGCTACGGCGGGCTGCCGAAGGCGACGGTGTATGGCCCGTCCAAGGCCGCGCTGATCAATTTCGCCGAGGTGCTCCACCTCGACCTCGCGCCGCGCGGCATCGACGTGTTCCTGATCGACCCCGGCTTCGTCGCCACGCCGCTCACCGCGCAGAACGACTTCACCATGCCGGCGCTGCAGACGCCCGCGCAGGCGGCCGAGGCGATCGTCGAGGGCTTCGCCCGCGGCGATTTCGAGATCCACTTCCCGAAGCGCTTCACGCGCGTGCTGAAGCTGCTGCAATGGCTGCCGCGGCGTGCCTACTTCGCGCTCGTTCGCCGTGCCACCGGCCTCTGAGATCGCGCCCGCCATGCCCCATTCGAGTTCCTCGCCATCCCCTGCACAGCGGCTCGCCGCGTTCTACGAAACCCTCACGCCCGCCAGCCTGGCGACGCTGGACCGGTTCTATGCACCGGATGCGCGCTTCAAGGACCCGTTCAACGAGGTCACCGGCATCGCCCCCATCCGCCGCATCTTCGCGCACATGTTCGCCACCACCGAGGCGCCGCGTTTCGTCGTCACCGAGCGCATCGAACAGGGCGAGCAGGCCATGCTGGGGTGGACGTTCCATTTCGTGCTGCGCGGGCGCGCGCTGGTCGTGCGCGGGGTCACGCACCTGCGCTTCGATGCCGACGGCCGGGTGGCACTGCACCGCGACTACTGGGACGCCGCCGAGGAGCTGTACGAGAAGCTGCCGCTGATCGGCGGCCTGATGCGCGTGCTGAAGCGGCGCCTGAGTGCGCGCGGCGACATGCACTGAGGCACGGCGCGCGCTCGCCCCGGCCTGCGGCGGATTGACGCAGCGGCTTAACCGATGCCGCCGGGCGGACTATCATCGGGCGCTGACAAGCACAACAAGCAGGCGCACCCCATGTCTTCACGTTTCCGTACCTTGTCCCGCTTCCTCGCCGCGCCGCTGCTCGTCCTCGGCCTGCTCGCGGGCTGCGCCCCGTCCGAGCCGGCCTTCAAGAGCACCGACATCACCGGCGCCGACTACGGCAAGCGCTTCGAGCTCACCGACCATCACGGCCAGGTCCGCACGCTCGCCGACTTCAAGGGCAAGGTCGTCACCGTGTTCTTCGGCTACACCCAGTGCCCGGACGTCTGCCCGACCGCGCTGTCGGGCATGAGTGCGGTGATGGAGGAACTCGGCGCCGATGGCGATCGCGTGCAGGTGGTCTTCGTCACCGTCGATCCCGAGCGCGACACGCAGGAGCTGCTGGCGGAATACGTCCCGGTCTTCGACCAGCGCTTCCTCGGCATGTACGGTTCGATGGAGAAGATCGCCGAGATCGCCAAGGATTTCCGCGTGTTCTACCGCAAGAGCGGCGACCTCGAGGGCCACTACACCATCGACCACACCGCCGGCACCTACGTCTTCGGCCCGGACGGCCGTCTGCGCCTGTACGTCAAGCACGCGGAAGACCCGCAGGTGATCGCCGCCGACATCAAGGCGCTGCTGGCGGGGAAGTGAGCGCGCCCGGCGCGTAAACGCAAAACGGCAGCGCGCGCTGCCGTTTTTTCATGGGCGAGGCCGGATCAGGCAAGCGCCGCCAGCATCCCGCGCATCTTCTGCATCGCCTTGGCCTCGATCTGGCGGATGCGCTCGGCGGAGACGCCGTATTCGGCGGCCAGCTCATGCAGGGTGGCGCTGTCGCCCTCGGTGAGCCAGCGGCGCTGGACGATGGCGCGGCTGCGCTCGTCGAGGCTGGCGAGCGCGTCGCGCAGGCCGCTGTCCTGCAGGCGGGCGAGCTGGGCCTGCTCGATGACCTCGCTCGGCTCGGCGTGCGGGTCGGGCAGGTAGGCGATGGGTGCGAAGCGCTCGTCCTCGTCGTCGCTGCCGGCGTCGAGCGGGATGTCGCGGCCGGTCAGCCGCGTCTCCATCTCCACCACTTCCTCGGGCTTGACGCCGAGCTGGGCGGCGATCGACTGCACCTCGGCGGGCTGCAGCGTGGTGCTGTCCTGCTTCATGCCGCGCAGGTTGAAGAACAGCTTGCGCTGCGCCTTGGTGGTGGCGATCTTCACCAGGCGCCAGTTCTTCAGGATGTACTCGTGGATCTCGGCCTTGATCCAGTGGATCGCGAACGACACCAGACGCACCCCGCGCGTCGGGTCGAAGCGCTTGACCGCCTTCATCAGGCCGATGTTGCCTTCCTGGATGAGGTCGGCGTGGGGCAGGCCGTAGCCGAGGTAGCCGCGCGCGATGGCAACGACGACGCGCAGATGCGACATCACCAGCTGCCGCGCCGCATCCACGTCGCCCTCGTCACGCAAGCGCGTCGCCAGCTCCACCTCCTGCTGCTCGCTCAGAATGGGCATGCGATTCACGCTCTGGATGTACTGATCCAGGCTGCCGGCGGCGGGAACGGGAAAGGTCAGGGCGTGTGACATGGGCTTGGATCCTCCTTGTGCGCCTCAATATTAGCACTCGAGGCGTGAGAGTGCTAAGGGGCGGCGGGAGTTCCGGAGTAGCCTTCTTCAGTCTTTTTCGGCGGACACCCAGTCCTCGACGCACAAACCCGCAATGCGCCTGAACTCGCGCGTGTTGTGGGTGACCAGGGTGGCGTCTTCGGCCAGCGCATGGCAGGCGATCCACAGGTCGTTCGCGCCGATCGGCGTGCCTGCCTCTTTCAGGCGGGTGGCCTGTTCCGCGTAATGCCGGCAGATGGCGGGGTCGGCGGGGTAGCGCACCGGTACCTGGCGTGCCAGGGCGTTCAGCCGCCGCAGCACCTCCGTCTTGCGGGTGCTGCGCTCGGCACCCTTCAGCAGCTCTGCCCAGGTCACGAAAGACATGCACAGGGTGTCGCTCTCAGGGAGTGCGTCGATGCGCTGCGCGATGCCGGGCGGCTGGCTCTTGATCAGGTAGATCAGGATATTCGTGTCGAGCAGGTAGATCACAGCGCCTCGCGCTCCTGCACCGGAAGCGGCGCTTCCTGCTCGGACTCGAGCGCGGCGACGAAGGCGTCGTCCACTTCGCGCAGCGCTTTCAGGGCCTGCATCAGGGCCGTGCCGCGTTGCACTCGCAAGGGGTGGATCACCAGATCGCCCGCGTCGTTGCGCGTGATGCTGACGCGGTCGGTGTCGAGGCGGAACTCTGCCGGGATACGGACCGCCTGGCTGTTGCCGTTGTTGAAGACACGGCTGGGCAGTGTTTCCATGGCATCACCTCTTGTAAGTACGCTGGAGTGTGTATTTTAGTGCTCGCGTAGCAACAGGGCAAATATCCACTGTTTGTTTCGCGTGGGCGGGCTGCGCCTCGAACCCCTAAGCTGACCTGCCTTCTGCGGTGCGCGCTTCATTCAACGCACGATGAACGCTGCTGGCGTCAGGATGGGAATGCCGTGCCATGGGTTCAGCACAAGCAGATCCTTGTCCCCACTGATGATTGCCGCCGCTTCGCCTGCGAGCGCCACTTCCAGGAATTTGTCGTCGCGCGGATCGCGGCAAACCGCCACCCTGCGAATGATCGGCACGATCTGCATGACGCCGCCGAGCAGACGGATGAACTCGCGCCGGTCTTCTCGAGATACATACGGGTCGAACTTGGGCCGTGCCAGCACTTCGGCGAGCTCGGCTAAGGTTTCCTCCGAGCCGAGCAGGTTGCCATGGGCGAGCGCCTGATCGACCGCCCGGGCGGCGGTGCTGCTCGGCGCCAACAGGCGGCTGACGAGGACATTCGTGTCGACGACGAAGCGCAGGAATTCAGTCATCGGCGAGCAATTCGGCGAGCTTGTCCTCGGTCAGGCCCGCCGCTGCCGCCTTGTCGCCGACCGCGTCGCAAAAGCGCTGGAACTCGGCGACGTTGAGTCGTGTGAGGCGCTCGTACTCCTTCATCGACAGAACGACCGCGACATCGCGCTTCTGGCGGCGGATCACGACCGGTTCGTGTGCGGCCAGGTCGAGCACGCCGGCCAGCCCTTGCTTTGCTTCGGTGGCGGATACGGTGCGCATGGTGACGACTCCTGTTCGCTTTGGTGAGATTGAATTGTATGTTTTGTACGAATAGTACGCGACATGGGGTAGAGCTCAGCCGTGCTGCAGCTTGCCCCCGCATTCCTCCTTGTCTTTGCATCCAACCATGGTCATGGTCATGATCATGGTCATGTCGATTGGCCAAGGAACGCAACCATGCAAACCATTCAAGCTTCCGAATTCAAGGCCCGCTGCCTCGCCCTGATGGACCAGGTGGCGGCCTCCGGCGAGATCCTCGTCATCACCAAAAACGGCAAGCCGGTCGCCGAGCTGCATCCCTATCAGGGCGCGCGCGCAGCGTCGCCTTTCGGCCTGCATCCGGGCGTGCGCGTTCTCGGTGACATCGTGTCGCCGGTCGCCGACGACGACTGGGAGGTGTTGTCGTGATCGTGCTCGACACCCACGTGCTCATCTGGATGGATGCCGACGATGCCGCGCTCGGCCCGCAGGCGCGTGCGCGCATCGAGCAGGCCTGGCGCGCGGGCGAGGTCGCGGTCAGCGCGATCAGCTTCTGGGAATGCGCGATGCTTGTGGAGAAGGGGCGCATCGTCCTGCCGCTTGCTGTTGAAAGCTGGCGGGCAGGCCTGCTGGGCGCGGGGCTGGTCGAGATTGCGCTCGATGGACGCATCGTGCTGGCAGCGGCAGGGTTCGCGGATCTGCATCGCGACCCGGAAGCCCGCTTCATCGCCGCTACCGCAGGCGTGCGCAACGCGACACTGGTGACGGCGGACGAGAAGCTATTGGCATGGAGTTCGGGGCCGCCGCGGCTGGATGCGCGGCGCTGATTGGGCGTTCTGTTGCAAGTCCGCAACAACAAAGCCTGGAATGTCGCGTTTTAGCGCTTCCAGGCTTGCAAGGCGGGCGGCAGGTTTGCAGAATCGCTCCAACTTCTCGCCAGAGAGGTGAGTAGGGCCAAGGCAGGTGCCAAGGTCTCAACTTCAAATTTGAGGAGAAACATATGCAAAAGAAACTGATCGCGCTGGCTGTTGCTGGCCTCGTTTCGGCCCCGGCCTTCGCTCAGTCGAACGTCACGATCTACGGTGTGGCTGACCTCGGTCTCGGCTTCATCGACGGTGGCAAGGCTGGTGATACCACCGGTCTGGCGAATGGTGCCTGGGCGGGTTCGCGTCTCGGTTTCCGTGGTACGGAAGACCTGGGTAACGGCCTGAAGGCGTTGTTCACCCTGGAATACGGTCTGGACATCGACGAGAACGAAGGTGTTGGTACCGGTAGCCTGAAGGCTCGCCAGTCGTTCGTCGGCGTGCAAGGTGGTTTCGGTACGGTGGTGGCCGGCCGTTTGCAGACCCCGGGCTACTACTTCGCTGGCAAGTACGTTCCGCTGGGCGGCTGGGCTTCGGTGCATGACTTCATGGCCGGCCAGGGCCAGGGCTTCAGCATCGAGGACAGCAGCCGTATCGATAGCGCAGTTGGGTACATGACCCCGAACTTCTCGGGCTTCAGCGCCACGCTGGTTTATGGCTTTGGCGACGAAGTTAACGAAGAAGACGCGGCTACCCCGCTCACCAACAAGGCCGACAATGTGATCGCCCTCGGTCTGAACTATGACAACGGCCCGCTGTCGCTGGGTGGTGTCTATCACCAGCTGAACGATCCCGACAAGTCGAATGTCGCTGCGAAGCGTGAAGATGTGAAGGAATGGGCGCTGGGTGGTTCGTACGACTTCGGCGTTGCCAAGCTGTTCGCGACCTACCAGGAGCGCGAGATCGGCTTCTATGGCGCAAACGCCGACTATGAAGACGACATCTGGACGGTTGGTGTGTCGGCGCCGATCGGTGCTGCCGGCTCGGTGTCGCTGGCCTACGGCCAATACGATGGCGACGGTAACAGCAACGAAGCCGATTCGTGGTCGCTGGGTTATACCCACGCCCTGTCGAAGCGCACCAGCCTGTACGCCATGTATGCTCGCCTGAGCACGGACAACGGCTACACTGGCTACTCCGGCACCAGCGCGGCTGGCCTGGGTTCCGAGAAGGTCAGCATTCTGGCCGACGAGGACGTGGATCGCGTGGCCGTTGGCATCAGCCACAAGTTCTAATCTGTACTCCGTACAGGTTTGAGCAAGAACGGGCCTTCGGGCCCGTTTTTTCGTGTGCGCCCAGCATGGGCGCACTCCTGCGGGTGCAAGTCCCGCCGTAAGTTGATCACAGCAAGCGAAGTGAAGCGCAACTGCGTGAGGGCGA
>JARRBR010000063.1 GCA_029982755.1 Rhodocyclaceae bacterium
CACGAAGGCGCCCATCATGTACTGGGCGCCGTGGGTGAAGTTGATGATGTTGAGCAGGCCGAAGATGATGGCCAGGCCCAGGCTCAGGATCGCGTAGAACGAACCGTTGATGAGGCCGACCAGCAACTGGCTGCCGAGCAGCGCGCTCGGAACACCGAAGATTTCCATGTGCGACTCCCGCACCGGCGCGGCCCTGCCGCCCCGGTGCGTCGTGAAGTGCGGGAGACCCCGCGATCAGCTTACTTCTTGACCAGCGGGCACTTCGACTGCGCCAGCGGCAGGAAGGCCTCGTCCGCCGGGATGGTCTGGCGGATGTGGTAGTAGTCCCACGGGTACTTGGACTCGTCCGGCTTCTTGACCTGGGCGAGATACATGTCGTGGATCATGCGGCCGTCGTCGCGGATGCGGCCGTTCTTGGCGAAGAAGTCGTTGATCGGCGTGGCCTTCATCTGCGCCATCACCTTGCCCGCCTCGTCCGTACCGGCGGCCTTCACCGCGCGCAGGTAGTGCATCACCGAGGAGTACTGGCCGGCCTGCACCATGGTCGGCATGCGCTTGTGCTTGTCGAAGAAGCGCTTCGACCAGGCGCGGGTCTCGTCGTTGAGGTCCCAGTAGAAACCGGTGGTCAGGTACATGCCCTGGGTGCTCTGCAGGCCGAGCGAATGCACGTCGGAGATGAACATCAGCAGGCCAGCGAGCGACTGCTTGGGGGTGACGCCGAACTCGGCCGCCTGCTTGATCGCATTGGTCGTGTCGGCGCCGGCGTTGGCGAGGCCGATGATCTTCGCGCCCGAGGCCTGGGCCTGGAGCAGGAAGGACGAGAAGTCCGAAGCCGGGAACGGGTGGCGCACCGAACCGAGCACCTTGCCGCCGTTGGCGGTGACGACTGCGGACGAGTCCCGCTCCAGCGCCTGGCCGAAGGCGTAATCGGCGGTGAGGAAGAACCAGGTGTCGCCGCCCTGCTGGGTCACCGCCTTGGCGGTGCCGTTGGCGAGCGCATAGGTGTCGTAGGTGTAGTGCACCGCGAGGTCGGTGCACTGCTCGTTGGTGATCGGCGTGGAGCCCGGGCCGCTCATCAGCGTGACGCGGTTCATTTCCTTCGCGACCTTCATCACCGCCAGCGCGGTCGAGGTGGTGACCAGCTCGGTGGCGGCATCCACGCCTTCGCGCTCGAACCACTCGCGCGCCTTGTTGGAGGCGATGTCGGCCTTGTTCTGGTGGTCGGCCGAGACCATCTCGACCTTGAACTCGGGCTTGGCCTCGGCGATGAAGTCCTCGATCGCCATCTGCGTGGCGAGCACCGCGCCGGCGCCGGCAAGGTCGGAATAGGTGCCCGACATGTCGGTGAGCACGCCGACCTTGACCGTGTTGCCCGAGATCTGTGCGCTCGCCGCGCCCGACAGCATGGCAAAGGCGGCCGCGCAGGCCAGGGTGGTGAGTTTCTTCGTCTGCATCGTGTGTCTCCGTTTCTTGTGGTTGGTACGCGGGAACTGGGCGGCGGAGCCGCTCAGACCCCCAGCGTCTGGTGCAGCCAGTCCATCTTCCCGGGCAACTCGTCCGCGTTGATGGTGGCGATGATCTCGCCGTGCTCGAGCACGTAGTGGCGGTCGGCCAGCGGGGCGGCGAAGCGGAAGTTCTGCTCCACCAGCACGATGGTGAAGCCGCGCGATTTCAGTTCGACGATGACCTCGCCGAGCTTCTTGACGATCACCGGCGCCAGGCCCTCGGTGATCTCGTCGAGCAGCAGCAGCTTGGCCCCGGTACGCAGGACGCGCGCCATCGCCAGCATCTGCTGCTCGCCGCCCGAGAGCTTGGAACCCGGGCTGGTCCGGCGCTCGTAGAGGTTGGGGAACATCTGGTAGATCTCATCCACCGACATCGCCCCGCTCGCCACCTGCGGCGGCAGCATCAGGTTCTCCTCGGCCGACAGCGAGGCGAAGATCGCGCGCTCCTCGGGCACGTAGCCGATGCCGTAGCGCGCCATGCGGTGCGTCGGCTCGTTGATGACCTCGCGGCCATTGACCATGATCGAGCCGGTACGCCGGCCGACCAGGCCGAGCACCGACTTCAGGGTGGTCGAGCGCCCGGAGCCGTTGCGGCCGAGGAGCGTCACGCACTCGCCGCGCGCGACCTTGAGGTCGATGCCGTGCAGGATGTGCGATTCGCCGTAGAAGGCGTGCAGGTCTTGGATCCGGAGCATCTCCGGACGGGGGGTGAAGGCACTGGTCATGGCGGTCCGGGGCGGGGATCAGTGGTGGGCGTCGCTCATGTCGTCGGAGCCGACATAGGCCTCGAGCACCTTGGGGTTCTTCGACACCTCGGCATAGGTACCCTCGGCGAGCACGCTGCCGCGGGTGAGCACGGTGATGCGGTCGCACAGGTTGGCGACCACCGACAGGTTGTGCTCGACCATCAGGATGGTGCGGTTCGCCGACACCTTGCGGATCAGCTCGACCACGCGCGCGATGTCCTCGTTGCCCATGCCCTGGGTGGGCTCGTCGAGCAGCAGCATGCGCGGCTCGAGCGCGAGCGTGGTCGCGATCTCGAGCGCGCGCTTGCGGCCATAGGGCATCTCGGCGGTGACCGTGTCGGCGAAGGACGTCAGATCGACCGCCTCGAGCAGCGCCATCGCCTCGTCGTTGAGCACGTCGAGCGACTTCGCCGAACGCCAGAAGTGAAACTCGGTGCCGAGCTTGCGCTGCAGCCCGATGCGCACGTTCTCCATCACCGTCAGGTGCGGGAAGGTCGCCGAGATCTGGAACGAGCGCACCATGCCGCGGCGCGCGGTCACTGCCGGCGCCTCGCGGGTGATGTCCTTGCCGTCGAACAGGATCGAGCCCGAGGTCGGCGGCAGGAACTTGGTCAGCAGGTTGAATACGGTGGTCTTGCCAGCGCCGTTGGGGCCGATCAGGGCATGGATGTGCCCCTTCTGGACCTTCAGGTCGACGCTGGATACGGCGACGAAGCCCTTGAACTCCTTGGTGAGTCCGCGGGTTTCGAGGATGTACTCGCTCAAGGGTGTCTCCCCAGCCATTGTTTGTTCTTGTCGCGGGGGAGTGTTCCGGCTGGGGTGAGGGGCGTCAACCTATGGTTTGCCCCAATGTGCAGCGGGGCGCTCAGCGCATGTCGAACAATTCCTGATGGAAGTCGGCCGCCGGCAGGCCCCTGGCGACGAAGCCCTCGCGCAGGGCCTGGCCGAAACCGCCCGGTCCGCAGAACCAGACGTCCGCCTCGGCCCATCCCGGCACGGCATCGCAGATGCGCGCCGTATCGAGGCGACCGTCGCGCGCGCTGACCAGCACATGCAGCTTCACGCCCGCCGCCTGCGCATCGCGCTGCAGACGCGCGATGAACTCCTGGTCGGGCTCGGCGGTGCTGTAGAACAGATCGACCTCGCGCCCGTCGGACTCGACCGCGAGCGCCTTCATGCGGGCGATGAAGGGCGTGATGCCGATGCCGCCACCGACCCAGATCTGCCGGCGCTTGCCGCTGGCGAAATCGAATCGGCCGTACGGCCCTTCGACCGTCACCAGGTCACCGACATGGAGCAGTTCGGGCAGGCGGGCGGTGTAGTCGCCGATGCCCTTGATCAGGAAGAACAGCCGGCCGTCGCCCTGCCAGCCCGACGAGATCGTGAACGGATGCGCGCCTTCGGCCGTCGAGAAGGTGACGAAGGCGAACTGCCCGGCCTCGTGCCCCGGCCAGCGGTCCTTGAAGCGGATCGCCACCTTCAGCACGCGGTTGTCGGGGAAGTTCACCAGCTCCTCGATCTCGCCCACGGCCTTGCGCCGATGGCCGACGCGGCCGGACAGGGACACCACGGCGGCCACGCTGCCGCCGGCCATCAGCACGGCGAGCACGATCCCCATCGGCTGCGCCCAGTAGGCAAAGGGCGTCAGCAGCACCGAGTGGAAGACCAGCGCCAGGTAGGCGAGGGCCAGCAGGCGGTGGGTCTTGAAGAACAGGCGGTAGGGGAAGCGCTTGGTGAGCGCGAGCACGATCAGCACCACCGCCGCATAGAAGGCCCACTCGCCCACCGATTCCGCCAGGCCGCGCTGCGCGCGGAAGAAGACCTCGACGGGGTCGGTCAGCGTCGGCCTCGGGCCCCGTTCCGGCTTGACCAGCCAGCCCCAGCCCACCGCCCACTTGGTGCCCTGCGCCCACAGCCAGTGGATCACCGAGAACACCAGCCCGGTGATCCCGAGCCACTTGTGCAGCCGATAGGTCTTGTCCAGCCCGTCGAGCAGTGGCTCCACGCGCACCGGTCGCAGCGCCAGCATCATGCCCACGCTCATGACGCCGATGCCGATCACCCCGGTGTAGTTGATCGCCACCGTGCGCAGGGCGAAGTATTCGTAGCCCTGCGGCAGCAGCGGATCGGCCATCCACCACAGCAGGCTGAGCAACAGCAACAGTCCTGCATACGCAAACCGGATGTTCTTCATCGTCTGCTCCATTCGATCGAAGTCCAGAGCCGGATGAAGTGGCGCGGGTGGCCTCATCATCCGACATAACTGACTGATTATGCTCCGCGCACCTCCGGCCCGCCTTGTCCCAGCGCAAACGAACTCGCCGGCCTGCCCGGCAGGCCGGCGCCGAGGTCGTCGGTTCAGCTGCGGTTAAGGATGGCGGCGCCATGCTTCGCCCCGTCCCGACCACGGAGTCCCTCCAATGCACACCAAGCCCCTGCTTCCCTCCCTGCTGCTGGCCTTCGCCGCAGGCATCACCGCTCAGGCACACGCCGCCGGGGACGACGCGACACCCCTGTCGCCGCAGACCTGCCAGTCGGTGCGCCACGAGCTCGACGCGATGGGGATGCATGTGCGCGAGGCGCGGACCGATCGCGCCGGAGAGGCGCCGGCGTCCGATCCCTACCAAACGCTGGCGCTGGAGCTCGAGACGCATCTGGCAGCATTGCAGGCCAGCCTGCCCGTGCAGGCGACCCAGCGCGCGCAGGCCAGCGTGCTGCTGAGCGACATGCGCGACGCCCTGGTCCTGATCCGCGGCGCCACGCATCGTGAAGCGCGCCTGCTCGCGGTGCAGCGCCTCGAGGACGATCAACGCCTCTACAATCGGGTGCTGGACACCCTGGGCTGCGCCACGCCCCGACCGACCGCACTTTGAACCGATGACATCACTGACGCCGCGCCAGGCCCTGCTGCTCTCGCTCGCCGCCGCCCTGAGCACCATCGCGATGAAGACCGGCGCCTGGTGGCTCACCGGCTCGATCGGTTATCTGTCCGACGCGCTCGAATCGGTGGTCAACCTCGCCGGCGCCGGCTTTGCGCTGTGGATGGTGTCCTACGCCCAGCGCCCCGCCGACGAGGATCACCAGTACGGCCACGGCAAGGCCGAATACTTCTCGGCCGCGTTCGAGGGCGGGCTGATCTTCATCGCCGCGCTGATCATCCTGCTCACCGCCGGCGAGCGCCTGCTGAATCCGCAGCCGATCGGCGCGCTCGGTCTCGGCACCCTGCTGTCGGTCGGCGCGAGCCTGATCAACTTCCTGGTCGCGCGCGTGCTGCTGGAGGTCGGCCGCGCACACCGCTCGCTCGCGCTCGAGGCCGATGCACGCCACCTGATGGCCGACGTATGGACCACCGCGGGCGTCGTCTGTGGCGTCGGCCTGGCGGTCGTCACCGGCTGGAGCTGGCTCGACCCCGTCGTCGCCGGCGCAGTCGCGCTCAACATCCTGCGCGAGGGCTGGGAGCTGATGCGGCGCTCGATCGACGGCCTCATGGACCGCGCGCTGTCCGAGGCCGAGGTCGCCGCGATCGAACGCACCCTCGTCGAGGCCTCGCCGCCGGGATGCTTCCACGGCAAGCTCACCACCCGCGCCGCGGGCGCGATGCACTTCGCCCACGTCGAACTGTGCGTGCCCGGGGACTGGACCGTGGCCGAGGCCCACGGAGTGGCCGACGCGCTCGAGCGCATCGTGCTGGAGCGCACCGGCACCCACCTCGCGACCCACCTCGAACCGGTCCCGCCCACCGCCCCATCGGGCGGGGAAGCGGACCTGACCTGAGCGCCGCCCGCGGCCACCGACCAGCCCCACCACACCGATGCACCTGCTCATCGTCGAAGACGACCGCACCATCGCCGAGAACCTCTACGACTACCTCGAGGCGCGCGGCCACCAGTGCGACTACGCTGATTCGATCACGGCGGCAACGGCCCTGCTCGCGCACACGACATTCGACGCGCTGGTTCTCGACCGCAACCTGCCCGACGGCGACGGCCTCGCGCTCGCGCGCCGGTTACGCAGCGAAGGGCGCGCGACGCCGGTCCTGGTGCTGACCGCGCGCGACACCCTGGAAGACAAGCTGCTCGGCTTCGAGGCCGGCGGCGACGACTATCTGGTGAAGCCCTTCGCGCTGCAGGAGCTCGAGGTCCGCCTGCTGGCGCTGGCGCGGCGCAGCGCGGCCCGGCCGGCCAGCCCGCTGCTGCAGCATGGCGCGCTGCGCTACAACGCCGCCACGCAGGCGGTGCAGCTGCACGGCCAGCCGCTCACGCTGCCGCCCAAGGCCCTGCGCCTGGTCGCTGAGCTGCTGTCGCACCCCGAGCGTGTGTTCTCCCGGCGCGAACTGGAGCTCGCGGTGTGGGGCCACGAGCAGGACAGCAGCGACAACCTGCGCAGCGTGCTGCACACCCTGCGTCGCGCCCTCGGCGACGACGCGCCCGTCCAGGTGGTGAATGTCCATGGCCTCGGCTACAAGCTCGTCGGCCGCTGAAGGCGGCGCGCCCCGGGGCTGGCGACGCTGGCTACCCGGCGGCATGCGCGTGCGCATCGCGGTGTCGGTCACGGCGATGCTGGTCGTCCTCATCGTGGCGCAATCGCTCGCCCTCGTGCGGCTCAACGACGAGATGGAGGCGGAGTTCATCGACGGCACCCTCGACGAGCAGCTGCAATACAGCATCGAGCACAGCCGCCGGCTCGGCACCCTGATCGGGCCGCAGACGCCGAACATGACGCTCCATCGCCTCGCGCCGGGCGCGCCGCTGCCGCAGGGCCTGAGCCCGGCGCTGGCCGCGCTCCCGGTCGGCAAGCACGAGGACTGGTCCGCCGGGCGCGAGCTGCACGTCGCGGTGCGCGAGGCAGACGGCCTGCGCTACGTGCTCATCTACGACGAATCCGAGCACCGCGCGCGCGAGATCGCCGTGGTCACCACCGTGGTGATCGGCGGCCTGGTGCTGACCGCCCTGTCCTTCCTCCTCGTCTATGCGATCGCCGCGCGGCTCACGCGCGGGCTGGAGACGCTCGCCCAGCGCGTCGAGGGCGAGCGCGACGGCACACCCTTCGCCCAGCCCGGACTCGACCCCGAGCTCCTCGCCGTGGCGCGTGCGCTCGACCGCGCCGAGGCGCGCCAGGCCGCCGTGCTGGCGCGCGAGCGCGACTTCAACGCCAACCTGTCGCACGAGCTGCGCACCCCGCTCGCCGGCATCCGCAGCGACGCGGAGATGCTGCTCACCGAGCCTGCGCTGTCCGACAAGGCCCGCCGCCGCGCCGAGCGCATCATCGCCACCACCGACCGCACCGCCACGCTCGCCCACAGCCTGCTGCTGCTCGCCCGCGAGGCCCGCCCGCAGGGCGCCGAACCGGTCAATCTGCGCGCGGCGGTGCAGGACGCCTGGGCGCGGCTGCATGCGGCCGGCGCCGAAGCCGGCACGCTCGCCATCAGGATCGACGAGCGGGCCGAGATCACCGCCGACCCCGGCCTGCTCGCGCTCGTGCTGCGCAATCTGCTGGAGAACGCCCTGCGCCATGGCGAAGGACGCGCGATCGAGGTGGTGCTGGAAGATCAGCGGCTTTCGGTGTGCGACCGCGGCCCGGGCTTCGGCGCGGAGGATCCGGGACGCAGCTTCGAGCGCTTCCGCCGCGGCGGCGGCAAGCCGGGCCACGGCCTCGGCCTGGCATTGGTGCAGCACATCTGCGCCGCCTGCGGGTGGTCGGCGCACGCCGCCAACCGGCCCGACGGCGGCGCCTGCCTGACGATCGACTTCGGCGCCGACTCCGCCTCGGCCTGACGCGGCCGCGGGGTGCGCCGGCGGCGCGCTCACAGTTTCCTCACATCCGCATCACGCTTTCCTCACGCGCGCCTGCGTAGATTGCGCCGATCCTCCCCGGTTCTGCGCAATCATGTCCGAACAGCGTCTTCCACTCGTCTCCCCCCTCGCACCCCCGGCTGCAGCCCCGATCCCCGGCGGGCGCGGTGCCCAGGGCGCCTCGGCACTGGCGCCCACCTGGGCTGCCGTGCGGCGCTGGCGGCCGGAACTCTCGACCGAGCACCTGCTGCTCGGCCTCAGCCTCTACTTCACGCTGGCCTGCAACACCCCGTTCTGGCGCGCGCTGCTCGCCAGCCGCGGCGGCGAAGGGGGCGCGCTGGCCTACGTGATCGCGCTCGGCGCGGCGCTCACGGCGCTCAACTTCGTGCTCCTGGCGCCGCTGCTAAACCGTTGGACGGCCAAGCCGCTGCTCGGCGGGCTGATCGTGGTGGCGGCGGTGTCGAGCTACTACGCCGGCCACTTCGGCGTGTATTTCGACCCGAGCATGCTGCGCAACGTGCTGCGCACCGACCTCGCCGAGGCGCGCGAGCTGCTCACGCCCGGCTTTTTCCTGCAGGCGGCCGCGCTCGCCCTGCCGCCGCTCTTCGTCCTGCAGCGCACCCGCCTGCGCCGGCGCCCGCTCAGGCGCGAGCTGGCGGTCTGCGCCGCGTCCATCCTGCTCGCGCTGGTCGTGGCCGCGGGCGCCCTGGGCGGCGTGTTCAAGGACTTCTCCGGGCAGATGCGCAACCACAAGGAGCTGCGCTACCTGATCACTCCGGCCGCGCCGGTGTGGTCGCTGGCGCGCGTGCTCACCCGTGACGCGCAGGCGGCCAAGCTGCCGCGCCAGTCGATCGGCGCCGACGCCCGCCTCGGCGCAAGCTGGGCCGCCGCGAAAAAGCCCGCGCTGTTCGTGATCGTGGTCGGCGAGACCGCGCGCGCGGCCAACTGGGGGCTCAACCGTACGGCCGGGCAGTCGCCGGCCCACGACACTACGCCCGAGCTCGCCCGCCACGCGGTCATCAACTTCCCGGAGGTGACGAGCTGCGGCACCAACACCGAGGTCTCGGTGCCCTGCATGTTCTCGCTGCAGGGGCGGCACCACTACGACGAGGACGCCATCCGCGCCAGCGAATCCGTGCTCGATACCTTGCGCCACGCCGGCCTGCGCGTGGTGTGGAACGACAACCAGTCGGGCTGCAAGGGCGTTTGCAGCGGCGTCGAGAGCATGCGCCCCGATCCCGCTGCCCTGCCGCAGCTGTGCGACGGCGAGCGCTGCCTCGACGAGGCCCTGCTCGAGAGCAGCCGCGGCCTGCTGCGCGACGCCGAGGGCAACCTCGTGCTCGTGCTGCACCAGCTCGGCAACCACGGCCCGGCCTACTTCCGCCGCTATCCGGACGCCTTCCGCCGCTTCACGCCGACCTGCGACGACGAGGACCTGTCGAAGTGCAGCCGCGAGCAGATCGCCAACAGCTACGACAACGCCCTGCTGTACTCCGACCACGTGCTCGCGCGCAGCATCGACATGCTGAAAGAGCTGGAGCCGCGCTACGACACCGCGCTGCTCTACGTCTCGGACCATGGCGAATCGCTCGGCGAGAACGGCCTCTACCTGCACGGCCTGCCCTACTCGATCGCTCCCGCAGAGCAGACCCGCGTGCCCATGGTGATGTGGCTCTCGAGCGGCTTCGCCGCGCGCACCCGGCTCGATACCGCCTGCCTGCGCACCCAGGCCGCCAGGCCCGCCGCGCACGACAACCTCTTCCACACCGTGCTCGGCCTGCTCGACGTGCGCACCGCGGTGCGTGACGACGCGCTCGACCTCACCGCCGCCTGCCGGAGCTGAAGCCATGCCCACGACCGAACTCGCCAGCCCGCTGCCCGCACCTGCCGCGCCCGCGCTCGATCCGTCGCGCAGGTGGCTGCTTGCCCAGGGCGCGCTGCTGGCGCTGAGCGCGTTGCTGCTTTTCATCACCTTCGAGGGCTCCGATCTCGACCGCCAGCTCGCGCATGCGCTGTTCGACCCCGAGCGCGGGATCTTCCCGCTGCGCCACAGCTGGTTCCTCGAGGCGGTGATGCACAAGGCCGCCAAGGAGGTGACCTACGTGCTGGTGGCAGCGAGTCTTTACGTCTGCTGGCAGGGCTGGAAGGGTCGGCTGGGCTGGCTGCCCCCGCGCAACGCGCTGCTCGCTGCGCTCGGCATGGTGGCGATCCCGCTCGCGACCTCCACCGCCAAGCTGCTGACGGCGCGCTACTGCCCCTGGGACATGGTCGACTTCGGCGGCTATGCGCCCTATCTCCACCTCTTCGAGGCGGCCCCGGCGGGGATCAAGGCCGGGCAGTGCTTCCCGGCCGGGCATGCATCGACCGGCTTCCTGTGGATCGTATGGGCGGTCGCGCTGCGCCCGGCGGGTGTGCGTGCGGCGCGCCTCGCCCTGTTCGCCGCGCTGCTCGCCGGCGGCATCCTCGGCACGGCGCGCATGCTGCAGGGCGCGCACTTCCTGTCGCACACGCTGTGGACCCTGTGGCTGGCGTGGGCGGCGAGCCTGAGCCTGGCGCTGGCGGTGCGCGCCCAGGTCGCGCCGGGCGCTCGGCGCGCGGCGTGAGGACAAGCGGCGGCGGCTGCCGCCGCCCGCTCAGCGCAGCTCCGGCTGTTCGCCGCGCCTGCGCTTGATGCCGGTGAACATCGCGCCGACCAGATTCACCCGCTCCACCCGGCTCAGGACGATGGCCGCCAGGCCATGAACGCCGGCGAGCGCGATCAGGGCCGACGCGATCGCCTCGTGGATCTCCTGCACCTGCTCGTCGCCCCAGAAGGCGTCCGTGGTCTGCAGGAAGCCGGTGAGGCCGAGCGCCAGCACCAGCGCCATCAGCGCAAACATCATCAGCGCCCCGAGCGGGCTGTGGCCGGGATGGAAAGGGTGCTGCCCGGCCCGCAGCGCCGCGAGCTGGGCGCGCAGCCGCGTCGGCGTCGGAAAGAAGTCGGCGAAGCGCGCGTGCCGGCTGCCGACGAAGCCCCAGGCCACACGGGCGAGGATGAGACCGGAAGCGATATAGCCGATCACCTGATGCACCGTCTCGCCATCCTCGACCACGAAGTGGTTGAGGACGACGCAGCTCACCAGGCTCCAGTGGAAGACGCGCACGAACGGGTCCCAGACCCGCACGGAAGTTTCGGAATGGGTCGAGCGCATGGCGCAGGCTCCTTGGGCGGTGTGCGCGGGGGCGGATCGCGGACGGTTGGCGGCCCGCAATCGGGCACGCCGGCCACCCCCGACGGCTCCTTACTTGCGCTCGAGCTCGGCGCCGGTCTGCGGGTCGAAGTAGATCTCCACCTTCTTGCCGTCCTTGTCGAAGCCGTAGATCTCGTAACAGTCGTTCTTGGTGACCTTGAAGGTCTTGATCTTGTAGCCCTGCGCCTCGAGCTGGGCCTTGAAGTCGGCCTCCTTCATCCACTTGTCCTTGGGGGCGGTGCAGGTCGGTCCTGCCAGGGCCGAGGTGGAGACGAGTGCGGCGGCGGCGAGTGCGAGAATGCGGTTCATGATGGCTCTCCTGTCTGTCGTTCGGATGCGTTCCAGCCGGAACGCGAGTTCAATCTAATCCGACCGACATTAAGGGAAGCTGAACGGGCATGACCCGACAGTCCGCGAGCGGGGACCGGCCTCGACGGGGCCGGGTGCGCCTCACGGCGCACAAAAAAAGACGGGCGGCCGCCTTTCGGCGCGCCGCCCGTCCCGCTCGCAGATCCGGCCTGGCGCCGGATCAGTTCCCGCTCATCGCCATCATCAGCTGGTTGATGCGCTTGACGAAGGTGGCCGGGTCGTCGAGCGTGCCGCCCTCGGCGAGCAGGGCCTGGTCGAACAGCACCGCCGCCCAGTCGTCGAAGTGCTTCTCCTCGTACTTCAGGCGCAGCACGGCCGGGTGACTGGGGTTGATCTCGAGGATGGGCTTCGAGACCGGCGCGTTCTGGCCCGCGGCCTTGAGGATGCGCGCCAGGTTCATGCCCAGGTCGTGCTCGTCGGCCACCAGGCAGGCGGGGGAGTCGGTCAGGCGCAGCGTCACCTTCACGTCCTTGACGCGCTCGCCCAGGCTCGCCTTCATCCTGTCGAGCAGCTCCTTGTACTCGTCGGCGGCCTTCTCGGCTTCCTTCTTCTCGGCCTCGTCCTCCAGCGCGCCCAGGTCCAGGCCGCCCTTGGCAACGGACACCAGCGGCTTGCCGTCGAACTCGGTGAGGTTGCCCACCACCCACTCATCGACGCGGTCGGTGAGCAGCAGCACCTCGATGCCCTTCTTGCGGAAGACCTCGAGATGCGGGCTGTTCTTCGCGGCGTTGAAGGTCTCGGCGGTGACGTAATAGATCTTGTCCTGCCCTTCCTTCATGCGGCCGATGTAGTCAGCCAGCGACACCACCTCATCCGGCGTATCGAGCTTGGTCGAGGCGAAGCGCAGCAGGCCGGCGATCTTGTCCTTGTTGGCGAAGTCCTCGCCCACGCCTTCCTTGAGGACCTTGCCGAAGGCCTTCCAGAACTCGGCGTACTTCTCCTTGTCGGCCGCCTCGTCGCTGTTCGCGAGGCTCTCGAGCAGGGTCAGCACCTTCTTCGTGCAGCCGGCGCGGATGGTGTCGATGTCCTTGGATTCCTGCAGGATCTCGCGCGACACGTTGAGCGGCAGGTCGGCCGAGTCGACCACGCCGCGCACGAAGCGCAGATAGGTCGGCATCAGCTTCTCGGCGTCGTCCATGATGAACACGCGCTTCACGTACAGCTTGATGCCGTGCTTGGCATTGCGGTCCCACAGGTCGAAGGGCGCGTTCTTCGGGATGTAGAGCAGGTTGGTGTATTCGTGGCGGCCCTCGACGCGCGAGTGGGTCCACGCCAGCGGGTCCTCGAAGTCGTGGGCGACGTGCTTGTAGAAGGCGGTGTACTCGTCGTCCGTGATGTCGTTCTTCGAGCGCGTCCACAGCGCGTTGGCCTGGTTGACCGTCTCGTCCTCGTCGGTCAGCACCTGCTTCTTCTGCTCCTCGTTCCACTCCTCCTTCTTCATCACGATCGGCTGCACGATGTGATCGGAGTACTTGCGGATCAGGCTCTTCAGCTTCCACGACGACAGCAGGTCTTCCTGGCCCTCGCGCAGGTGCAGGGTGATCTCGGTGCCGCGGCCGGCCTTCTCAACCTGCTCCACGGTGTAGGCGCCGGCCTCGTCGCCGGTCATCGAGCACTCCCACTTCACCGCCTGGTCGGCAGGCAGGCCGGCACGGCGCGACACCACGGTGACCTTGTCGGCGACGATGAAGGCGGAGTAGAAGCCGACACCGAACTGGCCGATCAGGTGGGCGTCCTTCTTCTGGTCGCCGGTGAGCTTGCCGAAGAATTCCTTGGTGCCGGACTTGGCGATGGTGCCGAGGTGGGCGATGGCCTCGTCGCGGCTCATGCCGATGCCGTTGTCGGCGACGGTGACGGTCTTGGCCTCGGCGTCGAAGCCGATGCGGATCTTCAGCTCGCTGTCGTTCTCGTACAGGGCGCCATTGTCGAGCGCCTCGAAGCGCAGCTTGTCGCAGGCGTCGGAGGCGTTGGAGACGAGCTCGCGCAGGAAGATCTCGCGATTGGAATACAGCGAGTGGATCATCAGGTGAAGCAGCTGCTTCACCTCGGCCTGGAAGTTCATCGTCTGGGCGGCTGCGGTTTCGGACATGGATACGACTCCAGCTTGGTTACGGATCAGTGCGTCCGCAGATGGGGACGCCCTTCCGGCTTTCAAGCCCCTGCCGGCCGCCCTGTGCTCACCGGTACTGCACGTCGGTGATCTCGATCTCGCGCATCCCCGCCGGGCTCTGGAAACGCACCACGTCGCCCACCCGCGCCTTGAGCACCGCGCGCGCCAGCGGCGAGATCCAGCTGATGCGGCCCTGCGAGGCGTCGGCCTCGTCCACGCCGACGATCTGCCAGGTCTGCTCGTCCTCCGTGTCGAGGTCGCAGAAGCTGACCGTGGCGCCGAAGAAGACCTGCTCCAGGCCCTGCTGGCGCTCGGGATCGACCACCTCGGCGCTCTCGATGCGCTTGATCAGGAAGCGGATGCGGCGGTCGATCTCGCGCAGGCGCTTCTTGCCGTAGATGTAGTCGCCATTCTCCGAGCGGTCGCCATTGCCGGCGGCCCAGGCCACGGTCTCGACCAGCCTGGGCCGCTCGATGCGCACCAACTGGTCAAGCTCGACGCGCAGTGCGTCGTAGCCGCGCCGGGTCATGTAGTTCTTGCTGCCCGCAGGCAGGCGCAGCGCGGGGGCGAGTTCCTCGTCCTCGTCCGCGGCGCCGTCGTTTTCCTTGACGAAAGCCTTGTTCACTTGCGCACTTCCGGTATTAGCGAAAGCCGCATGGTAAGAAATCCATCGCACACGCGCCAAGCCCGGACGCAGATGACCGCACATGCCGCCAGCACGCGGCCCGGCGGCCGGCGGCAAGCAAGTTGTCATCGACCCCGCCGCCGCATACCATTCCGGGCACGACACGGCGCGCATCCGCGCCCCGCCGGCGACGGCGCAACGGCAACGCGAGAGGGACGCAGGCATGATCGACAAGGCATTCGACGAAGTGACCAGCTTGCACCTGCGCCTCGAGGAGATGCGCCTCGAACATCGCGACCTCGACGACGCCATCACCCGCCTCACCGAATCGCCGACCGGCGACGAGCTGATGCTGCGCCGCCTCAAGAAACGCAAGCTCGCGCTCAAGGATCGCATCATCGCCATCGAGCACATGCTGAGCCCGGACGAACCCGCGTGACACGACCAGACCCTCTCATGAAAGACCTCCAGGTATGCGGCCAGGCGGTGGCCGTCGCGGTGCACGGGGACGCTTCCGCCGCCCCGCTGCTGCTGATCCATGGCGCCGGACACGACCACGGCGTGTGGGACGCAATCGTCCCCGCGCTCGCCGCCGCCGGCCACCGCGTCATCGCGCCCGATCTGCCGGCCCACGGCGCCTCGGCCGGGGAGGCGCTGCCGAGCATCGACGCGATGGCCGGCTGGGTGCTCGCGCTGGCCGATGCGCTGGGCGTGGACAGCTTCGCCGTCGCCGGCCACAGCATGGGCTCGCTGGTCGCCCTAGCCGTCGCCGCCCGTGCGCCGCAGCGCGTCAGCGCGCTGTACCTGCTGGGCAGCCTGGCGCCGATGCCGGTCGCACCCTTCGTGCTCGATGCCGCGCGCACCGACCCGCCACGTGCCTGGGCGCTGATCAACAAGTTCTCCTTCGCGCCGCCCGAGGTGATCGGGGAGCAGCGGCGCGCCGAACTCGAAGCCGCCAACCTCGAGCGCATGCAGTGCCAGGGCGCGGACGTGCTCGCCACCGACCTGGTCGCCTGCGACCGCTGGCAGGACGGGCTGCAGGCGGCCACACAGGTGCGCTGCCCGGTGCTGCTGCTGAGCGGCGACTGCGACCGCATGACGCCGGCCGACGCCGTGCTGCCGCTGCGCGACGCCTTCACCGCCTGCGCGGCGCGCCTGGTCGTGCTGCCCGGCGTGGGCCACGCCCTGATGCAGGAAGCGCCGCAGGCGCTCGTCGACGCGATGCGGGCGGGGGCCTGAACCGTCCCCCTGCTCCGCCGTCATTTCAACGCCAACAGGAGATCGACATGACGGAGCAGGACCCCTCGAATCGACAGGCCTCCGGGGAGGCGGATCCCGGCCTGCCCTTCCCGACCGTGCGCGAGGTTCCGCTCGGCGCGCCGCTCAAGTGGATCGCCCGCGGCGCCGCCGACCTGCGGGCCTGCCCGGGGCCGAGCCTGTTCTACGGCCTGTGCTTCGCCGCGATGGGCCTGCTGACGGTCGCGATCTTTCTCCACGCCTACGAGTACATCGCCGCCCTCGCCTCCGGCTTCCTGCTCGTCGGTCCGCTGTTCGCGATGGGCCTGTACGAGATCAGCCGCCGGCGCGAGCGCGGCGAGCCCTGCGCGCTCGGCCCCACGCTGACCGTGTGGCGGCGGAACCTGGGCAACATCGGCGTGTTCGCGGTGGTGCTCGGCGTCGTGCTGCTGGTGTGGGCGCGCGCGTCGATGGTGGTGTTCGCGCTGTTCTACACCGACGAGATGCCCAGCCTCGACGGCCTGATCGGGCAGATCCTCGAGCTGCGCAACCTCGAGTTCCTCGGCGCGTATTTCGGCGTCGGTCTGGTCTTCGCCACGATCGCGTTCGCGGCCAGCGTGGTGTCGGTGCCGCTGATGCTAGACCGCAACCAGGACGCGGTGAGCGCGATACTGGCGAGCTTCGCCGCGCTGCTGAACAACCCCGGTCCGATGCTGGTGTGGGCAATGCTGATCGTCGTGCTGAGCGCGATCGGCTTCGCCACCTTCAACGTCGGCTTCGTGGTGCTGATGCCCGTCATCGGCCACGCCACCTGGCACGCCTACCGCGACCTCATCGAACCGCTGCCGCCCGCCTGAACCCCGCACGCGTGGCGGCGGGCGGGGTTCAGTCCGCCAGCTCCAGCACCACCGGCTGATGGTCGGAGGCTGCCGTCTCCGCCTCCACCCGCAGCGCGCGCACGCGCGGCGCCAGATCTTCGGTGACGAAGAAGAAGTCGCAGCAGTAGACCCGGTCCGGCCACTCCGCGCCGTGCAGGCCGACGCTGGGCGGATGGGGAACGCCCGGCGAGAGCACGCCCCAGGCGTCGCGCCAGGCCGGCACGCCGGCGCCGATCGGCGCCTGCATCAGCGCATGTTCGCCCGAACCCGGCTCGCAGTTGAAGTCGCCGCACACGATCGCCGACGCCGGCCGCGGCCAGGCGGCGAAGGCCGGATTCGATTCCTTGCCGGCCGCCGGCGCCGCCGCCTGCCCCGCGGCCTCGGCCTGCAGTGCGCGCAGGGCCTCGACCTGGACGCGGCGCTGGCGCTGCGAGTAGTACTCGAGGTGGGTGGTGAGCACGCGCAGTGGCCCCCTCGCGGCCGTCACCACCGCCTCCAGACATACCCGCTGCATCGCCGGGAAGTCCGGATCGGCTGGCGCCGGCAACAGGTGGCGGAACACCTGCCCGACCGGCAGCCGCGACAGCAGCAGGTTGCCGAAGCGCGCCCGGCCACCCGCCCCGTCGGGCACGTCCATGCCGGCGGCGTACACCGCCTCGTGGTCGGGAAAGGCAGCGGCGAAATGCGCGGGCTCGTCCTCGCGCGCGCCGCCGGCCAGGCCCGGAAAATTGCACGCCACCTCCTGCAGGCAGATCAGGTCGAACTCGCCCGCCGCCCGGATCGCGGCCACCGTACGCGCCAGGTCCACGCGGCCGTCGGCACCGCGGCCCCACTGGATGTTCCAGGTCATCAGTCGCATGTCGTCATCGCCTCGTTCATCTCGCTCGCCGCCCTCGGTGGCGATGCCGCCAAAGATATCTCGCCGGACGTCGCCCTTGCCATCGTGGGCGCAGGACGACCCGCTCGTCCGCCCACGCCGGAAAGACATTTGCCGACATTACCGAATCCTGCGCCGGGGTGGCGCCTCAGTCCCGGAGCAAGTGCCGCGACCGCGCGCGCCCGAGCCGGGGCTACGCCTTGACGAGCGCAGCGCAAGCCGCCATGTTGTGCCGATGTTCCCGGTCGTCCGCTCCGCCCTCGCCGCCCTCACTGCCCTCGCGCTGCTCGGCTTCCTGCATGCCCATGCCGCCCCGTCCGGCCAGCCCCTGCGCATCGGCGTGCTCGCCTTCCTCGGCTCTGACGCTGCGGTCGAGGAATGGTCGCCGGTGGTGCGCCGGCTGCAGGCCGCGCTGCCCGGCCACCTGCCGACCCTGGTCCATCTCGACCACGACGGCCTGCGCGACGCGGCGCAGCGCGGCGAGCTCGAGTTCATCATCACCAACCCGGGCCACTACATCGAGCTCGAGGCCACGCTCGGCGCCAGCCGCATCCTGACCCTGGATGCCGGCGGCGGCCGTGCCCCCGAGCGCGCCCTGCCCTCTCCGAACGCTCGAAGACCTCCGTGGACGCCGGCTGGCCATCGTCGGCCGCGGCGGCTTCGGCGGCTTCCAGCTGGTGTGGGGCGAACTCGATGCGCTCGGCATCGAGCCGGAGTCCGACCTGGCCGAACTGCGCGAGGTGGGCTTCCCGATGCAGGGTGTGGTCGATGCGCTCGACGCCGGCCTGGCCGACGCCGGCGTGATCCGCAGCTGCCTGCTCGAGGAGCGCCCGGAGTGGGCCGCGCGCTTCCGCGTGCTGTCGCCGCGCACCGAAAGCGGCTTCCCGTGCGCCACCTCCACCCCGCTCTACCCCGACTGGCCGCTGGCCGCGCTGCGGACCACGCCGCCGGAGCTGTCGCGCGCGGTCGCGATCGCGCTGCTCGGCATGCGCCAGGAGCACGACGGCCTGGCGTGGGCCGTGCCGGCCGACTACCAGCCGGTGCATGAGCTGTTCCGCCGCCTGGAGATCGGCCCCTACGCCTACCTGCGCGCGCCCACGCTGATGGTGCTGGCCGAGCGCTACTGGCCGTGGGTGGCTGGTTTCGCGCTGCTGATCGTGGGCTGGATCTTCTATACCGTGCGCGTCGAGCACCTGGTGCAGACCCGCACCGCTGCGCTGCGCGAGGCACTGGCGGCACGCGAGGCGATGGAGGCGCGCATGCGCGGCGCGCAGGAGCAGGCCGAGCACATGTCGCGGCTGTCGGTGCTCGGCGAGCTGTCCGGCACCCTCGCCCACGAGCTCAACCAGCCGCTGGCGGCGGTCGTCAATTACGCCAACAGCCTGGTGCGCCGCGCCGACAACCAGCGCCTGACCGAAGCCGCGGTGCGCGAGGCCGCCGCCGAGATCGCCGGCCAGGCCGAGCGCGCCGCCGGCATCCTCGGCCGCATCCGCGCCTTCGCGCGCAAGCGCACCACCAGCCGCGAGCCGGTGGCGCCACGCGAGCTGGTGGACGAGGCGGTGCCCCTGTTCCGCGGCATGCTCGCGCACGCGCCAGAGATCGGTATCGACGACACGCTGCCCGCCGGCGCGCTGATCGACGCCGACCGCCTGCAGATCCAGCAGGTGCTGCTGAACCTGCTCAAGAACGCCTGGGACGCCAGCCGCGAGCAGCCGTTCGAGCGCCAGCGCATCGACATCCGCCTCGATGAGGACGGCGGCAACCTGCACATCGCGGTGCGCGACTATGGCAGCGGGCTGGACCCGGCCGCACGCGAGCGCCTGTTCGAGTCCTTCTTCACCACCAAGGCCGACGGCCTCGGCCTCGGGCTGTCGATCTGCCGCAGCATCGCCGAAGCCCATGGCGGTCGGCTCGCGGCCGGCTCGCCCGACGCGTCGCCCCGGTTCGGCGCCGTCGGCGCGGTGTTCGTCCTCAGCCTCCCGCTGTGCCCTTCAGCCGCCCCTTCCACTCAGTGCCCGGCGCAGACCGGCGCGCCCGCAGCCTAAGCAAGGCCCCATGACCCCGACCGAAGACCTCCTGATCCACGTCATCGACGACGATGCCGCCTTCCGCCGCTCGCTGGTGTTCCTGCTCGAATCCATGGGGTGGCAGGCATGCCGATGATGAGCGGGCTGGAACTGCAACAGGTGCTGCGCCAGCGCGGCTGGGAGGTGCCGATCGTGTTCATCACCGGCCACGGCGACGTCGAGCTGGCGGTGCAGGCGATGAAGCACGGCGCCTGCGACTTCCTCGAGAAGCCCTTCAAGGACCAGGCCCTGATCGACGCGGTGGGGCGCGCGGTGAAGCTGGGGTGCGAGGCGCGGGCGCGCACTGCGCGCTGCGGCGAGGCCAGGGCCCTGCTCGACCGCCTGTCGCCGCGGGAGCTGGAGGTGGCGCGCCTGGTGGCGCTGGGCCTGCCGAACAAGCTGGTCGGGCGCGAGCTCGACATCAGCGAGAAGACGGTGCATGTGCACCGCCATCACGTCATGGAAAAGACCGGGGTCGGCAGTGCCGCCGAGCTGGCGCGCCTGATGCTGCGCGCCGACCCGGCGGCGCTGGACTGAACGCGCTGCGGGGCCTCGCGCGCCGCGGTCACGGCCAAGCACGCGAACGGGCGGCGGAGCGCGTAGCCTTCGGCCGCGCTCCGCCGCGCCGCCTCAGACCCGCTCGAGCCGCGCCGGGATGCCCTGGCGCACCGAGGTGCCGGACACCGCGTCCACCCAGATGACATTGCCGCCGCGGGTCGGGTCGGCGATGCCGAGGTCGTTGAGGTTGATGCCCGCGCGCAGGTCGGGGCGCTCGGGCTGCACCTGGTCGCCGATGCGGTGGGCGCGCGCGCCCAGTTCGCGGTGACCGTAGCCGTGCTCGATCGCCATCACGCCCGGCACCACGCCCTCGTGCACGATCACCGTGCACTCGGCTGCGCCGCCCGGGGTGCGGATGCGCGCGGTATCGCCGCTCTGCAGGCCCAGCTTCCCGGCATCGGCCGGATGCACGACCACCGGGTTGTCCGGATGCAGGCCGGTGATGCGGGTGGCGATGCTGTACGAGTTCTGCAGCGCGGACTTGTAGCTGACGATCTGCAGCGGCCAGTCGGCCTCGGTGTGGATCTGGCGCACCGGGGTGCCATCGTAGAAGGCCGGCGGCGTCCATTGCGCGCAGCCGCGGAAGCGCGCGCCGGTAAGCGTGTTGCGCGCGCTTCCGATCATCTCGTTCCACAGCCACAGCGGCTTGGTAAAGCGATGGGCCTGCCATTCGGGGTACTCGGCGTCCTGCGCCTCTGTGGCCGGCTGGTAGCGCCCGCCGCGGGTGAAGAGGAAGGCCACCTTGCGCCACTCCTCGGCCTTGAGCACGCGCTCGAGCTGCGGGCGCAGGCGCTCGACGCCGGACAGTTGCAGGTCCTCGTCGGTCGCGTCGCCCACCGGTGCCTTGCCGGCGAAGGCGATGTTGGCGCCGCCGCGCAGGTACCAGTCCTCGGGGGTGTCGAGCGGATAGCGATTGCCGTCCATGTCGGCGATCGCCCCGGCGCCGAAGCCGGGCAGCTGCATCGCCTTGGCGAGCGCGATGTAGAAGGTTTCCATGCCGATCGCCGCACCGTCGGGCGTCTTCGCCGCCTTGGGCTCGACCACCGGCCAGCGCGCGGTCGTGGCCTTGGTCGGCACGCCGTTCCAGGGCGCGGTCCAGCCCCAGCTCTCGTACATCAGCGAGTCGGGCACGATGTAGTCGGCGAAGGCGTTGCTCTCGTTGATCAGCGGGTCGACCGAAATGATGAGCGGCAGCTTCTTCGGGTCGGCGAGGTCCTTCTCGATCAGCGGGCGCACGCCGGTGATGCCGTACAGCGGGTTGCAGCTCCACAGGATCAGCGCCTTGAGGCCGTAGGGATAGCCGCGCAGCGCGCCCGGGAACCACTCGGTGCCGAGGCCCGGCGCGTTGGGGAACCAGGCATCGCTGGCCGGATAGGGCTTGCCCTCGGCCTGGCGGCGCTTGAACTCGGCCGAGCGCTCGTAGGGCACGTTGCGCCCGAGCGGGGTGCCGGCGGGCTTGAGCATGCCGGGGAAAGTCTCGAGGTCGTAGCGCGGACCGGCGCCGTTGTCCTTGAAGCCGCCGCCGTTCATCACGAAGCCGCCCTTGCAGTTGAGGTTGCCGATCAGCGCGTTGAGGGTGACGACCGAGTAGGCGTTGTAGAAGCCGTTGCCCGCCATCATGCCGCCATGCGCCACCGCGCTCGCCTTGCGGCCGTGACGGGTGAATTCCTCGGCCAGGCCGGTGATGACGTCTTCCGGGATGCCGCACGCGGCGGAGTACTCGGCGATCGACAGCGCACGGGCGGATTCGCGCAGCAGCTCGAAGGGCGTCTTCACCGTCACCGGCTTGCCGCCGAGCTCGATGACCCGGGTGGCCTCCAGCACCGCCGGCACGGTCGCCGTCTCGGCCGCGACCAGTTCGCCGCTGGCGGTGGCGATCACGTAGGGGTCGGCGTCCTTGTACTTGTCCTCGGCGGCGACGCTCATGCCGATGTCCGAGCCGCGCAGGAAGCGGCCCTGGCGCGGGTGGCCTTCCTCGGCGATCACCAGCCAGCCGGCATTGGTGAAGGACGGCTCGCCGGCGGCCTGGGCGGCCTTGAGGTTGGGCCAGGCGAGGTAGGCGGTGTTCACGCGCTCGTTGTCGAACATCCAGCGGATCATGCCCATCACCAGCGCACCGTCGGTGCCCGGGCGGATCGGCACCCAGCGCCCGTGCTCGGCGGCGGCCAGGTTGTGCGAGTTGTTGAGCACCGGATCGACCACCACGTAGTCCAGGCGGCCTTCGGCGCGGCCCTTGGCGAGCATGCCGCCGGTGCGCTTGAAGGGGTTGCCGGCGTTGCCCGGCGCGGTGCCGATGAAGAGCACGAACTCGGCGTTGGCGAGGTCGGGCTTGGCGTGCGGCATCTTCTTCACGTCGCCGAACAGCGCGCCCGAACCGGAGCGGTAGGCGCCGCCGCAGTACGAGCCGTGGCCGACGTGGTTGAGCGTGCCGTAGGCCTGGTTCCAGAAGCGGCGGCTGAAGTTCTCGCGGCCGTCATTGACGCTGGTCAGCACCGCGACC
>JARRBR010000064.1 GCA_029982755.1 Rhodocyclaceae bacterium
CTCGGTCGCCCTCACGCAGTTGCGCTTCACTTCGCTTGCTGTGATCAACTTACGGCGGGACTTGCACCCGCAGGAGTGCGCCCATGCTGGGCGCACACGGCAAAAGGCCCGCAGCGAGCGGGCCTTTTGCATGCCGCGGACGGCTAGGGAATCACTTCTTGGCGGCAGCCAGGCCGTTGACGATTTCCTGCTTGGCTTCCTCGACCGTGCCCCAGCCCAGGACCTTGACCCACTTGCCGGGCTCGAGGTCCTTGTAGTGCTCGAAGAAGTGCACCGTCTGCTTCATCAGCAGCTCGGGCAGGTCGTCGGTGGTCTGCACCTTGTCGTACAGCGGGGTCAGCTTGGACACCGGCACGGCCACGACCTTGGCATCCACGCCGCCGTCGTCTTCCATCTTCAGCACGCCCACCGGACGGCAGCGGATGACCACGCCCGGCTGCAGCGGGAAGGGGGTCACGACCAGCACGTCGACCGGGTCGCCGTCGCCGGCGATGGTGTGCGGCACGTAGCCGTAGTTGAGCGGGTAACGCATCGAGGTGCCCATGAAGCGGTCGACGAACACGGCGCCGCTGTCCTTGTCCACCTCGAACTTGATCGGATCGCCCTGCGCGGAGATCTCGATGATGACGTTGATGTCGTTCGGCACGTCCTTGCCGGCGCTGACCATATCGAAGCCCATGAATCCCTCCCGTGGAAAAATTGTGCGCGGATTATAGGGGGAAACCACAATGTCTTGCACGGCGTCCTGCGTGCATGCGGCACTCAGGCCGGCGAGTCGAAGCCGGCGTCCTCGACCGCGGCGCGCAGTGCGCCGACCGACACCTGCGCCGGGTCGAAGCGCACCGTGGCGCTGCCCTGCTCGAGCGACACCTGCGCGTCCTCGACGCCGGCGAGCCCCTTCAGCACCCCGGTCACGTTCCGGACGCAGCCGCCACAGCTCATGCCTTCGACCTTGATCGTCACTTCTTCCATGTATCACTCCTGGGTATTGAACGCAGCGCCAGCGGATGCGGCGCTCAGGTCACGCACACCACGCCGCTCCACAGGTCGCCGCCGAGCGTGGGCGCATGATAGAGCCCGAACAGGCCGAAGCCGAGCACGAGCAGACCCGAGGCGAGGCGCACCTTGCGGTTGCGGGTGAAATCGCGGAAACGCTTGAACAGCATGCCGGCGAGCAGCAGGTTGGGCAGCGTGCCCAGGCCGAAGGCCAGCATCAGCCCCGCGCCGCGCGCGCCGGAGCCGGTGACCAGCGCGGTGGCGAGGATCGAGTAGGTCAGCCCGCAGGGAATGAAGCCCCACAGCATGCCCAGCGGCAGCGCCTGCTTCACGGAACGAGCCGGCAGGAAGCGCCGGGTCGCGGGCTGGATCCTGCGCCACAACACCTGGCCGACGCGCTCGATCGGCGCCAGCAGGCGGGTGAAACCGGTCAGATACAGGCCGAGCGCGACCAGCATCAGGTTGGCCAGCACGTACAGTGCCATCTGCACCGGCAGCATGCCGTCGTACAGCAGGCCGACCGAGCCGATGAAGCCGACCGCGGCACCGAGCGCGGTGTAGGTGCCGATGCGGCCGAGGTTGTAGGCCAGGTGCAGCGGCCACTGCGGCCTGCCGCCCGGCGTCTGCACCTGCATGGTGAGCGCGCCGACGATGCCACCGCACATCGACACGCAATGCGTGCCGCCGAGCAGGCCGATCAGGAAGACGGCGAAGTAACCGGTTTCGGGCATGAGGAGACGGGCCGGGGCCGCCGGGAACGCGAGACCGCCATTTTACGCCGCAGCGCGCACGGCGGGTGCGGCGAATCGCCGCGCCCGCCAGCCCTCCAGTCGGCGGCTCCGCGCCTCAGATCACCCGCGAGTAACGTGCCCGCTCGCGGTCGGCGCGCAGGTAGCGGTCGAACACCATGGCGATGCCGCGCACCAGCAGGCGGCCGGCGGGCTGCACACTGATCCAGTCGCCGTCGATCTTCACCAGGCCGGCCTTCTCCATCTCCTTGAGGTCGGCGAGCTCCTCCGCGAAGTACTCGCGGAAGTTGATCAGGTGGGCGATTTCGATCGACTGCATCGACAGCTCGAAATGGCACATCAGCGCCTGGATGATCGCGCGCCGCAGCAGGTCGTCGGCGGTGAGCTCGATGCCGCGCAGCACCGGCAGCTCGTCGCGGTCGAGCGCGTCGTAATACTCGTCCAGCGTCTTGACGTTCTGCGCATACACCGGCCCGATCTTGCCGATCGCCGACACGCCGAACGCGAGCAGGTCGCACTCGGCCTGGGTCGAATAGCCCTGGAAGTTGCGGTGCAGCCGGCCCTGGCGCTGGGCGATGGTGAGCTCGTCGTCGGGCTTGGCGAAGTGGTCCATGCCGATATAGACGTAGCCGGCCTCGGTGAGGCGGCGGATGCCCAGCTGCAGCAGTTGCAGCTTGGTGTCCGCGGTGGGCATGTCGCCGCTGTTGATGCGGCGCTGCGGCTTGAACAGCCCGGGCAGGTGCGCGTAGCTGTACAGCGAGATGCGGTCGGGCGAGATCTCCAGCACCTGCTCCAGCGTGCGGTTGAAGCTGATCACGTTCTGCTTGGGCAGGCCGTAGATCAGGTCCATGCTCACCGACTTGAAGCCGGTGGCGCGCGCGGCGTCGATGACGAGCTTGGTCTCGTCGAAGCTCTGGATGCGGTTGACCGCGGCCTGCACGTCCTCGGCGAAGTCCTGCACGCCGACGCTCATGCGGTTGAAACCGAGATCGGCGAGCAGCTTGACGGTATCGAAATCCACCTTGCGCGGATCGACCTCGATCGAGTATTCGCCGTTGGGCACCAGCGTGAAGTGCTCGCGCACCGAGGCCATCAGCTCGCGCATCTCGTCGTGCGACAGGAAGGTCGGGGTGCCGCCGCCGAGGTGGAGCTGGGTCACCTGCCGGCTGCCCTCCAGGCAGGCAGCCTGCATCGCGATCTCTTTCGCCAGGTATTTCAGATACTTGGCCGAGCGCCCGTGATCCTTGGTGATGATCTTGTTGCAGGCGCAGTAATAGCAGATCGTGTTACAGAACGGGATGTGGAAGTATAATGAGAGTGGTTTGCTCACGCCGCCCACGGCCCTTTTGGCGAGCCAGGACTTGAGCGCCTCGGCGTTGAAGGCCTCGACGAAGCGATCCGCCGTCGGGTAGGAGGTGTACCGCGGTCCGTTGATGTCGAATCGACGGATCAGTTGCGGATCGAAGATGAGTTCGTTCTGACTTTTCATGATCTTGCTGCTGCAGGGTGTGCCGAACAATGGCAGACCAGCGCGATTTTTTGGTTGACGTGGGTCAACGAGCTTGATCTGAAGATCCACTCGTGCCCGCATCGGTGTCTTTTGTCGGGGAAGCAGGATTATCGTGCAGATGAGGGCGACCGTGCCAATTACCGTGAATGGGCTCAAGACCGCCTGTTCGCAGTGCAACCTCGTCGAACTGTGCCTGCCCTTCGGCATGGCGGACAGCGAGCTGAGCCGCCTCGACGAGCTCGTGGGCGCGCGCCGCAAGGTCAAGCGCCAGCAGAACCTCTACCGCGCCGGCGACAGGTTCGAGGCGATCTACGCCATCCGCGCCGGCTCCTTCAAGACCGACGTGCTGCTCGAGGATGGCCGCGAGCAGGTCACCGGCTTCCAGATGACCGGCGAGATCCTCGGCCTGGACGGCATCAGCACCGAGACGCACAGCTGCAATGCAGTGGCGCTGGAAGACAGCGAGGTGTGCGTGATCGCCTACGACAAGCTCGAGCAGCTCTCGCACCAGATCGAGGGCCTGCAGCTGCAGTTCCACAAGGTGATGAGCCGCGAGATCGTGCGCGACCACGGCGTCATGATGCTGCTCGGCTCGATGCGCGCCGAGGAGCGCCTGGCGGCCTTCCTGCTGAACATGTCGCAGCGTTTCAATGCGCGCGGATTCTCGTCGCAGGAATTCAACCTGCGCATGACGCGCGAGGAGATCGGCTCCTACCTCGGGCTCAAGCTCGAGACCGTGTCGCGCGCCTTCTCGCGCTTCCAGGAAGACGGGCTGATCTCGGTCCAGCAGAAGCACGTGCTGCTGCTCGACCCGGCCGGACTCAAGCGCCTGATCCAGCACCAGCAGGGCGTGCGCTGAACACCGCCCCCGCCGCGCTCAGGCGAGGAACCCGGCCAGGTTCTTCGTGAGGGCGACCGACACGATCCACGCATAGACCAGCAGCGCGGCGACGAAGGCGGCGACGCGGATGCGCATCGTCCGTCCGCGCTTGAGCGCGACGGTGCCGAGCAGGATGTAGGCGAGCAGGCCGGCGACCTTGGCCGTCACCCATCCGGCGGCAAACGGGTACTGCTGGATCATCACCGCGAGGGTGATGGCCGACAGCAGCAGCAGGCTGTCGACGACGTGCGGCAGCACCCGTGTCAGCCGGTGCTGCAGCAGTGGGTTGCCGGTGATCATCCACAGGCCGCGCAGCAGGAAACCGGTCGCGCTGAGGACGACACAGGTCACGTGCAGATGCTTGATCGCGAAATACATCCCTTCTCCTTCCGATAGCCGGCCACAGAGCCGGAAACAGCCGGCAACGCACCGGCTGGACTAGAATTGCGACGCCTTACGGAGAGTCTTTCGATGCCCCCTCATTCCCAGCTCGACATCCCGTCCCTGCTGCACCGGATCCCGCTGTTCAGCGAACTGTCGGACGCGGACATCCAGCTCGTCGCGCGCTACACGCGCGACCGCCACGTCGCCCGCGGCGAGGTGCTGTTCCAGCGCGGCGACCAGCCGCACGGCTTTTACTTCGTCGTCTCGGGCCAGGTCAAGCTCGCGTTCTCGTCGGCCCAGGGTACCGAGAAGGTGGTCGAGATCATCGGCCCCATGCAGAGCTTCGGCGAGGCGGTGATGTTCATGAACCACCCCTACCCGGTTTTCGCCGAGGCCCTGACCGACACCGTGCTCGTACATGTCGGCCAGCAGGTGGTGACCGACCTGATCGACCAGGACTCCACCTTCGCCCACAAGCTGCTCGCCGGCATGGCGATCCGCCTCCACGGGCTGATCCAGGACGTGGAAACCTATTCCCTGCGCTCGAGCATGCAGCGCGTGATCGGCTACCTGCTGCAGGTCGCCGACAGCGACACGCCGTGCGAGATCGCCCTGCCCACCAGCAAGCAGGTGATCGCGTCCCGGCTCAACCTGACGCCGGAGACCCTGTCGCGCATCTTCCACGACCTCAGCGAGGCCGGGCTGATCAGCGTCCATGGCAAGCGCATCACGCTGCACGATCCGCAGCGCCTGTCGCGCTACAACGCCTGAGGCCGCACCCAGCCTGCGGCCCGCGACGCCGCCCCCTCAGTTCAGCACATAGGGCACACCCGGCACGGCCACCTCGACCTGGCGCCAGCCGAGCTCGCGCTCGGCCAGGGCGGCGAGCGCCGATGCCGCGGAGGGCTCGCCGTGCACGACGAAGGTGCGCCGCGGCGGACTCCTGAACCCGCGCAACCAGTTCAGCAGGGCGGGCTGGTCGGCATGCGCCGACAGGCCGCCGATGGTGTGGATGCGCGCCCGCACCGGGATGCGCTCGCGGAACAGGGACACCTGGCGCGCCCCGTCGACCAGCCGCCGCCCCAGCGTCCCGGCGGCCTGGAAGCCGGCGATCACGATCGCGCACTCGCGCCGCCCGAGGTTGTAGCGCAGGTGATGCTTGATCCGACCGGCATCGCACATGCCGCTCGCCGAGATGATCACCAGGCCGCCGCGCACGGCGTTGAGCGCCATCGACTCCTCGACGTCCTGCACGAAGCGCAGGTTGAAGCGGTCCGGGCGCTTGCGCGTCCACGCATAGAGATCGCGCGTCTCCTCGTCCCACAGGTCGTCGTGGCGCACGGTGAGCTCGGTCACCGCAGAGGCCATCGGCGAATCGACCACGACGTCGAGCCGGTCGATGCGCCCGGCGCGCACCAGGTCCGCCAGCACGAACAGCAGCTCCTGCGTGCGCCCGACCGCGAATGCGGGAATGATCACGTTGCCGCCATCGACCTTCAGCGTGCGCCGCAACACCTCGGCCAGTTCATCGCAGGTGTCGGCGAAGGAACGGTGGGCACGGTCACCGTAGGTCGACTCGACGCACAGGTAATCCGCCGCCGGGATGTGCACCGGATCCTGCAGCACCGGACGCATCGGCTGGCCGAGATCACCCGAGGCGACCAGGCGGCGGGTGTGGCCGCGCTCCTCGACGTCGATCTCGATGATCGCCGAGCCGAGGATATGGCCGGCATTGCGGAAGCGGCAGCGCACGCCTGGGCCGGCCTCGACCATCTCGTCGAAGCCGAGCGGACGCAATCGTCCGAGACTGTGGCGCGCCTGTTCCACCGTGTACAGCGGCACGAGCTGCCCGCCGCGCCCTGCCTTGCGCGAACGCGTGCTGCGCAAGGCCCACTCCGCCTCCTTCTCCTGGATGTGGGCGGAGTCCATCAGCATCACGCCGAGCAGATCGACGGTGGCGGCGGTGGCGAAGATGGGCCCCTTGTAACCCAGCGCCACCAGCCGCGGAACGAGGCCGGTGTGGTCGAGGTGGGCGTGCGTCAGCAGCACGAAGTCGATCTCGCGCAGGCTGAAATTCAGCGCCTCGTTGTTCTTGCGGTCCGCCGCGCGCCCCCCCTGGAACAGTCCGCAGTCCACCAGGAAACTGCCGCGCTCGTGGTCGACCCGCATGCACGAGCCGGTGACCTCGCCGGCGGCACCCAGAAAAGTCAGCCTCATCTCCCGTCTCCCAGGAACTCGAACGAACTTGCCGCCGTTTGATCACGATCAATCATGGCAGACGGCCCCACCTCGCTATAATCGGATCGTGACACACAACAGGGAGCATCCGTCATGTTCAAGCACATTCTGGTCCCGACCGATGGGTCGGCCTTGTCGGAGAGTACGGTAGCCCGGGCGGTTTCCTTCGCCAAGGAGACGGGGGCCCGGATCACCTTCTTCTATGCCCAGCCCGACTTCCCGATGCCGATCTATGGCGAGGGTGCGCTGATCGACCCCACGACGCCGGAGCAGTTCTCGAAGTCCGCAGCCGCCGAGGCCGAAACCATTCTCGCCAAGGCCAAGGATGCCGCTGATGCGGCCGGCGTGGCTGCCGACAGCGACACCACCGTCAACGAAGTTCCCTACGAGGCCATCATCGATGCCGCCGACCGTCATGGCTGCGACCTGATCTTCATGGCCTCTCATGGACGTCGCGGCATCGCCGGCCTGCTGCTCGGCAGCGAAACGCAGAAGGTCCTGACCCACAGCAAGACGCCGGTCCTGGTGTATCGCTGATCGTCGGACAGCCCCGCACCCGCGCGCTCGACAGGCGCGGAAAACGGAACGGCCCGCTTTAGGCGGGCCGTTTTCGTTGGCTGAGCGTATCTCAGCGGCCGTGACGGATTCCCGCCCGCTGTTCGTCCTCGGCCATGTGGCGTCGGGCGAAGCGGAACAGGTACGCCGCCATGACGATGATGAAGAGAATAGTGAACAGGCTCAACAGCCCGATATCACTCGTCAGCAACAGGTTCCAGGCCATGACTTACCTCCTCTGTAAAGAACTCAGACATTCGGATCAATCGTGATCTCCATCTCTGCAGGGAGGAATGCGGACCCGTCCATGCGCCAGCTTCGGGCCTCGTCTTCTATTACGAACAACCAGCGCCCGGTGCCGAGCGGCGCCAGCGCTGCTTCATACACACCGGCGCTGCCGGCGAGCACCAGTTCCTGATCGAGGCCACCACGCGTCGGGTGCGCCACCGTCAGACGGATGCGCTCCGGCAGGCTGGCGACATCGGAGGCGGAAAGCTCGATGTGCACCGACTCGCTGCGCACCCGGAGCTGGGCACGCAACCCCAACTCACGCGCATGCTCGACCCGTCCGATCGTCTGCACGATCGCCCGGCCTTCCTTGTAGTAATCGTCGACCACCATGCCGTCGAAGCTCTGCATGGCGATCACGAGGGTGGCGATTCCGCCGACGACCGCGAGCGCGGGGAAGGCGATCAGGAACCAGGGCCAGCCCTGGCGGTACCAAGGCTGGCGCGGCTTTTCACTCATGCTCGTACTCATTTCAGCGCGGAATCAGGAACGTGGTCTCTTCCCGGAGCGTGAGCCCGGGATCGTCTTCCGCCGTCACCTGGAAGGCGATGTTGTTGGTGCCGGGCTTGCCGGAATCGTAGGGCACCACGACCCGCAGCGTGACCGACTGGGTCGCAGCCGACCCCACGTCGACCCGCTGCTCGCCGGCGATGCGCACCCCGGGCAGGCCAGAGACCTCAAGACGGAAGGCACGGGGTGCCTCGGTCATGTTCATGACCTGAAGCTGATAGACGTTCTCGATCAGCCCGCCTTCGACCTCACGTCCCAGCGAGGAGCGGTCGCGGATGATGTCGACGCGCAGGGGCTCACGCGCAGCCAGCCCCCACACGAAACCGACGCAGATCAGCACGAGGACGGCACCGTAGATCAGGGTCCGCGGCCTCAGCACGTGGCCGAGGATCTCCTTGCGACCCCAGTGACGCTTCATCGCGTTCTCGGTCGAATAACGGATCAGGCCGCGCGGATAGTTCATCTTGTCCATGACCTGGTCGCAGGCATCGATACAGGCGGCACAGCCGATGCACTCGTACTGCAGGCCATCACGGATGTCGATGCCGGTCGGGCACACCTGAACGCAGATGCCGCAGTCGATGCAGTCACCCTTGCCGACCGTGCGCGGATCGATGCCCTTCTTGCGCGTACCGCGCGGCTCTCCGCGCTCCTCGTCGTAGGTGATGACCAGGGTGTCCGGATCGAACATGACCGCCTGGAAGCGGGCATACGGGCACATGTAGGTGCACACCTGCTCACGCATGACGCCCGCGAAGAGGTAGGTGAAGGCCGAGTAGAACAGGATCCAGAATATTTCCCACGGCCCGAAGCTGAACGTGGTCAGCGACTGCAGCAGCTCCTCGAGCGGGGAGAAATAGGCCACGAAGGTGAAACCGGTCCACAGCGCGACGATCGACCAGGCGAGGTACTTGCCCCCGCGGCGCAGGGCCTTCTCGGCACTGATCGGCGCCTGGTCGAGCTTCTGGCGCTTGTTGTGGTCGCCCTCGATCTTCTGCTCTATCCACATGAAGATCTCGGTGTAGACCGTCTGCGGACAGGCGTAGCCGCACCACAGACGGCCGGCGATCGCGGTGAAGAAGAACAGCGCGTAGGCCGAAATGATCAGCAACAGCGCGAGGAAGAAGACATCCTGCGGCCAGAACACCCAGCCGAAGATGTAGAACTTGCGTTCGGCGAGATGGAACAGCACGGCTTGACGGTCATTCCAGGTCAGCCACGGCAGTCCGTAGTAGATGAGCTGCGTGATCCAGACCAGCGCCCAGCGCCAGTTGGCGAAGAGGCCGGTGACCGCGCGCACGTAGAGTTTCTTGCGGGAGGCGTAAAGCGTGTCCGCGGAGGAGTCCGGGGACTTGTTCGCCGTCTTCTGCGGCGAAGGGGATGGGCTGTTCATGGCCTTTTTACCAATGAATTCTTGTTGTTATTGTTATTTTCGAAACCCCGGGAGGCCCCCCTCCTCCCGGGATGGAACTGCAGACTGCGAAGACTTCAATTACTTCTTGCTCAGGCTGAGCACATAGGCGGTCAGGATGTGAACCTTGTCCTCGCCGAGGAACTCGCCGAATGCCGGCATCTTGTTGTTACGCCCGTGGGTGACGGTCTCGATGATGGTCGCCTCGGACGAACCGTACAGCCACTGGTTGTTCGTCAGATCGGGCGCGCCGAGCATCGGATTGCCCTTGGCGTCGGCACCGTGGCAGGCCACGCAGTTGTTCGCGAAGACTTCCTTGCCACGCTGGGCGCGCACCGAATCGTGGGCCAGTCCGTTCATGGAACGGACGTAGTTGGCGACGTCCTTCACCCCATCGGCACCGAGGACCTGACCGAAGGGGGTCATGACGCCGTTGCGGCCGTTGGTGATGGTCTCCTTGATGTTCTCCGGCGCACCGCCCCACAGCCACTCGCCGTCGGTGAGATTCGGGAAGCTCTTCGCACCCTGCGCGGCCGCACCATGACACTGCTGGCAGTAGGTCAGGAACAGGCGCTTGCCCATGGCATTGGCCTCGGGATCGGCGGCGACGGCCATGACGTCCATCTCGCGATACTTGGCGAAGACCGGGCCGAAGCGCTCCTGGCCGGCCTTCATCTCGGCATCGTACTGCGCCCACTGGCCACGGCTCTGGTTGGAGTTGCCGAAACCGGGGTAGATCGCAAGATAGGCCACCGCGAAGAAGATGGTGATCCAGAACAGATACATCCACCAGCGCGGCAGCGGGTTGTTGTACTCGGCGAGCGTCTCGTCCCACACGTGACCGTGCAGTTCGACCGGCCCCTTCTCGCGCTTGGTCATGTTCGACACCAGCACGAACACACAGAACAGGATGGAGAGGGCCACGAGGACCATCACATACATGTTCCAGAAACCGCTGATAAAGTCAGCCATTTGTTTTTCCCTCAAGGTCTTGCCGTCCGCCACGGGCCGGCAGGTCATCGTCGCTGAAAGGCAGCCGCGCCGCCGCATCGAAGCCCGCCTTCGCGTGCTTGCTGTATGCCCAGGCGCAGATGGCCAGGAAGCAGACCAGGCCAAGCACGGTGATCAGGCTCCGGATGTCGTTGATATCCACGGCGCGTCTCCTGATTAACGGAAGTTCGAGATCGCGGTGCCGAGGCCCTGCAGGTAGGCCACGATGGCATCGAGTTCGGTCTTGCCTTCGAGCGCGGCCGGCGCGGCAGCGATCTCTTCGTCGCTGTACTTGTGCAGGCCGACCTTGTTCAGCGCACGCATCTTGTCCTGGATGTCGTCGGCCTTGACCGGGCGATCGAGCCAGGGGAAGGCCGGCATGTTCGACTCCGGCACCACGTCGCGCGGGTTCAGCAGGTGGACACGCTGCCACTCGTCCGAGTAGCGGCCGCCGACGCGAGCCAGATCCGGACCGGTACGCTTCGAGCCCCACTGGAACGGGTGGTCGTAGACGTACTCGCCGGCCACCGAGTAGTGGCCATAGCGCTCGGTTTCGGCGCGGAACGGGCGGATCATCTGCGAGTGGCAGTTGTAGCAGCCTTCGCGGACGTAGATGTCGCGCCCGACCAGGCGAACCGGGTCGTAGGGCTTGACGTCGAGCGCGTTGCCCTTGTGGTCGATCGGGGTCGTGGTCGAGTGCTGGAAGAACAGCGGCACGATTTCCACCAGGCCGCCGACGCTGACCGTCATCAGCGTCAGCACGATCAGCAGGAAGACGTTGGTTTCGATCTTCGAATGTTTAGACTGAGCCATGTTGTTTTTCTCCGATCAGGCGTGAGCCGCCGCGGGCGTGAGCACCGGCGCGTCGTAGGCCTTCTGGCCGGCGATCGTCTTCACCATGTTGTAGAACATGATGAACATGCCGGTCAGGAACAGCGCGCCGCCGAGGAAGCGGATGGTCCAGAACGGATAGCTGGCCTTGACGCTTTCGACGAAGGAGTAGGTCAGCGTGCCGTCCGGGTTGGTGGCGCGCCACATCAGGCCCTGCATCACGCCCGAGATCCACATCGAGGCGATGTAGAGCACGATGCCGATGGTGGCGATCCAGAAGTGGGCGTTGATCAGCTTCACGCTGTACATCTCGGTCTTGCCGTACAGGCGCGGCAGCAGGAAGTACACCGAGCCGATCGAGATCATCGCCACCCAGCCCAGCGCGCCCGAGTGCACGTGGCCGACCGTCCAGTCGGTGTAGTGCGACAGCGCGTTGACCGTCTTGATCGACATCATCGGACCTTCGAAGGTCGACATGCCGTAGAAGGACAGCGAGGTGATCAGGAACTTCAGGATCGGGTCCGTACGCAGCTTGTGCCAGGCGCCCGACAGGGTCAGCACGCCGTTGATCATGCCACCCCAGGACGGCGCGAGCAGGATCAGCGAGAAGATCATGCCGACCGACTGGGTCCAGTCGGGCAGCGCGGTGTAGTGCAGATGGTGCGGACCCGCCCACATGTAGGTGAAGATCAGCGCCCAGAAGTGCACCACCGACAGGCGGTAGGAGTAGACCGGACGGTCGGCCTGCTTCGGCACGAAGTAATACATCATGCCGAGGAAGCCCGCGGTCAGGAAGAAGCCCACCGCGTTGTGGCCGTACCACCACTGCACCATCGCGTCCTGAACGCCGGCATAGGCCGAGTAGGACTTCATCGAGGTGAGCGAGACCGGGATCGCGGCGCTGTTGACGATGTGCAGCAGCGCGACGGTGAGGATGAAGGCGCCGAAGAACCAGTTCGCGACGTAGATGTGCGAGACCTTGCGCTTGGCGATCGTGCCGAAGAACACGACGGCGTAGGACACCCACACGATCGCGATCAGGATGTCGATCGGCCACTCGAGCTCGGCATATTCCTTGGAAGAGGTGTAGCCCAGCGGCAGCGTGATCGCGGCGAGCACGATGACCAGTTGCCAGCCCCAGAACGTGAACGCGGCCAGCCCGGGTGCGAACAAGCGTGCGTGACAGGTGCGCTGCACCACGTAGTACGACGTGGCGAACAGCGCGCAGCCACCGAACGCGAAGATCACGGCGTTGGTATGCAGCGGACGGAGCCTGCCGAAATGCAGGAATTCGTGAACGTTCAGTTCAGGCCATACGAGCTGTGCCGCGGCGATCACGCCGACCAGCATGCCCACAATGCCCCACACCACCGTCATGATGGCGAACTGCCGCACGACTTTATAGTTATAAGTCGCTTGCGATTGCATGTGAGTCACCTCTTCGTTTTAAAAACCTTGCCTGCGCAGCCCCTCTCGGTGGCTGAGCGTCATAATCAGCCGGCCGAGAATACCCCTATAGCGAGTACGCAATTTGACACAGATCAACATTGTATTGCACCCCAGCAGGGTGCGGAAGCGAAAATTGGAAAAGGTCCAAAAACGCCCGCAAACCTGCGCCATTGCTGGCTTGCGCATTGCAGCAGCAATATCGAGGCACATATCGTGATCGGCGTGCAGAAGAGGGATTCGGAGCGGGGCCGCGAGAAAGCGGCGAGCGCCGCGGAGGCGGCTTGAACCGGGATGCAGGGACGAAAAAAAAGGGTGCGCATGCGCGCACCCCCAACCCCAACAGAGAGACAAAAATTCGGATCGACCATCGGCCTGTCATGCCGCCTGATCAACACGCCGCCATTTTGCCAGTGCATCGGTGGAGCATGTTGACCTAGGTCAACCCGGCGCAAGATCGTCCCTGGGTCTCTTTCGTCACCCCTTGGGCGAGCGCTCTTCCGGTCCTGCGCCGCCCTCTTTCTCGATGCGCGCCGCGGGCGGCTCGTCGCGGTCGTCCATCAACAGGCGATAGGCCGGACCTTCGAGGTCGTCGTACTGCCCGCTGCGCAGCGACCACCAGAACAGTACGCCGATCACGAACACCAGCACGATCGAAATCGGGATCAGCAGATACAGGCTTTCCATCGCAAACCTCCCGGCGCTCAGCGCGCCCCTGGCACGCGCTGCAGGCGCATCGCATTGAGCACGACCAGCAGCGAACTCGCCGCCATGCCGATGCCGGCCATCCACGGCGTGACGAGGCCGGCCATCGCCAGCGGCACCGACGTGAAGTTGTAGGCAAAGGACCACCACAGGTTCTGGCGGATGATGCGCAGCGTCTTCCGCGACAGATCGATCCCGCGCCCGAGGCTGGCGAGGTTCTCGTTCAGCAGCACGATGTCGGCCTGGTTGCGCGCGAGGTCCGTCCCCCCGCCCATTGCAACCGAAACGTGCGCCTGCGCGAGCACCGGCGCGTCATTGACGCCGTCGCCCACCATCGCGACCACCGCATGCGGATCGCCCTGCATCGCCGAGATCGCCTCCTGCTTGCCCTGCGGACTCAGGCCGCCGCGGGCGTCGTCGATGCCGAGGGCACCGGCCACGTCGGCCACCACCGCCGGCGCGTCGCCCGAGAGCACGCTCATGCCGACGCCCTCGCCCGCCAGGCGACGGGTGAGCAGCGATGCCTCATCGCGCAACTGGTCTGCCAGCCGGAACAGCCCGAGCCAGCCCGCACGTCCGGCGAGGCCGATCACGGTGCCGCCGCGGGCGGCGAAGGCCTCCAGCCCTGTGGGCGGGGCGAGACCGGCGGCACGCGCCACGTAATCCGGGCGCCCGATCCAGAACGGCTCGCCCTTGATCAGGCCGCGCATGCCCTGCCCGGTTTCCGCCGTGACCTCCGAGGCCGCCGGCAGCGGCTGCCCGGCGCTGGCCTCGCGCAAGCCTGCGGCCAGCGGATGCTCGGAGCCCTGCTCGATCGCCGCCGCCAGCCGCAGCAGCTCGGCCTCGCCATGCCCGCCCAGCACCAGCACTTCCTCGAGGCGCATGCGGCCGCGGGTCAGGGTGCCCGTCTTGTCGAAGACGAAGCGGTTCGCCCGCGCCAGCGTCTCGATGGCGTGTCCACGGGTCACCAGCACGCCCATGCGGGCGAGCGCATCGGTGGCCACGGTGAGCGCGGTCGGTGTCGCCAGCGACAGCGCGCACGGACACGCCACCACCAGCACCGACACGAACACCCACAGCGCACGCGCGGGCTCGATCAGGTACCAGCCGATGCCGGTGAGCATGGCGAGCACCAGCAGGGTGACGATGAAATACACCGCGACCCGGTCCGACAGCGTGGCGATGCGCGGCTTCTCGCTCGCCGCCCGCTCCATCAGACGGCGGATGGCCGCCAGACGGGTGGCGTCGCCGACATGCTCGACGCGCAGCAACAGCGGCGAGGAGACGTTGATGCTGCCGCCGGTCAGCCGGTCGCCGACCCGCTTGGGCACCGGCAGGCTCTCGCCGGTCAGCAGCGCCTCGTTGGCCTCGCCCACCCCTTCCACGACGATGCCGTCGACAGGGATCACCTCGCCCGGCCGCACGCGGACGATGTCGCCGGGCACGAGCTGTGCGGTCGGCACGCGCTCCCCCGTGCCCTGCCGGGGCCAGCCCGCCAGGCGCTCGGCGAACGAAGGCAGCGCCTTGCCCAGTTCCTCCACCCCGCGCACCGCCTTCTGGCGCGCGAGCATCTCCAGGTAGCGCCCGCCGAGCAGGAAGAACACGAACATCGTGACCGAATCGAAATACACCTCCGGCCCGTCGGTCAGCGTCGCCCACAGGCTGGCGAGGAAGGCGCTGCCGACGCCGAGCGCCACCGGCACGTCCATGCCCAGACGGCGCAGGCGCACGTCGCGCCAGGCGCGCTGGAAGAAAGGCGCAGCCGAGTACAGCACCACCGGCAGGGTCAGCAGCAGACTCGCCCAGCGCAGCAGCAGCTCGATATCCCAAGTCATGTCGCCCTCGCCGGCGACATAGGCCGGGAAGGCGTACATCATGACCTGCATCATGCCGAAGCCGGCGACGAACACCCGCCACAGCATGGAACGCCGCTCGCGGTTGGCGACCTGCTCGGAACGCTCGGCGTCGTAGGGATAGGCGCGGTAACCGATGGCCTGGATCGCCGCCAGGATGTCCGACAGCTTGATGCTGCGCTCGTCCCAGCGCACGCGCGCACGGCGGGTGGCGTAGTTGATCTGGATCGCCGACACGCCCGGCAGGCGGGCGACGTGGTTCTCGTTGAGCCACACGCAGGCGGCGCAGGTGATGCCCTCGAGAATCAGCGAGGCCTCGCGCTCGTGCTCGCCCACCGGACGAACGAAGCTCTTCTGGAAGTCGGGATGGTCGAAGAGGCCGAGTTCCTGCAGTTCGACCGGCATCGCCTCGCGCCGCGTCTCCGGCATGGCATCGCGGTGGCGGTAGTAATCGATCAGCCCGTTGTCGACGATCGACTGCGCGACCGCCTCGCAGCCGATGCAGCACATGCGGCGCCGGCGGCCGTCGATCTGCACGTAATGCCGTGTGTCGGGCGGGATCGGCAGGCCGCAGTGGTAGCAGTCGGTATCGGCTGCATCCTCGGCCACGGAAGCGGGCAGGTCGGCAGAAGTCATGGGCACGAATGCAGAGCCGCCCCGGACGGCAGGGCCGTTCGAGGCGGAGCGAAAGGGAGCCCGGGTTTTAGCACATTTCGCCGGCAGCGGCTATTGCGCTGCAGCATCGACCGCCGCGCCAACCCGGCTCCGATCGTGATCGGGCAACGCCCGATGCGCCTTACTTGGCGGCCATCCGGATCGCGCCGTCGAGGCGGATCACCCCGCCGTTCAGGTAGGGGTTCTCGACGATGTGGCGGACCAGGCCGGCGAACTCGGCCGGCTTGCCCAGGCGCGAGGGGAAGGGAACCATCTTGCCGAGCGCGTCCTGCACCTCCTGCGGCATGCCCATCAGCATCGGTGTTTCCATGATCCCGGGCGCGATCGCCATCACGCGGATGCCGTAACGCGCCAGCTCGCGGGCCACCGGCAGCGTCAGCCCCACCACGCCGGCCTTGGACGAGGCGTAGCCGGCCTGGCCGATCTGGCCGTCGAAGGCCGCGACCGAGGCGGTGTTGACGATGACGCCGCGCTCGCCGCCGGCGTCCGGCTCGGCCTTGCTCATCACGTCCGCGGCCAGGCGCAGCATGTTGAAGGTGCCGATCAGGTTGATCGACACGGTGCGCGCGAAACTCTCCAGCCGGTGCGGCGCATCGCGGCCGACCACCTTCTCCGCCGGCGCCACGCCGGCGCAGCTGACCAGGCCGGTCAGGCGCCCGAAACGGCTCACGGCCAGATCGATCGCCGCCTTGCCGCTGTCGGCATTGGTGACGTCGGTGAGCGCGAACACGGCCGCCGCGCCGAGCTCGGCCGCCAGCGCCTCGCCAGCCTCGCGATTGACGTCGGCGAGCACGACCTTCGCTCCCGCCTCGACCAACATGCGCGCGGTGGCCGCGCCCAGCCCCGAGCCGCCACCCGTCACCACGAAAACGCCATTCTCGATCTGCATTCGAACTCCCTCCCAGGACAGACACGTCGCCGCACGATGAGCGCAGCGCAAGCTCCTGCACCGCACGCGGCATCGGCGCGAACCTTAGTTCGCGTTTACGTAAACGTCAACCTTCAAGCCAAGACACGCAAGCAGGACCCGCCCCATCCACCTGCCGCCCCATCCACCTGCCGCCCGGGCACCGCCTTGGCGGGCCCGGCAGCCGGGGGTCCGGAGCGGAATTCAGGCCGTCGCGCCCGCCACCGGCGCCTCATCCAGCGCCAGATCGACCATCAGCTCGTTGGCCAGCGCCTCCAGGTCGGCGCGGATGCGCGCCAGATCGGCGGCAACCGGCACCGACAGCTCGGCGCGCGCCCTGAACAGGACCTCGCCGCTCATCGACGCACTCTCGCAGGCCGTCTCCAGCGCCTCGATGCTGACCCCGTGACAGGCCAGAACGGTCGAGATCTCGCGCACGATCCCGGGCCGGTCGTGGCCCACCAGATCGAGGCACACCCGCCGCACATCGCCGGCCGCCCGCTCGCCACCGCGCGCGATCGCCACGCGCAAGCCCTCGGACTCCAGCCCGCGCAGCGCAGCCTCCAGAGTATCGAACACGCCGTCGTCGACCTCGAGCCGCACCACGCCGGCGAACTGGCCCGCCAGCTGGGTCAGGCGACTCTCCATCCAGTTGGCGCCACACTGGCTCGCACGCGCGGAAACGGCGCTGACCAGACCGGGCCGATCCGGCCCGACGAGGGTGAGAATCAGGGATGTCTTCATGTTCGCGCTCCCGAATGGGCAAGCCATGCCCGATCGTCCCGAGGCAAGAGTTTCTGCGCGGGATCAAAAGGCACGTGTGACCGGCCTGAGATAATGAAAAAGGGAATGACACGATAACGCACACACCCGGCAAAGGGGAGAATAGGCTCTGTGCCGTTTCCAGTGGAAATTGACTTCTCAGCAGACATGACGGTAGCGCCCGTAGTCGCGGGCGATGGCCGGCACCAAGGGGTTCTTCGGTA
>JARRBR010000065.1 GCA_029982755.1 Rhodocyclaceae bacterium
GCCCGGGCCGCAGCGGAGGCGCCCGCGGCCGAGCCGGTGGCGGATGCGGCTGCGCCCGCCGCGCCGGCCGCCGAGTGCGGTCCGGTCCCGGCCTGCGGGGCCGCCGAAGGCCTGGCCCCGCCGATCGCCTCGGCGAGCGCGGGCATCTTCCTGCAACTGGGCGCCTTCTCGTCCTTTGCCAACGCCGAGGGCTTCCGCGACACCGTGCAGGGCCGGGCGGGCTCGCTGGCCGAGCGCTTCGAACTGCTGGCCGACGGCGAACGTTTCCGCCTCCATGCCGGTCCCTACCAGTCGATGGATGCGGCGCGCGACGCCGCCGCGCGCATGGGCACCCTGCTCAAGCTCAAGCCCATGGTGATCGTGCGCTGAGCCGGGCCCGGCCGGCGCCGGGTTGCAACAAAGGCTTTCGGTTTTTGGTCCGTCCGGGGGTGACGCCTATAATCGGGCACTCCCGCCTTTCCTCAATTCTCCCCAGGTTTTCCCAATGCGTTTTCTGATTGCCGTACTCGTTTCCCTGTTTTCCCTGAGCGCGCTGGCGCAGTCGGTGCCGCCGCCGGCGCTCGCCGCCAACGCCTGGGTACTGGTCGACCACGCGACCGGCCAGGTGCTGGCCGGCAAGGATCCTGATGCCCGCATCGAGCCGGCCTCGCTGACCAAGCTGATGACCGCCTACCTGACCTTCGCCGCGCTGAAGGCGGGCACGATCAAGCCCGACCAGGTGGTGCCGGTGTCGACCAAGGCCTGGCGCATGGAAGGCTCGCGCATGTTCATCGAGCCCAACAAGCCGGTCACCGTGGACGAGCTGATCCGCGGCGTGATCGTGCAGTCGGGCAACGACGCCTGCGTCGCGCTCGCCGAGACCATCGCCGGCAGCGAGGAGGCCTTCGCCGCGCTGATGAACCGCGAGGCCCAGCGCCTGGGCATGAGCAACACCCACTTCACCAACTCCACCGGCCTGCCCGATCCGCAGCTCTACACTTCGGCCAAGGATCTGGCGATCCTCGCCGCGGCGATCATTCGCGACTTCCCCGAGTACTACAACCTGTATTCGCTGAAGGAATTCACCTACAACGGCATCAAGCAGCCCAACCGCAACCGCCTGCTGTACATGGATCCGACGGTCGACGGCATGAAGACCGGCCACACCAGCAGCGCCGGCTACTGCCTGGTGTCGACCGCCCAGCGCGGCGAGCGCCGGCTGATCTCGGTGGTGCTCGGCGCCGCCTCCGACACCGTGCGCGCGCAGGAGTCGCTGAAGCTGCTGAACTTCGGCTTCCAGTTCTACGAGACGGTGAAGCTGTACTCGGCGGAGCAGGCGCTGTCGCAGTTCCGCGTGTGGAAGGGCAAGCTCAACGAGCTGCCGGTGGGCTTCACCCAGGACTTCGTGCTGTCGCTGCCGAAGGAATCGGCGGACAAGATCCAGGTCACGCTCGAAAGCCGCCAGCCGCTGGTCGCCCCGATCGGCAAGGGCCAGCCGGTCGGCACGCTGTCGCTGACCGTCGATGGCAAGCCCTTCGGCCAGTATCCGGTGGTCGCGCTGCAGGAGGTCGAGATCGCCGGCTTCTTCGGCCGCCTGTGGGACGCGATCGTGATGTTCTTCAAGAGCCTGTAAGCGGACGGGAGGCGTGGACGTGATCACTGCCTATGTAGATGGCACCTACCTGCCGCTCGCCGAAGCGCGCGTGTCGCCGATGGACCGTGGCTTCCTGTTCGGCGACGGCGCCTACGAGGTCATCCCGGTGTATTCGCGCCGCGCCTTCCGCATCGACGAGCACGTCGCCCGGCTGGCGAACACGCTGGCGGCGATGCGCCTGGCCAATCCGCATGGGGCGCAAGCGTGGAAGGCGATCATCGGCGAGATCGTCGCCCGCAACCCCTGGGACGACCAGTCGGTCTACCTGCAGGTGACGCGCGGCGCCGACACCAAGCGCAACCACGCCTTCCCCGGCCCGGAAGTGAAGCCCACGGTGTTCCTGATGAGCGAGCCGCTCGTCACCCCCAGCGCCGAACAGCTCGCCAGCGGCATCGCCGCGGTCAGCGCCGCCGACATCCGCTGGCTGCGCTGCGACCTGAAGACGGTGTCGATGCTCGCCAACTGCCTGCTGCGCCAGCACGCGATCGACCACGGCTGCGCCGAGACCGTGCTGTTCCGCGACAGCTTCCTGACCGAGGGCTCGGCGTCGAGCATCTTCGTGTGCAAGGACGGCGTGCTGCTGGTGCCGCCCAAGAGCCACTTGATGCTGCCGGGCGTCACCTACGACGTGGTGCTCGAGCTCGCGCGCCAGCACGGCATGAAGCATGAAGTGCGCGAGGTGCTGGAGGCCGAGGTGCGCAGCGCCGACGAGCTGTGGATGACGTCCTCCACCAAGGAAGTGCTGCCGATCACCTCGCTCGACGGGCGTCCGGTCGGCGACGGCAGGCCCGGCCCGATGGGCCGCCAGATGTACGCCTGGTACCAGGCATTCAAGAACACGGTGATGCGCAATGGCTGACACGCAACAGGCGCAGACGCGCCAGACGCTGATCGAGTACCCCTGCGACTTCCCGATCAAGGTCATGGGCGCCCGCGTCGATGGCTTCGCCCAGGCGGTGATCGAGGTGGTGCTGCGCCACGCGCCCGACTTCGACCCCGCCGGCGCGGAGATGCGGCCGTCGAGCAAGGGCAACTACCTCGCCGTCACCTGCACCTTCCGTGCGGTGTCCCAGGTGCAGGTCGACGCGCTGTACCGCGAGCTGACCTCGCATCCGATGGTCAAGGTGGTGCTGTGATCGTCAAGCGCCTCGGCCTGGTGGAGTACGCGCCGGCGCTCGAGGCGATGCGCGTGTTCACCGCCGGGCGCGGCGCCGACACGCCGGACGAGATCTGGCTGCTGCAGCACCCGCCGGTGTATACGCTCGGCCAGGCCGGCAAGCCTGAGCACCTGCTGCAGAACCCGGCCGACATCCCGCTGGTGCACATCGACCGCGGCGGCCAGATCACCTACCACGGCCCCGGCCAGCTGGTGGCCTATCTGCTGCTGGACCTGCACCGGCGCAGGCTCAAGGTGCGCGAGCTGGTGTGGCTGATGGAGCAGGCGATCATCGACACCCTGGCCGACTACGGCCTCAAGGCCGCGCGCAAGGACGGCGCCCCGGGCGTCTACATCGCCGGCGACAAGATCGCCGCCCTCGGCCTGCGCGTGCGCAATGGTTGCAGCTACCACGGCCTGGCGATCAACGTGGACGCCGACCTCGCGCCCTTCGGCTGGATCAACCCCTGCGGTTACGAGGGCCTGAAGACGATCCGCATGAAGGATTTCGGCACCGACGCCAGCGTGGATCAGGTCGGCGAATGCCTGCTCGGCCACCTGCAGCGCCTGCTGCCGCCCCTGTCGGCGGACATCGGGGAAACCGATAATCCGAATCCGTCGGCCGAGCCTGTCGAAGCGGCCCGTGCCGGGTCATAATCCCGTCCCTGCCCACGACCGGCGCGAACACCTTTCCCACCCGGAAACCCACTGAGAACAGCGACCATGGAAACCCCTGCGCGCAAGCAGCGCGGCGCCGACAAGACCGCCCGCATCCCGATCAAGATCGTCCCCGCCGAACGCCTCAAGAAGCCGGAGTGGATCCGCATCAAGCTCGGCGCCGGCCAGGAGGCCGAGCGCTTCAACGAGATCAAGGACACGCTGCGCGAGCACAAGCTGCACACCGTGTGCGAGGAAGCCTCCTGCCCCAACATCCACGAATGCTTCGGCAAGGGCACGGCCACCTTCATGATCATGGGCGACATCTGCACCCGGCGCTGCCCGTTCTGCGACGTCGGCCACGGCCGTCCCGAGCCGCTCAACCCCAATGAGCCGCGTGATCTCGCCAAGACCATCGCCGCGATGCGCCTGAACTACGTGGTGATCACCTCGGTGGACCGCGACGACCTGCGCGACGGCGGCGCCCAGCACTTCGTCGACTGCATCCGCGAGACGCGCGCCGCCTCGCCCAAGACCCGCATCGAGGTGCTGGTGCCCGACTTCCGCGGCCGCATGGAGATCGCGCTCGACATCTTCGACGCCGCGCCGCCGGACGTCATGAACCACAACCTCGAGACCGTGCCGCGCCTCTACAAGCAGGCGCGGCCGGGTTCGGACTACGCCTACTCGCTGAAGCTGCTGAAGGAGTTCAAGGCCCGCCACCCCGAGGTCGCGACCAAGTCCGGCCTGATGGTCGGCCTGGGCGAGACCGACGAGGAGATCCTCGAGGTCATGCGCGACATGCGCGCGCACGACGTCGACATGCTCACCATCGGCCAGTACCTGCAGCCCTCCGGCGGCCACCTGCCGGTGCTGCGCTACGTGCATCCGGACACCTTCAAGATGTTCGAGACCGAGGCGCTGAAGATGGGCTTCAAGAACGCCGCCTGCGGCCCGATGGTGCGCTCGAGCTACTGGGCCGACCAGCAGGCGCACGGGGCCGGGGTGGTGTGATCATGGCCGAGGGGCGGATCGGCATCGTTCCCGCGCTCATCCTCGCTGCCGGCATCGGCTTTGCCGGCGTGCAGGTGGCGCAGGGCATCGAGCGCTTTCGCATGGCCGAACGCACCCTCACCGTGAAGGGACTGGCCGAGCGCGACGTGAAGAGCGACTTCGCGGTGTGGACGCTCGCCTTCCGCCGTGCCGAGAACGAGTTCGGCCGCGTGCAGCAGGCGCTCACCGCCGACCGCGAGCGCGTGCTTGTCTTCCTGCGCGAGCAGGGCTTCACCGACGACGAGGTCGAGGCGCGCCCGCTGCAGGTGCAGGACCTGCTGGCGCGCGAGTACGGCTCGGAGCGCGTGGCGCTGCGCTTCAACGGCCAGGGCCAGGTGGTGGTCAAGTCGGCCCGGGTCGATCTGGTGGCGATGGCCTCGAACCGCGTCGATCCGCTCATCGAGGCGGGCATCCAGCTCGGTGGCGACGGCGGCGACGGTGCGCCGCGCTACCAGTTGCGCGGCTTCAACGACATCAAGCCGATGCTGCTCGAAGAGGCCACGCTGAGCGCACGCGAACAGGCGCGCAAGTTCGCCGCCGACGCCGGCGCCACCCTCGGCCCGCTGCGCAGTGCCAACCAGGGCACGATCCGCATCCTCGACGACGACGGCAGCGAGATGGACAGCTCGCGCACCATCGGCAAGCGTCTGCGGGTGGTGAGCACCTTCGAGTTCATGCTGGAGTAAGGGCACGGGCGTCCCGCCGGTCCGAACGGGCCGCTCGTGAAAATCATCGGACTGCTCGACGGCATGAGCAGGGAATCCATCATTCCCTGCTGCCGCCATACTGCCAGGCACGGCGGCGCGCGCCGCACATGCCTGGGGCTCAGGGACAGCCCTTGCAGCCATCCGTCTGCGCATTGAGGAAGATCGCCTGATCCAGGTTTGCGCCGGTGAGGTCGGCGTTGGTGAGCTGCGCGCGGGTGAAGTTGGCGCCCTGCAGGTTGGCGCCGACGAAGGACGCCCCCGAGAGTTTGGCTGCGCGCAGGTTGGCGCGTTGCAGGTCGGCGTCGTCGAAGCGGGCACGCTCGGCGCGCGCGTTGGTGAGGTCAGCGCCGCCGAGCTGGGTCGCGGACAAGTCCGCGTCGTGCACGTCCGCGTTCTGCAGGATCGCGTTGCGCAGGTTCGCGCCCTTCAGGCTGGCGCCGGTGAGGCGCGCGCCGCGCAGGTTGGTGCGCAGCATCGAGGCCTCGTCCAGCGTCGCGCCCGCCATCTCCGCCTGCGAGAAGTTGGCCTCGTTCAGCGTGGCCCCGCGCAGGTTCGCCCCCGACAGGTCGGAGCGCGTGAACTGCGAGTTGGCCAGGTTCACGCCTTCCAGCGCTGCGCCGTTCAGGTTCAGGTTCGTACACAGCGTGCCGCGGCGGATGTCGCAGCCGCCGATGTTGCCGGCGCGCTGGGCGTCGGCGGGCCGGGGCATCAGGGCGAGAGCGAGCAGCAGGGCGGCCGCCAGGATGGCGGACGGCTCGGTGCGGGTCGTGGGCATGGTCTGGATCTTGACTGTCCTGAGGGTGGAGGCCGCGGCAGGGAGATCGGTTTCAGGTACCGAGGGCGTGAAGTGGCGGATGGTTCCGCAAGGCGTGCTCAGGCCGCTTCGGCGAGCAGCCGGTCGATCAGCGCATGGAGCTTGTCGAAGTCGGGCTCGCCGAGGATCTTGTGCACGATCTCGCCGCGCCGGTTGATGAGGTAGCTGGTCGGGGTCAGGCGTACCTCGTCGAAGCCGCGCGCGATGCCGCCGTCGCGGTCGTGCACGAAGGTGAAGGGCAGCGGGTTGCGGGCGACGAAGGCGGACACCCGCGCGGGCGGGTCGTAATCCATCGCCACCGCCACCGTCCGGTAGCCGCGCGCCTCGAACTTCTCCTGGGTCGCCTTCAGCGCCGGCATCTCCTCGATGCAGATGCCGCAGCTCGTGGCCCAGAAATTGACCAGCACCACCTCGCCGCGCAGGTCTGCGGTGCGGAAGCGCTGCCCCTGCAGCGTGGAGAACGCGACATCGGGCGCCAGGGGCTTTTGGGCGGACATGAACAGTGCGCCGACCGCGAGGGTGATGGCCACGACGGCGGCCACGATCTTGAGTTTCATGCGGATTCCGGAAAGGCGTGAAGGATGAGCGGGGACGGGCTGCCTGCCACGTTGCGCGGCGATTCTGAGCGCGCGCGCCGGGCTTGTCACGTGCCGAGTCTGGGACCGGCGCTGTCGCCGAAGGTGCCCGGCTTGCTAGACTGTGATGATCCGGCGGCGCGTCCCGATCGCGGACGCCGTTTCGAGACACTCAAGCCGAGGTTCCACCGCAATGACCAGCCAGCCCGTGTTTTCCTGGAGCGACCGCTTCCTGCTCGGCCATCGCACCATCGACGACACCCACAGGGAGTTCGTCGACTGCGTCGATGCGCTGCTGCGTGCGAGCGACGCGGAGATCCCCGCCGCGCTCGACGCCTTCGCCCGCCACGCCGAATCCCACTTCGCCCAGGAGGACAAGTGGCTGAGTGCAGCCGACTTCCCCGGCGGCGGCGAGTGCCACATCGACGAGCACGCCAAGGTGATGGCCTCGGTGCGCGAGGTGCAGGAGCTGGTCGCCAAGGGCGAGGTGGAGATCGCGCGCGAGCTCGCGCAGGCGCTGATGGACTGGTTCCCCGGCCACGCCGACTACATGGATTCGGCGCTCGCCACCTGGCTGGTCAAGAAGGCGCACGACGGCCGTCCGCTGGTGCTGCGGCGCAAGGAACACCTCTGAGCGCGCGGCGCCGACGGCCCGGCCGCGCGATCGGATAGAATCGGCCTCCACGCCGCCCGGCAGGGCGGCTTTGTTTTTTGCGATCCCAGGCCACGATGTCCGCCCTCCTCAACGCCCCGCAGCGCGAAGCGATCCGCTATCTCGACGGCCCCTGCCTGGTGCTGGCCGGCGCCGGCAGCGGCAAGACGCGGGTGATCACGCACAAGATCGCGCACCTGATCAACGAGTGCGGGCTCAGCCCGGCCAACATCGCCGCGATCACCTTCACCAACAAGGCCGCCAAGGAGATGCAGGAGCGCGTCGCCCACATCATGGGCGGGCGGGCGCCGGGCGGGCTTACGGTGTGCACCTTCCACGCGCTGGGCGTGCGCATCATCCGCCAGGAGGCCAAGCACTGCGGGCTGAAGCCGCAGTTCTCCATCCTCGACGCCTCCGACACCGTGCAGATCGTGTCCGACGTCGCCGGCGACAACGACAAGGGCATCGCCAAGCAGATGCAGTGGCAGATCTCGTCGTGGAAGAACGCGATGATCACGCCCGAGGAGGCAGCCCAGCTCGCCGACAACGAGATCGCCTCGGTCGCCGCCAGGCTGTACAAGGAATACGAGCGCACCCTGCGTGCCTACCAGGCGGTGGATTTCGACGACCTCATCGCGCTGCCGGTGCGTCTGTTCGACGAGCACCCCGAGGTGCGCGAGCGCTGGCAGAACAGGCTGCGCTACCTGCTGGTAGACGAATACCAGGACACCAACCGCGCCCAGTACCGGCTGCTCAAGCTGCTCTCCGGCGTGCGCGGCGCCTTCACCGCGGTGGGCGACGACGACCAGGCGATCTACGCCTGGCGCGGCGCCGACGTCGAGAACCTGAAGCTGCTGCAGCAGGACTACCCCAAGCTCAAGGTCATCAAGCTCGAGCAGAACTACCGCTCCTCGCGCCGCATCCTCGAGGCCGCCAACACCGTCATCGCCAACAACGCGAAGCTGTTCGACAAGCGCCTGTGGTCCGAGCACGGCCAGGGCGAGCAGATCGTCGTCACCAACTGCCGCGACGCCGAGCACGAGGCCGAGTGGGTGGCGACCAAGATCGCCGCGCACAAGTTCGAGCATCGCACCCGCTTCAAGGACTACGCCATCCTGTATCGCGGCAACCACCAGGCCCGCATCATCGAGCAGCAGCTGCGCAACAACCGCATCCCCTACGTGATGTCGGGCGGGCAGAGCTTCTTCGACAAGGCCGAGATCCGCGATCTGATCGCCTGGCTGCGCCTGCTGGTCAACGAGGACGACGACCTCGCCTTCATCCGCGCCATCACCACCCCGCGCCGCGGCATCGGCGCCGCCACCATCGAGGCGCTCGGCGCCTACGCCGGGCACCGCCACACCAGCCTGTTCGCCGCGGTGTTCGAGGAGGGCCTGACCCAGCATCTCAACGCCAAGCAGCTGCAGGGCGTGCAGGAGTTCGCCGCCTACATCAACCGCCTGCAGTACCGCGCCCCGCGCGAGCCCGCCGCGCAGCTGCTGGAAGACCTGCTCGGCGCGATCCGCTACGAAGCCTGGCTGTTCGAGCACTGCGACACGCGCGAGGCCGAATCGAAGTGGAGCAACGTGCGCGACTTCGTCGGCTGGCTCGGCAGGAAGGGCGAGGAGGACGGCAAGAACCTGCTCGAGCTGACCCAGACCATCGCGCTGATGTCCATGCTCGACAAGGAAGACCCCGATTTCGACGGCGTGCAGATGGCCACCCTGCACGCCTCCAAGGGCCTGGAGTTTCCGCACGTGTTCCTGGTCGGCGTGGAGGAAGGGCTGCTGCCGCACCAGAGCAGCATCGACGAGGACAAGGTCGAGGAGGAGCGCCGCCTGATGTACGTCGGCATCACCCGTGCCCAGCGCAGCCTCAACCTCACCTGGTGCGAGCGGCGCAAGTCGGGCAAGGAGTTCCGCCCCTGCGAGCCGAGCCGCTTCATCGCCGAGATGGGCGGCGACATCCGCATGAACGACCGCAAGACCGCGCAGCCGGTGTCGAAGGAAGAGGGCAAGGCGCGGCTGGCGAACCTGATGGCAATGTTCGAGAACCGCGGCAAGACTTGAGGCTGCGCTCGCGCCCGTGCCGTGGAGGCGGCAGTTGTAGCCGTGCGTGCGGGCTTGCCCCCAGCCGGCTCGCGCAGTGCATTCACCGCGCGCTGGACGGCAAAAAGGCAGCCCGGAGGCTGCCTTTTTTGATGCGTGCGACCGCTACCGTGCGGCCTGCGCTTACTGCTCGACCGGCGGCTCGGTGAACTTGGCGCCGGCGAGGTTGGCGAGGTAGGCCACCGCGCGCGCCACTTCGGTGTCGGTCAGGTCGGCGGCGCCGCCGCGCGGGGGCATCGCGTTCTTGCCGGCGATCGCCGAGGCGGTCAGGCCGTCGTGACCCAATGCCAGGCGCGGCGCCCACTGTGCGGCATCGCCCGTCTTCGGTGCGCCGACGGCGCCCGAGTCGTGGCAGCCCGCGCAGACGGCCTTGACGATCTGTTCGCCGGTGCGGCTGCCCGGCGCGATCTTGACGGCCTGGATCTCGACGCGCGCGACCGGCTGGATCAGCGACGCGGTGAGTTCGTGATCGATCTTGGCAGGCTCGCCACAGCCGGCCAGCAGCGCGGCTGCGACCAGGGCGACGGCAGGCATGGCAAGGCGGGCGGTGCGCAGGGGGCGGTGGTTCGACATGCTTGGATCCTTTGACGGAAATTGGCGCAAGACTGGGTCTAAAGCCCGGATTATAGCGGGCTAATAACCATTGTGGCAGTGCGGCATGGACTTTGGGTCCGAACGCGGCTATGCTTGCCGGCCTCGTTCGGGCGCTTTCCCGAACGGCCCTGCGCCCGTAGCTCAGCTGGATAGAGTACTGCCCTCCGAAGGCAGGGGTCGGACGTTCGAATCGTCTCGGGCGCGCCAGAAAATCAAGGGCCTGGTGGCAGGTGCTGAAGCTTGTACGGAATCCATACGGAACCCGTCTTCAGGATCGAGCCGCGAAACCCTGCAGAACAACCGGCCTCGAGCCGGTTTTTTTGTGCCGGAAGCCCTGGGTCTTCACGGCGAACTCGCCTGCCCGGCCGCTGGGGCCTGCGTCCCGGTCGCGCTCCCCGGGGCCGGTTCGCCACTGAATGGCACCCGCTGCCAGTCAGCGCGAGTGCATGGATTTCGCCACCGCGGCGGCCATGCGCGCATCGACGCCATGCCCCAGGCCGGGGAAGAGCTCGACGGTGACCGCGGCGCCGAGCGCCGTCAGGGTCTCGGCGGCGGTGAGGCTGTAGCGCGGATCGATCACCGGATCCTGCTCGCCATGCAGCAGATGGATTCGCGTTGCCGCCGGTGCCACGCGCGGCGGCGCCGCGAAGCGGCCGGCAAGCGAGATCACCCGCGCGGCGAGCGTGCCCGGCGCTTGCGTGGACTCCAGCGCCATGATCGCCCCCTGCGAGAAACCGATCAGGGTGGTGGCCGTGGCATCCACGCCGGTCCGCGCCTGCCAGTCGCGCACGCTGCGGATGAAGGCCGGCATGGCCGCGGCGATGCGGGCGGGGCGGTCGTCCTCGGTGACGCCGCGTACCGAGAACCACTGCCAGCCGGCGCCGAGATCGCAGGCGTCGGGCGAGCGTACGCTCACCACCCAGGCTGCCGGGTCCGCCGCGGCGAGCATGCGGCCCAGCGGCACGAGGTCCTCGGGGCGCGAGCCCACGCCGTGGAACAGCAGGATCAGGCGTGCGGCGGGGGCCGGCGCCGCGTGGACGACGAGGTCTTGGTCGGACATGTTCAGGCTCGATTCGATGAAGTCGGGTTCGCGGCGGGGTCCGCATCCGGGGCGAGGTCGCTGCCGAAGACGAAGGAATCCATCGACAGCACGCCATGCACGATGCCGCCCTCGACGAGGCTGGCGGGCAGGGCTTGCGCCGCCGCGCCGGCCGCCACCAGCAGCGGCAGGTAATGCTCGGCGGTCGGGTGCGCCCGCCGCGCGTGCGGCGCGATCGCCAGCGCGCGCCGCAGTTGCGCGTGGTCGCCGGCCAGCACGGCATCGCGAACCCAGTGTGCGAACTCCGCCGCATACGCCTCCGCGCGCGGGTCGCCGAGGCGGAACTCGTACAGATTGTGGGTGAGGCTGCCCGAGCCCACGATCAGCACGCCTTCCTGCGCCAGCGGCGCGAGCGCGCGGCCGTAGTCGTAGGCGCCATCGGCGTCCAGCCACACCGGCAGCGAGACTTGGAACACCGGGACGTCCGCCTCCGGGTAGAGGTGCATCAGCGGCACCCAGGCGCCGTGGTCCAGCCCGCGCTCGGCATCGGGCGTGGCGGGCAGGCCCGCCGCCTGCAGCAGTTCGAGCGCCCGCCGCGCCGCCAGGTGCGCGCCGGGGGCCGGATAGCGCAGGCGGTAGAGCGCCGGATCGAAGCCGCCGAAATCGTGGATGGTCTCGGGCCGCAGCGACAGCGTCGCCTGCGGCTGCCGCGTCATCCAGTGCGGCGACACTACCAGCACCGCCTGCGGGCGTGGCAGCCGGCGGCCCAGCGCGGCGAGATTCGCGCCAGCGAGGCCGGGGTCGAGCGCGAAGGTCGGCGCGCCGTGCGAGACGAACAGGGTGGGAAGTGTGTGCATGTCAGTTCTCCGCAATCTCGGGCCTTCCTCCGGCCGTCACCGACAGGATGGGTCGGCGGCCGTGGGGAAGCCCGGGCATGGATGGCACTTTACGGCGCCCCCGGGTTGGGATAAACAGGCTTCTGAGCCAGATACTGTCCCATAAAGAGAGACAATGGACCGCTTCGTCGAGATGCAGACCTTCTGTGCGGTGGTCGATGCCGGCAGCTTCGTCAGCGCGGCCGACGCGCTCGGCCTGTCGAAGGCGGCCGCCTCGCGCTATGTGAGCGAGCTGGAGCGGCGGCTGGGCGTGCGCCTGCTGCATCGCACGACCCGACGCCTGTCGCTGACCGAGGACGGCGAGCGTTTCTATGCGCGCAGCCGGGAGCTGCTCGCGGGCCTCGAGGAGGCCGAGGCCGAACTGCATTCGCGCAGCGGCGCGGCGCGCGGCCTGCTGCGGGTCAACGCGCCGGTCACCTTCGGCATCCGCCATCTCGCCCAGCTCTGGGGTCCGTTCTGCGAGCTCCATCCGCAGGTACGGCTCGAGGTCACGCTGTCCGACCGCACCGTCGATCTCGTCGAGGAAGGCTTCGACATGGCGATCCGCATCGCCGCGCTGCCGAGCTCGACCCTCGTGTGCCGCCAGCTCGCCCGCACGCGCATCGTGCTGTGCGCCTCGCCGCGCTATCTGGCGGCGCATGGCACGCCGCAGGAGCCGGCCGATCTCGCCCGCCACGCCGTCATCGCCTACAGCTACTGGTCGGGCGGCGACGAGTGGCCGTTCGAGGGGCCGGACGGGCGCGTGAGCGTGCGCACCAAGCCGTCGATGCACACCAACAGCGGCGACACCTGCCGCGCGATGGCGCTCGCCGGCCAGGGCATCATCCTGCAGCCCGGCTTCCTGGTCGCCGACGACCTGGCCGCCGGCACCCTCGTGGAACTGATGCCGGCGTATCGCTCCGTCACCCTCGGCATCTATGCCCTCTACCCCACGCGCAAGTTCGTCCCGCCCAAGGTGCGCGCGCTGGTCGAGTTCCTCGCCGAGCACTTCGCCCGGCCGCATCCCGGCTGGTGACGAGGACCGCTCCGCCGCGCCTTCGTTGCAGCAGGCGGAACACTGCATCCCCGCGGCGGGCCTTTTTCCGTATCGCCGGTGCCGCTACCGTGTCGCCCACGCAAGGGTCGATCGAAGCACGAGGAGCGCGGCATGCTGGTCAATGGACGATGGGTGGAAAAGTGGCAACCGGTGCAGGCCAGCGATGACGCAGGCCGTTTCATCCGCCAGGCCTCGGGCTTCCGGCACCGGATCGCGGCGGACAGCGGCGAAGGCTTCGCGCCGGAGCGCGGGCGTTACGTGCTGTACGTGGCCTACATCTGCCCATGGGCGTGCCGCACGCTGATCGCGCTGCGGCTCAAGGGGCTCGAGGACGCGATCGAGGTCCGCGTCGTCGACCCGCGCCTCACCGAGCAGGGCTGGGCCTTCAGCGGCGAACTCGGCTCCGACCTCGACGACCTCGAGGGGGCGGGCTACATGCACGAGCTCTACACCCGCGCCGACCCTGCCTATACCGGGCGGGCCACGGTCCCGGTCCTGTGGGACCGGGCGCGGCGCACCATCGTCAACAACGAGTCGGCCGACATCCTGCAGATCCTGAACGCCGATTTCGGCGCCCTGGCGCGAAACCCGATCGACCTGCGCCCGGCCGCGCTGGTCGATGCGATCGAGACCGCCAACGCGCGTCTTTACGCGGACTTCAACAACGGCGTCTACCAGGCCGGATTCGCCACCACCCAGGCCGCCTATGACGAGGCGGTCGCGCGCGTCTTCGACTGTCTGGCCTGGATGGACGCCCGGCTGGCAGGCGCCGAGTGGCTGGTCGGCGACCGGCTCACCGAGACCGACATCCGCGCCTTCGTCACCCTGGTCCGCTTCGACCTCGCGTACTACGGGCTGTTCAAGTGCAACCTGCGTCCGCTCTCGGCCTACGCCGGCGTGATGGCCTACTTGCGCCGCCTGCTCGCGATCCCCGCCTTCGCCGGGAGCGTGCGCGCCCACCACATCAAGGCCGGGTATTACTCGATCCGGGCCCTGAACCCGAGCGGGATCGTGCCGGCCGGTCCCGAGCTCGACTATCTCTGAGCAGCCGCGGTCCGACCGCGGCAACAGGCGTTCGCGAGCAGGGCGAAGGCGCCCGGCCCGACCCCGCGCGCCGGCATCGCCGCGCATGATTTCGCCGTGCCCGATCCGGCAATCCCGGGCACCAATTTGGTGCCCGCCTCCAAGTTGTGCTTGCAGAAAACGGGGTGGACCGTTGACGATCTCGATTTGATGGGGATCAATGCAGCCTTCGCCGCGCAGTACTGCGCCGTCTGCAGGGCGTTGTGCCGGGACACCGGCACGATCGACGTCAATGGCGGCGCGATCTCGATCGGCCATCCGATCGAAGCATCCGGATGCCGTGTGCTGGTCAAGCTGATCCAATAAACGATTCGCCGTGATGCGCGCCGGGGCCTGGCCTCGGCGCGCATCGGTGGTTGCATATGAGCGGGGCAGCGGTGTTCAGGCGCCGTGCCCGGTCACCAAATAAGTCAATGAAGGAGTACAGCAGATGTTGATTGGAGTTCCGCGCGAGCGTGCGGCAGGCGAGAAGCGCGTCGCCACCGTGCCCGAGGTGGTGCAGAAGCTCGCCAAGCTCGGCTTCGAGGTGGCGGTCGAGAGCGGTGCGGGCGAGGCGGCGAACTTCGCCGACGACGACTACCGCGCAGCCGGGGCCGAGGTGCTGCCGAGCGCGGCCGAGGTGTGGGGGCGTGCGGACATCGTGTTCAAGGTGCGTCCGCCCACCCTGGAAGAGGTCGGCCTGCTGCGCGAAGGCGCAACGCTGATCGGCTTCGTGTGGCCGGCGCAGAATCCCGAGCTGATGCAGGCCCTGCAGGCGAAGCGCGCCACCGTGCTCGCCATCGACTGTCTGCCGCGGCAGCTGAGCCGTGCGCAGAAGATGGACGCGCTGACCTCGATGGCCGGCATCAGCGGCTACCGCGCGGTGATCGAGGCGGCCAACGCCTTCGGCCGCTTCCTCAACGGCCAGGTCACCGCCGCCGGCAAGATCCCGCCGGCCAAGGTCTTCATCGCCGGCGCCGGCGTGGCCGGCCTCGCCGCCATCGGTACCGCGGCCAACCTGGGCGCGATCGTGCGCGCCAACGACACCCGCGCCGAAGTCGCCGACCAGGTGGTCTCGCTCGGCGGCGAGTTCGTCAAGGTCGATTACGAGGAAGAGGGTTCGGGTGGCGGCGGCTACGCCAAGGTCATGAGCGAGGGCTTCCAGGCCGCGCAGCGCGCGATGTACGCGCAGCAGGCGCGTGAAGTCGACATCATCATCACCACCGCGCTGATCCCGGGCAAACCGGCGCCCAAGCTGATCACCGCCGAGATGGTGCAGAGCATGAAGCCGGGCAGCGTGATCGTCGACCTCGCGGCCGAGCAGGGCGGCAACTGCGAGCTCACCGTGCCCGGCGAGGCGGTGGTGCGCCACGGCGTGACCATCATCGGCTACACCGACCTGCTGAGCCGCCTGGCCAAGCAGTCGTCCACGCTGTACTCGAACAACCTGCTGCGCCTGGCCGAGGAGCTGTGCAAGGCCAAGGACGGCAACATCGTCGTCAATTTCGAGGACGACGCGATCCGCGGCCTCACCGTGATCAGGGACGGCGAACTCACCTGGCCGGCGCCGCCGCCCAAACTGCCGGCTGCGCCCGCCAAGCCGAAGGCCGCCGCCGCGCCGATCGCCGCGCCCAAGGGCCACGGCCACGGCGCCGGCGAGCCGATGTCGGTGAAGTCGCTGGCCATCGTGTTCGGCGTCGGCGCGCTGCTGTTCCTGCTCGTCGGCCTGTACGCGCCGGCCAGCTTCCTGTCGCACTTCACGGTGTTCGTGCTGGCCTGCTTCGTCGGCTACATGGTGGTGTGGAACGTCACGCCCTCGCTGCACACGCCGCTGATGAGCGTGACCAACGCCATCTCGTCGATCATCGCGATCGGCGCGCTGGTGCAGGTGGCGCCGCCGCTGGCCGATGGCGCGGCCGACCGCCCCGACGGGCTGATCCTGTTCCTGGCCTTCTTCGCGCTCGCGCTGACGGCCGTCAACATGTTCGGCGGCTTCGCGGTCACGCGTCGCATGCTGGCGATGTTCCGCAAGTAAGGAGTCGACAATGACCTCAAGCATGGCCACTGTCTCGTACATCGGCGCCACCATCCTCTTCATCCTCAGCCTGGGCGGTCTCGCTCACCCCGAGACCGCACGCCGCGGCAACCTGTTCGGCATGATCGGCATGACCCTCGCGGTGCTCGCCACCGTGTTCGGCCCGCAGGTCTCGCTGAGCGGCATCCCCTGGATCATCCTCGCCCTGCTGATCGGCGCCGGCGTCGGCCTCTACGCCGCCAAGACGGTGCAGATGACGCAGATGCCCGAGCTCGTCGCGCTGATGCACAGCCTGGTGGGCCTGGCCGCGTGCCTGGTCGGCTTCGCCAGCTACATCGACACCTCGATCGTGTTCCCCACCGCCGCCGAGAAGACCATCCACGAGGTGGAGATCTACATCGGCATCTTCATCGGTGCGGTCACCTTCTCCGGTTCGCTGATCGCCTTCGGCAAGCTGTCGGGCAAGATCGGCGGCAAGCCGCTGCTGCTGCCGGCGCGGCATTTCCTCAACCTGATCGGCCTCGTGCTGGTGATCCTGCTCGGCAACTGGTTCCTGAACACGCACTCGACCGGCGTCGGCATGACGCTGCTGCTGGTGATGACCGTGATCGCGCTCGCCTTCGGGGTGCACATGGTGATGGCGATCGGCGGTGCCGACATGCCGGTGGTGGTGTCGATGCTCAACAGCTACTCCGGGTGGGCGGCCGCGGCCACCGGCTTCA
>JARRBR010000066.1 GCA_029982755.1 Rhodocyclaceae bacterium
CGGCAAGCAGTACGACAGCAAGTGCGTGATGCCGGAGTCGACCTTCGCCCGCATCTACCAGGAGATGATCAACTTCTGCAAATGGCACGGCAACTTCGATCCGAAGACCATGGGCACGGTGCCCAACGTCGGCCTGATGGCGCAGAAGGCCGAGGAATACGGCTCGCACGACAAGACCTTCGAGATCCCCGAGGACGGCGTCGCCAACATCACCGACCTCGCCACCGGCGAGGTGCTGCTGTCGCAGAACGTCGAGGAAGGCGACATCTGGCGCATGTGCCAGGTGAAGGACGCGCCGATCCGCGACTGGGTCAAGCTGGCCGTCACCCGCGCGCGGAACTCCGGCATGCCGGCGATCTTCTGGCTCGACCCCTATCGTCCGCACGAGAACGAGCTGATCAAGAAGGTCAAGACCTACCTCAAGGATCACGACACCTCGGGCCTCGACATCCAGATCATGAGCCAGGTGCGCGCGATGCGTTACACGCTCGAGCGCGTGGTGCGCGGGCTGGACACCATCTCGGTGACCGGCAACATCCTGCGCGACTACCTGACTGACCTGTTCCCGATCATGGAGCTGGGCACCTCGGCCAAGATGCTGTCGATCGTGCCGCTGATGGCCGGCGGCGGCATGTACGAGACCGGTGCCGGCGGTTCGGCGCCCAAGCACGTGCAGCAGCTTATCCAGGAGAACCACCTGCGCTGGGATTCGCTCGGCGAGTTCCTGGCCCTGGCGGTGTCGCTGGAGGACCTCGGCATCAAGACCGGCAACGCCCGCGCCAAGCTGCTCGCCAGGACCCTCGACGAGGCCACCGGCAAGCTGCTCGACGAGAACAAGTCGCCCTCGCCCAAGACCGGCCAGCTCGACAACCGTGGCAGCCAGTTCTATCTCGCCAAGTTCTGGGCCGAGCGCCTGGCCGCGCAGACCGAGGACGCCGAACTGGCGGGCAAGTTCGCGCCGCTCGCCAAGGCGCTCGCCGAGAACGAGCAGAAGATCGTCGCCGAGCTCGCCGAAGTGCAGGGCAAGCCGGTCGACATCGGCGGCTACTACAAGGCCGATGCCGAGAAGTGCAAGGCGGTGATGCGTCCGAGCGCCACGCTCAATGCGATCCTGAAGGCCGCACGCGCCGCCTGAGGGCGGTGATGCGGGACCGGCCGCCGCGTGCGGCCGGTGAAGCGCAGGCGGGGCGGGTCGACCATGCGGTCGGCCCGCCCCGTTCGTCGTTTACGCCGCGGGCGGCGGCTCAGAGCCCGCGCATCCAGGCCGGACGCAGCGGAGCGGACTCGGGACGCTCGATTGCCGCCCTCACCTGCGCCAGCAGCTTCGCCTTGTCCGCGCCCAGCGTGCCCTTGAGCACCAGCCAGTTCGAGGCGTGGTCGGAGCGGAACACCGTGCGCCGCAGCTCCAGCGCCGCCAGGAAGCGCTCCATCTCGGTGAACAGCCCCTGCTGCGACAGCGCCTGCCACTCCGGCCAGGCCTGCAGGAAGCGGCGCCCGCCGTTGTGCAGGGTCACCACCAGCATGGACAGGTATTCGGGCTGGGTGGCGTTGGCGAGGCGGGCGGAGTTGTCCGCATGCTGCGCGCTCAGGGTCTCGCCGCCGAGGCCGTTGAGGATCATCACCGAGCGCGTGATGCCGGCCTCGCCGAGCTTGTCGAGCGCCTCGCGCGTGCTGGCGAAGGTCTCGCCCTTGTTCACCCGTGCCAGTACCTCGTCGTCGCCCGATTCGGCGCCGAGGTAGGCGAGCGTCAGGCCGGCGGCGGCGAGTTCCTTCAGCTCGGCGACCGACTTCTTCTTCAGGTTGCGCGCCAGGCAGTAGCTCGACACCCGGTGCACCGCGGGCAGGTGGGTGCGGATCGCCTCCAGATAGCCGAGCAGGCGGCGCATGGGCAGCACCAGGGCGTCGCCGTCGGCGAGGAACACGCGCCGCAGCTGCGCGCCGTAGCGCTCGCCGGTACGGCGGATGCTGTCGATCACCTCGGCCTCGTCGCGGGCGCGGAAGGCCTTCTGCGGCGCGGTGTACATCTCGCAGAAGGCGCACTTGTTCCACGAGCAGCCCTCGGTGACCGGCAGGATCAGCGATTCGGCCTCGCTCGGCGGGCGGAACACGGGTTCGACGTAGCGGATCGGCAGGGCGGACACGGCGCACCTCGGCATTGCAGGACAGGGGCGCGAGTTTACCTGCTGCCCGCCGTGCCGGCGCGCGGGGCTCAGTCCCGGCGCCCGGCGCTCAGCCGATCGATCATCGCGCGCACGGCGCGGATCTGGATGCCGTCGCGGGTGGCGTAGTCGCTGTCGGTGTAGCCCCACCAGTCCCAGCAGCCGTTGGGGTTCTTCCACGGGATCGACACCGCCTGCGGGAACAGCACCACCAGACGGTTGGTGTCGGCCCAGCGGTCGTAGCCGGTGTTGCGCACGAAGGTGGTGCCGTTGTACAGGCCGCCACCGGGTGGCCGGCGCAGCGGCAGGAAGCTCTGGCCCTGCTTGCAGCCGTGGAACACCACGTGCAGCCGGCAGCGCTCGCCCGCCTCGCAGGCGGGCGGGATGTACACCCAGCCGGTCTTGTCCAGGCCGGTGCCCCACAGGTAGCTGAAGAAGCCGGTTTCGGGAATGTAGGCGCGCTGGTCGAACTCGGCGAAGCGGCCGGCCGGGGTCGGCGACGTGCGCGGCGGGGCAACGTCCGGACCGTAGATCCAGTCGAGGATCGCGTGCGCGGCCTCGAAGCCGCAGCTGCCGATGTAGGGCTCGTCGGTCGCCCCGCAGGCGCCGCCGTAGGCGGTGGTGGGCATGGTGTGGCCGGCGGCCTCGAGCGTCACCGACTCGAGCGCGGCCGCGGGCAGGCCGAAGGCGTCGTAGTAGCCGTGCAGCTGGCGGGTGATCGGCGCCGGCACCAGGGCATCCTTGCCGCCGACCACGGTGATCACGCGCTGGCGGGCGATCCGCGCCGGGTCGTCGATGCGGCCGGCGGCATGGAAGGCGCGCGTGGCGGCGACCAGCTCGGGCACCGCCGTGCTGGCGTCCCCGACCTTGCACGCCAGGGTCGGCTCGCCGGTGCAGGAGCAGTCGGTGGTGGCCTTGAGCACGCTGTCCTGGGCGCAGTAGTAGGGCCCGCCGGCGACGATGCCGGCGCCACGGATGATCGAGGCGTGCGCCACCTGCATCTGCACCGACATGAAGCCGCCCGAGGAGATGCCCGACACCGAGCTGTCCTCGATGGCGATGTTCAGCGCCGGCAGCGGGAGCGGCGGCGCGGCCGCGCCGGCCGTGGCGACGACGAGCAGGACGGACGCGGCAAACAGCCGCGCGCGCGAGGCGTGGAAACGGAACAGGGGGAACAGGGCGTTCATGGCGGGACTCCGGTCACCGATGCGATGCAGCCGATCTCGCGCGCGCCGGCAGCCGCCACGCGCGCACGACGCGGCCGCCGGCGCCGGTCCTACATCGAGTGCGGAATTTCGGGAAAGCCGACGGATGGCCCGCCCGCATGCGTCGCCGGCGCCGCCGCCTTGCCCTCGCGGCGGGCGGACTCGAGCGCGAGGGTGAAGTTGCCGTAGCGCCCGTCGTGGGTGATCTCGCGGCCGAGCCAGGCCGGCAGCTTGAGCGGCGTGTGTTCGTGAGGCAGTTCGACCTCGGCGACCACCAGCCCGGCGTGATGGCCTTCGAACACGTCGACCTCGAACACGTGGGGCGCGTGGTCCACCAGATAGCGCGTCTTGCGCACGATGCGGCGGGCGCAGTGGCTGGCGAGCATCGCCTGCGCATCGGTGACCGGAATCGCGTATTCGAACTCGTCGCGGCCGTAGCCCACCTTCGGCGATTTCAGGGTCAGGTAGGCGCGTTCGCCGCGGATGCGGACGCGGGTCGACATTGAGCCTGGTTCCTTGGCGAGATAGCCCTGGACGATGCGTTCGCCCTGGCGGCCGTCGAGGATCCGCACATCGCGGACCAGGAACCTGCGTTCGATCTCTCGCGCCATAATCGGATGCTCGGTCTGGAAGAAATCGAATTGTAGCAAACGATTTCGGTCCCGTTGCTGCGGTGCAGCGTGCGCCAGCGCGGGGTGCGGGCCAGCGCCGTCCCCACGCCCGGCGGGCAATTGGCTAGACTATCGAGTATTACCTTTACGGGACGCAACATGACCGCACCCACCCTGATCGCACTGATCTCGCAGAAGGGCGGATCGGGCAAGACCACGGTGGCCATGCAGCTCGCCGCCGGCCTCGCCCTGGAGGGCTACCGCGTGGCGCTGGCCGACCTCGATCCGCAGGAAAGCGCCTCGCGCTGGGCCGAGTCGGCACCGCCCGAGGCGCCTTTCGCGGCCGAGGTGGTGCGCCTGAAGGGCGACGCCGCGGCCATGAAGAAGACCCTGCGTCCGGTGGCCAACAAGGTCGACATCGTGGTGATGGACTGCCCGCCGTCGATCGAGCATCCGCACACCATGAGCGCGCTCGAGCTGTGCGACTTCGCGCTGGTGCCGGTGGTGCCGAGCCCGACCGACCTGTGGGCGACGCGCGGCATCGAGCGCCTGATCCTCGACCGCCAGCAGGGCCGGCCGAAGCTGCGCGGCGCCCTGCTCCCCAACCGCGTGATGCGGACCGCGCTCGCCGGCGACGTGCTCGACGTGCTGCGCGACTTCAGCCTGCCGGTGCTGGACGTCGCGCTGTCGCAGCGCAGCGCCTACGCCCTGAGCGCGGTGCGCGGGACCTCGGTGTTCGGCCTCGGCCGCGCGGCGGCTGCGGCGCAGGAGGAGGTCGCCGGACTGGTCACCGCCGTTTTGAAACTGATCGAGGAATGAACATGAGCACCGCCAGCGGGACCAAATCGAAGTTGCGCGCCAGCCTCAGGCAGGAAGACGCCGCGCTGGCGCAACGCCGCCGCAGCGCGCATGCGCCGGCGGCCGCGGCCAAGGTCGCACCTGTGGTCGCCGAAGCCGCGGCGCCGGTGGTCGGCGCGCCCGCGGCGGCGGAGGTGATCGCGCCGGTCCTGCCGCCGCCGAAGCCGCCCGCGGCCCGCAGCACGGCACGACCGGTGGTGGCGAAGGCGGCGACCGGTATGGCGAAGGCCAGGGGGGGCGCGCAGGCCGGGAAAGCCGCCGAAAAGCCTGCCGAGAAGGCCGTCGAAGCGGAACGCAAGGACAAGCACGAGAAGGTGGAGCGCGACTCCTTCTCGATGCCGGCCAGCGAGCACAAGCGCATCAAGGCGCTGCGCGAAGCGCTGGGCAAGGACGGCATGCTCGCCAGCAAGTCGGAGGTGCTGCGCGCCGGCCTGGCCCTGCTCGCCGCGCAGGACATCGCCGAGGTCGCGCGCCTGGTCGCCGCGCTGCCCAAGGTGGCCAAGGGCAAGCGCGCCAGGAAGCACTAGCGCGGCGCCGCGGCCATCGCGGCGTGGCCGGCGGGCTTGTCCGCGTTCTGACACGGAAGCTTCATCTGGCGGTGAACTTCGTTTTCTATACTCGGACGCATATTGCGATGCAGCAATATGCGTCCGATCGCCGCGCTTTGGCTGGCGGGGACGCTCGAACCGCCCATTCCGGAGTGCCAAGATGAAAGCGAAAGTCCCCGCCGCCGAATTCCTCGCCGCCAACCAGGCGAACCTGGATGCCATTCACGCCCTCGCCGCCGAAGGTCTCGAGCATGCGGCCCGCGTCGCCCGGCTCAACCTCGCGACCGCCCGTGCCGCCACCGCGGACGGTGCCCGCCAGGCGCAGGCCCTGCTCGCGGCCGACGATGCGTCCGCGCTGATGAAGCTGCAGTCGGACGGCCTCGAGCCGCAGATCGCGCATGCGGTCGCCTACGTGCGTGACATCGGCGAGATCGCGACCGATGCGCACCAGCAGTTCATCGACATCACGCAGGCGTGGATCGCCCGCATCAAGACCAGCCTGGACCGTGCGGTCAGCGAGGTGTCGAGTTCGGCGTCGGCCGGCTCGGAAGCCCTGTTCGCCGCGCTGGAGTCGGCGACCGAGGTCGCGTCCGAGCTCTATGGAAAGGTCAGCGAGAACAGCGTGCAGGCGCTTGCCGCGCCGGCGGACGGCGAGTCGTCGCCGAGGACGGCGCGCCGCTCGACGCGTGCCACGCGCGCAGCGGATGCCGGCAGCGGGTCCGGCGAGATGCTCGTTTCCGATGGCGAGAACTGAGCACGCCCCGCGGCGGTGAAGCCTGCACGCATCGCGAGCGGCCCGGGTGGCGGTTCGCGGTGCGGCGGCCGGCACGCGCCCGGAGCTCAGTGCCCGTCGGTACCCCAGCGCCGCGCAAAGCGTTCGTGCGCGCGCGCGGCCTGCGCCCCGCGATCGGTCTTGAGGCGCAGGAGCTGACGGCGGATCTGTTCCACGCTGCCGGCGGTGGCGACGATGAGCTCGGTCTGCAGCAGGTCGCCGTGCAGCGTGGACAGCGCGGCGTTCGCCATCGCCAGGCGCTCGCGCAGGCGTTCGAGGTCTTCCCGCAGTTCGGCGTTGGTCGCCCACATCTGGCTGTAGGACGGCATGCCCTCGGCCTCGAGCGCGGCGTCGATCCCGTCCATGCGGGCCGAGATCTGCATCGGATTCTTCTGCGTCATCGTCGTCTCCTCCAATGGGGGCGCGGGCGGCGCCGGGGCCGCCGGACCGCCGTGCGCGCGGCTCAGCGCTTCTTGCTGGCAGACTTGCCCTTGCGCTTGGCGCCGGCCTTCCTGCCCTTCGTGCGCCGGGCTTTGCCGGTCTTGGCACGGGCCGCCGGCGACAGTCCGGCGACCAGCGCCATCACGTCGGCTGCGCCTTGTGCGGCGAGGGCGGCGAGGCCTGCACGCACGAGTTCGGACTTGCTCGGGCGCCGCCCCGCGGCCTTGAGCGCGTCGCGCAGGGTGGCGAGCCGGCGGCGGTCGCTGGGGGCGAGCTTGAAGCGCTCGGGCGTGCGCTTTTCCGGCTTCACGGCCACGGCGGCCTGGGCCGGCGCGGTTGCGGTACTGGCCGGCGCCGTGGCGGCACTCGCCGGCGCCGTCACCGGCTGGGCGGGGGTCTCCGGGGCAGCGGAGCTCACGGGCGCGGTGGGCGCCACGGGTGCGGCGGTGGGCGTGTTCGTCTCGGACTGGGGCGCGTCCGGCAGGCGTCCCTTGAGCGCAGCATCTTCCTGCTTGAGCGTTGCGCGCAGGGCGCTCTGGGTCTTGGTGCTCACCACATTCTCCTCGGGCTTAAAGGTAATACTTTATTATTGTTTGATCGCCGTGCGTGCGCAAGTACCCCCGTCGCGCCTCCCGGGCGCCGAGGAGGTCCGTGGGGGGCTGCAGGCGAGGGTGCTGCGGGGGCTGGTGGCGGCTACGCGCCGCCGGGACGGTGGTGGCGGTGGCGCGCCAGGCTGCTCCAGCGCGCGTGCAGGGCTTCGAGGTTGCGGCTGTGGGTGACGATCATCACCTCGTCGCCACGGCGCAGCCGGGTGTCGGGCTCGGGCAGCGTGAAGCGGTCGTCGCGGTGGAAGAACATCACCCGGCTGCCCTCCGGCAGGTCGAGCTCGGCGATGGGCTTCTCGTCCTCCTCGCGCGCGACGAAGGAGAACACGCGCGCCTCGCCCTTGATCAGCGCGATGATGTCGAGATGGTCGCGGCCTTCGAACATGTCGGCAAGATACCGGCCGATCGTGCGCGATGGAATCACGATGTCTTCCAGGCCGAGCTCCAGGCTCAGGTGCTCGAACTCCGGGTCGTCGATGCGGGTGACGACGCGCGCGAAGCCGAGCGAACGCCCGGCGAGGCTGGCGAGGATGTTGGTCTGGTCGTTGCCGGTGAGGCAGAACAGCACGTCGGTGAGTCCGGGGTCGGCCTCGCGCAGCAGCGCCGGCTTGCTGCCGTCGCCGTGCAGGAAGCCGCAGTCCAGCTCCGCCGACAGGGCCTCGATGCGCGCCTTGTCGCGGTCGATCAGCACCACCTCGTGCCCGCCCTGCAGCAGGCGGCGCGCGGTGGTCACCGACAGCGCCCCCGCGCCCACGAATACGGCTCTCATGCGGCCTCCGCGCGTTTGCCGAACCAGGTGCCGGGATGCAGCACCACCAGCAGGGCGAAGATCTCGACCCGTCCTGCCAGCATGTCGAAGCATAGTACGAGCTTGAGCAGCGGCTCCAGCCCGGGGCGCGCGATGCCGGTGGACAGGCCGACCGTGGCGGTCGCCGACACGACCTCGAACAGCGCGTCGATGCCGCCGTAGCCATGGGCGACGAAGGCGAGCCAGGACAGGAACACCACCAGCACGTAGAGCAGGACGATCAGCAGCGCCCGCCACAGGTCCTCGTCGTCGAGCCGGCGGTCGCCGAGCCGGGGTTCGATCACCGCGTGCCGCGGCGCGGCGGCGCGCGCCAGCACGAGCTGCAGCACGCGCAGCAACAGCAGCAGGCGCAGCAGCTTGAAGCCGCCGGCGGTGGAGCCCACGCTGCCGCCCGCGAGCATGGAGGCCGCGAGGGTGAGCTTGGAGGCGTCGTCGAGCGTCGCCAGGGGTTCGAGCGCGAAGCCGGTCGTGCTCTGCGCGCTCATCGCCAGCAGCAGGGCGTCGGCCAGCCTTGCACCGGAGCCGCCCTCGCCCGCCGGCGTCCACAGCCACAGCAGGCCGGTGGTGAGCGCGGTGGCGGCGAGCAGCAGGCGCAGCTCGGCATCGCGCGCGAGCGTCTGCGGCGCCCGCCATGGACCCTCGTGCCAGGCGCGATGGTAGAGCGGCAGCGCGACCGCGCCGAGCAGTGCACAGGCCAGCACGACGCCCGCGGGCCCGGCGCCCCAGTGACCGAGGCTGGCGTCGAAGCTGGAGAAGCCGCCCGTCGACACCGCGGCCAGGGCGTGGACCAGCGCGCCGAAGGCGTCGCCGGTCGCGAGCCAGATCGCCGCCACCGCGGCCGTCGTCAGCACCGCATAGACGGCGAGGATGCGGCGCGCGTACACCCAGGTGCTGGACACCAGCGTCTCGCCGGCCGCCTCGGTCTCCATCAGCTGGCGGGCGAACAGGCCGTTGTGCATGAACAGCGCCAGCGACAGCACGACGATGCCCAGCCCGCCGTACCACTGCAGCCAGGCGCGCGCGAACAGGAAGGATCGCGGCTTGTCCTCGACCGATGCCAGCGTGCTGAGCCCGGTGGTGGTGACGCCGGACACCGCCTCGAACAGTCCGTCGAGCCAGGTCTGACCGCCGAGCGCGGCGAGCGGCAGGCTCATCGCCAGCGCGCCGAGCACGAAGGACAGCACGACGACGGTGAAGGCCTCGTTGAGCTGCAGGCGCTGCGGTGCCTGCAGGCGCGCGAGCGGCAGGCAGATCGCGACCAGCATCACGACCGGCACCGCGAATACCGCGGCGAGCGCGACTTCGCCGAGCACGATGGCGGCGAACAAGGGCACCGCGTCCAGCGCCGCCAGCGCCAGGCCGAGGACGCCCAGGTACTTCAGCAGCACCCGCCACCGCACCGCGTGGCGCAGGGTATCGATCCGTCCGTTGGCCATGGCGCCGGTATCCGTCGATCGCCCGCTGCAGCGGGCTCATCGACAGTATAGGCGCGCTGCCGACCGGGTGTCGCCCGCGCCCGGCGCACGCGGTCCCCCACCCCTGTGCGCTGCGCAAACCGCGAGATGACGGCGCTTCAGGGCATCGCGAACAGCGCCTGGTGGAAGCGCTCGGCGCCTGCCCCGCGCGCGCCGAAGACCTCGCGCAGGGCTCGACCGAATCCGCCCGCAGCCCGACCTCGAGCACCTTGTGGCCGGGAGGCTGCACCGCCGTCTCGACCTCGGCATGGGCGCGGCGGGCGCGGCCGGATCGCCCTCTTTCATCGGCGCGGCTGGTCAGCGCCGCGGTGCGGCTATAGACTCGCGGGCGAATCTCAACCGGCCGCCGGTCGCGGCCACTGCGCGGCAGTCCGAACATGCTCCAGCAATCCACGCCCTTCCCCGCCTGGCTCCAGCACGACATGGAGCAGGTCGACGCCCTCATCCGCCGTCAATTCGACAGCGAGGTGGTGCTGATCCGCCAGGTCGTCGAGTTCATCCTGCACGCCGGCGAGCGGGTGCGTCCCGCCCTGGTGCTGGCGGCGGCGCGCGCGCTCGGCCATGCGGGGGACCGCCGCCATGCGCTGGCGGCGGCGGTCGAGCTGATCCACATCTCGCTCGCCCTGCACGACGGCGTGACCGAGGCCAGCGGCGGCGGCGCGGACGCGCACAGCGAGGGCGCGCTGTTCGGCAACGCCGGCAACATCCTGCTCGGCGACCTGCTGTACACCGGTGCCTTCCGCATGATCGTGGATCTGGACGACATGGAGGTCATGCGCGTGCTGGCGGACGCGACCAACGTGATCGCCGAGGGCGAGGTGATGTACCGCGCCGCGCGTGACGCGGCGGCGGGCGATGCGGCAGCCTATCTGGACATCGTCGCTCGTCGCCGGGCCAAGCTGTTCGAGGCCGGGGCGGAGTGCATGGCGATCCTGCACGGCGCGGCGCCGGAGGTGCGCGCAGCGCTGGCGCGCTTCGGGCTGCAGGCGGGCATGGCCCATGCGTTGCGCACCGAGGCGCAGGATGCGGCGCGCTTCGGCGTCGCCGACGCCGCGTTGCGGGCAGCCGGCGCGCAGGACGCAGCGCATGCGGCCATCGCGGGCTGCGATGCGTCCGCGCTGCCGATGGCGGACGCGCTGCGCGCGGGCATCCCTCAGGCGTAAGGGGGCCGCGGCTCAGGCCGCGCGGCACTCGTTGGCCAGCGGCTTGTGTGTGCGGCCGTCGAGCAGCAGGCCCTTCCACGGCAGGTCGATCCACACCAGGCCGCTGGCGGCGTCCTCGAAGCGCGGCAGGCCGGAGTAGGAAGGGTCGCGCTCGAGCTGGTACTGGTTGCCGTTCCAGGCGAGCTGGATGCGGTGATTGACCGCGTTGGCGACCTCGCGCTGCACTTTCAGGCGTTCGCCGCGTTCGCAGCGGTAATCGCCGCTGGGCAGCGCGAACTCGAACTGGCCGCCCTGCTCGGTGACGCCCGGTGCGGTTTCGACGGCCGGGCGCTGCAGGGCACAGGCGGACAGGAGCAGGGCGGCGAGGCCGGGAAGTGCGAGGCGGATCATCTGGCGCGACCGGGTGATGAGTACCACGTCATTGTAGGCCCCGGCCCCGCCCGTATCCGCCCCGGTCCGGCGGCGCTCGGTAAGCATTCGTTACAGGCGGCAGGCGGCAGGCGGCAGGCGGCATCCGGCCCCTGGCGCACCGCGCCCTCGGGCGTGCGGGCGGGCCGGACGCCCCGGGTCACTTCACGTCGAGCACGCTGTCGTCCCATTTCTCGTGCTTCTGCAGCCCGAGCAGGTTGGCGACGGTGGCGGCGATGTTGGACAGGCCGGCGGTCTCGGTCTGCCTGAGGCCCAGCCTGCCGCCACTGACGTTGTCGTAGAGGATCAGCGGCACCGGATTCAGCGTGTGCGCGGTCTTGGCCTTGTACGAGCCGTCCTTGTTGGTCGCCGGCAGCTTGGTCTTCTTGTCGAGCTCGAACATCTCGTCGGCATTGCCGTGGTCGGCGGTGATCAGCGCCACCCCGCCGGCGGCGTCGATCGCCGGCAGCAGGCGCGACAAGGCCAGGTCCACCGCCTCGATCGCCATGGTCGCGGCGCGGAAGTTGCCGGTGTGGCCGACCATGTCGCCGTTGGCGTAGTTGCAGCGCAGCACCTTGTACTGGCCCGACTGCAGCGCGGCGATCATCGCGTCGGTGATCTCGGCGGCCTTCATCCACGGCCGCTGCTCGAAGGGCACGACGTCGCTCGGCACTTCCTGCCAGGTCTCGCCCTCGAACCTGTTCGAGCGGTTGCCGTTCCAGAAGTAGGTGACGTGACCGAACTTCTGCGTCTCGGAGCAGGCGAACTGCGCCAGGCCGGACTTGCTGAACCACTCGGCCGAGGTGTCCTTGATCGCCGGCGGCGCGACCAGGAAGCGCTTGGGCAGCTGCAGGTCGCCGTCGTACTGCAGCATGCCGGCGTAGGTGACCCTGGGATGGCGGACGCGGTCGAACTCGGTGAACTGCTCCTCGACGAAGGCGCGGGTGATCTCGATCGCGCGGTCGCCGCGGAAGTTGTAGAACACGACCGCGTCGCCGTCCTCGATGGTGCCGATCGGCTGGCCATGCTCGGCGATGACGAATTCGGGCAGGTCCTGGTCGATGGTGCCGGGGTTGCGCTCGCGCAGGCCGTGCACCGCTGCGGTGGCGTTGGCGAACTGCGGGCCCTCGCCAAGCACGTGGGTGCGCCAGCCGCGCGCCACCATCGGCCAGTTGGCGTCGTAGCGGTCCATGGTGATGCACTGGCGGCCGCCGCCCGAGGCGATGCGGGCGTCGAAGCCGGCGGAGCTGATCTCCTGCAGGAAGGCCTCGAAGGGCACCACGTAGTCCAGCGCGCTGGTTTCGGGCACGTCGCGGCCGTCGAGCAGGGCGTGGATGCGCACCGTGGGCACGCCCTCCTCCTTCGCGCGCAGCACCATCGCCTTGAGGTGGTCGATGTGGCTGTGCACGTTGCCGTCGGAGAACAGGCCGATGAAGTGGATCACCCCCCGGCCCGCCTTGGCGCCGGCGACGATCTGCTGCCAGGCCTCGCCCTGCCAGATCGCGCCTTCGGCGATGGCGTTGGCGACCAGCGCCGCGCCCTGCGCATAGACCTGGCCGGCACCGATGGCGTTGTGGCCGACCTCGGAGTTGCCCATGTCGTCGTCCGAGGGCATGCCGACCGCGGTGCCGTGGGCGCGCAGGCGGATGTTGGGGTACTCGGCGAACAGGCGGTCGAGCGTGGGCTTGCGCGCGGCGTCGATGGCGCTGCCGACGTCGTGCTTCGGAATGCCGTAGCCGTCCATGACGACGACGACGACGGGGCCTTTGACGCCCTCGAAGGCGGGGAATTTCTGCAGCATGGTCGCTTCCTGAAGGAGAAAACCTGGGGCCGGCGGCGCAGAGGGCGCGATGCCGGCAAAGCCGATATTTTCCTTCAAATCAGCGGAGGATTCTCATGCGCGTTATTGATCGGCGTGATGCCTTGTATCTCTGCGGGTCTGCAGCGGCCGACCGAGCGGGTTGCGCTGGAGCAAGCCCGCTCCCACTGCGCACCGCTCCCACAGGAATTTGGTGCCGCGGTGGCTAGCCGCCCCACAGCGGCTCGCCGCCGGCGTCGCGGTAGCTCAGGTAGGCGCGCAGGTCGAACTCGTACTGGTGGTAGTGCGGCTCCATGTGCAGGCAGAGCTGGTAGAAGGCCTTGTCGTGATCGCGCACGCGCAGGTGGGCGAGCTCGTGCACGACGATCATGCGCAGGAACTCCTCCGGCACGGCGCGGAACAGCGTGGCGATGCGGATCTCGCGCTTGGCCTGCAGGCGCGCGCCCTGCACGCGCGAGATCGCGGTGTGGGTGCCGAGCGCGTTGCGGATCACGTGCAGGGTGTTGTCGAAGCGCACCTTGCCGAGCGGCGGGGCGCTGCGCATGTGCTCGGCCTTGAGCGCCTGGACGTAGTCGTAGAGCGCGCCGTCCGAGCGCACGCCGTGGGCCTGCGGGTAGCGCCGGCGAAGGGCGGCGGCGAAGCCGCCCTGCTCGATCAGCGTCGCCACCTGCTGGCGCAGCGCCGGCGGGTAGCCGGCGAGATAGTCGGGGGTGTGGCGTTGGTTCATCGCGCGTTCGTGTAAACGAAATCCTTACGCCTAAGGTATCGCCTGGCTATTCGGCAGCGGCATGGGCCCATAAGATTTGTGCACTGCAAGAGGCGCACGACGAGGATCATCGACGGGCGGCCTCCCCCGGAATCTGAAAGGAGTTCTGCTCATGTTAGCCCCCAAGATCCTGCCCTGGGTCGCCCGCAAGGCCGGCATCACCGAACGCGACGCCCTCGATGCGTGGCGGCACGCGGTGGACCTGGCGGCCGGCGAGGCCGGCACGCGCAGCGGCGCGACCTTCGATGGCCTCGCGATCGAGCGCTTCGTCACCCTGGCCCACGCACGCGGCACCGGTCGTGCGGTGCGCGCCAGTCGGCCGGCAGCTGGCGCGAGCCGGCTGCGGCAGCGGCCGGTCGCCCAGCCCTGCGTCGGCTGAGGCCGCTATCGGCCGCGGGTCGCCAGGACGCCGGCCCCGCCGGGCGGCAGCGGCCGCGCACGCAACGCCTTCATTTTGTCTCCCTCCTCCGCTTCAACGTGGTTCGTGCCCGCAGCTTGCGGGCACTTTTTTTGTGCGGCTCAAACGGCTGGCGACCGCTCGACCGAATTCATGATGCGCTTCAGCACCGGGTCGTCCGTCGCCATGCATGCCCGGCTGGCATCCTCGAAGCAGTCGACGAACAGCTGGCCGTGGGCGCTCAGGGTGTCGTTGCGCCGGACCACGATGCTGGTGCGCATCTCCGGAAGGCGCTCGCGGATCGGCAGGGCCTGGACGCGACCGCGCAGCATCGGGGTTTCGAGCAGCGGCCAGGGGCACAGGGTGAGCATGGCGCCGACCTCGAGCATGCTGATCGCGACCAGCCCCGAGCGCGCGTAGTGCACACGGTGCGGCGGAGGCGTGATGCCGTGGCGGGCCAGCAGTTCGATGAGCGGCTGATCCTGGCCCTCGCTGCGCATGGTCAGCACCCAGTCCTGATCGACGAGCTCCTGGAACGAGGTCGCGCGGGCGAACGGATGGCCGAGGCGGCCGACGACGGCGAAGTCGCAGCGGAACAGGTCGCGCGCATGGAACAGTGACGACTCGCCGGGCGCGGGCGGCATCGCGATCACCAGGTCGAGGGTGCCGTCGCGCAGCAGCGGATGGGAGCTCCCCACCACCTCGGTGACGTCCAGATGCACGTCCGGGCGCAGGGCGTGGAAGCGGGCCAGCGCGTGGGGCAGGATGGACTGCGCGACCCAGGGCGTGACCCCGATCGTCAGCGTGCCGCCGGCGGTGCCACGGATCTGCGCGATCTCCGCCTCGGCACGGCCGACCTGGCCGAGGATCAGGCGGGCATGGACGAGGAACTGGCGGCCGGCATAGGTCAGCACCGCGCCCTGCGACTCGCGCTTGAGCAGGGGCGTCGCCATCGTCGTCTCCAGTTCGCGCAGGCCCTGGCTGACCGCCGCCGCCGACACGCCGAGCGCGCTCGCCGCGGCGCGCACGCTGCCCTTGTCGGCCACGGCGAGGAGATGGCGCAGCTGGTTGATCTTCATCGATGCAGGCCTGTAGGGGTGGTCATGGCGGCAAAGTTCCGCTTCACGACTGCGGCCGGCGCGGTACCAGCCGGCGCAATGGGCCGCCGACGAGCGCGCGGAAGCGCGCGCTGTGCAGGCAGATGCCGCCGGCGAGGCCGACCACGCAGCCGAGCATGGTGTCGATGAAGCGCGATGCGATCAGTTCCGCGAGCGGCGTGTGGCCGAGGGTGGCGGCTTCGGCGAGGAGGATGGTGAGCGGGGTGATGAAGATCACCGCCAGGCCGTAGTGGCGCACCACCAGGGTCTCGATGGCGAATGCGAGCAGGATCACCAGCAGCGCCACGCGCCAGGCGTCGAGCGGCAGGCTCAGCAGGCCCCAGGCGAGCAGCATGCCGATCGCGGTGCCAAGCACGCGGTGGAGCTGGCGGTTCCACACCGCGCGCAGCGAGGCGCCCTGGATCACCGCGAGGCAGCTCACCGGCACCCAGTAGGGGCGGTCGAGCTGCAGCGCCTGCGCGATCGCCAGCGACAGGCCGACGAAGGCGCCGATCACCACCGCGTCGAGGACGACGAAATCGAAGCTGGGCGGCGGCAAGGGCGCCACCGGGTCGGGTGCCTGCAGGCGCAGCACGTACAGGCTGTAGAAGAAGGCGATCAGGCTGGCGAGCAGCGCGCCCATGGTCAGCAGGCCGACGCGCAGCGGGATCTGCTCCACGGTGCCCGGCGTGTAGGCGCCGATCGCCGCCGCCATGATGAAGAACAGGCTGCCCGGCGGGCCCAGGCGGTAGAAGCGGCAGACCATCGTCACCAGCATCGCGATCAGCGCCAGCACGCCGACCTTGGCCAGCGGCAGGAAGTGCGTCATCAGGCCGAGCGCGTAGCTCGCGGCCAGGCCAAAGGCGCAGGCCATCAGCCACACCATGCGGTGCGACATCGGCGTGTTCGGCAGGTGGAGGAAGGCGAGGCCGCCGATCGAGGAGATCAGTCCGTATTCGAGGTGGCCGAACCACGCGCCCACCATCAGTGGCAGGCCGGAGGCCAGGGCCGCCGCGAACGGCATCTGCCAGCGCCGGGTGCTGGGGTTGATGGTGGTGAGGTGCTGCCATTCGGCGCGAATCAGGTCCTGCGCGCGTTGCAGCGGGGAGCGGGTCGTCATGGGTGTCGTCGGGCGGTGGTTGCGCCGATGTTTAGCACAGCGCGGGCGGCGCGGCGATGGTTTCGTGCCGATCGGGCGTCGGTCGAGCGCCGCTCCGCCGGTTCAGGCGTCCAGGCGAGCCGCCTCGCGGCCGAGCAGGGCCAGCTTGCGTGCGCTGCCCCAGCGGTAGTCGCCGATCTCGCCGCCGGCGCGGATCACGCGGTGGCAGGGGATCAGGTAGCCGATGGTGTTGGCCGCGATCGCGCTGCCGACGGTGCGCGGTGCGCGCGGCATGCCGAGCTCGCGGGCGAACTGGCGGTAGGACTGTCGGCGCGCGTCTAAAACTACCCAGCGGTGCGCGTTGAATTTTACCCAGGCACTTTAGCTGCCTGTCATGGAGCAGCCGATGTTCAGTGTAGTCGAGTTGCTGACCGCGAGTGTGCGCAGAGAAGCCCGCGAAGGGCGTAGCCC
>JARRBR010000179.1 GCA_029982755.1 Rhodocyclaceae bacterium
GGCGCCTGCCGCTCCGTCCGCCACCGCGGCGCCGGCGGCGGATGCTGCGCCCGCGGCCGCGAGCGAGTGAGGGGCCGACGATGCGTGCACTGATCTGGCTGATCGGCATTTTCGCGCTCGCCGTGGGCGTGGCGATGATTGCCGGGGTGAATGACGGCTACGTCCTGGTGGTGCTGTCGCCGTGGCGGGCACAGATTTCCCTGAACCTCTTCATCGTGCTGCTGGTGGCCGGCGTGCTGCTGATCCACCTCGCGTTGCGGGTGTTCACCCGCACGCTCGCGTTGCCGTCGCGGGTCGCGCAGTGGCGCGAGCGCCGCCGCCGCGAGAAGGCGGACAAGGCGCTGCACGGCGCGATCAACGCGTTGTTCGAGGGACGTTTCGCGCAGTCGCTGAAGTCGGCGTCGACCGCCTACGCCGCGACCGAGGGCTCGTCGATGGCGGCGCTGGTGGCCGCACGCGCGGCCCACGCCCTGCAGGACGAGACGCGCTACCGCGAGTGGCTCGATCACGCGGCCGAGCAGGGCAAGGAAAGCGAAGTCGCGCGCCTGATGACCGAGGCCGAACTGGCGATCGAGAGCCGGCAGTTCGATGTCGCCTCGTCCCGTCTCGCCCAGTTGCGCGAGGGAGGGCACAAGCACATCGCGATGCTGCGGCTGGAAGCGCGGGTCGCGTTCGAGCTCGGGCGCTGGGAGGAACTCCTGCACATCCTGCGCCAGCTTCGCAAGCACAAGGCGCTGACCGCGGAGCAGGCTGCCCCCGGCCTGCGCAGGGCGCACATCGAGCGCATGAAGCAGCTCGGCGCCGACCCGGTGGCGGTGGAGGCCTACTGGCAGGCGATCCCGACCGAGGAGCTGCAGGACCGCGGCCTGGTCGAGGGCGTGCTGCCGCTGATGGCGCGCGCCGGCTGTGCCAAGCTCGCCCGTGCGCAGACCGAGCGTCTGCTCGAGGAGCGTTGGGACAGCGGCCTGGCGCGCCTGTACGCCTATTGCGCGGATTCGGTCGACGCGGCGCGCGCCTGCCTGCACAACGCCGAGTCCTGGCTCGAACGCCAGCCGCGCGACGCCGGTCTGCTGTTCGCGCTCGGCCAGCTGTGCCGGCGCACCGAGCTGTGGGGCAAGGCGCAGAGCTACCTGGAGGCTTCGCTGGGCCTGGAGCCCGCGGTCGAGACCCATCTCGCGCTCGCGCACCTGTTCGACACGCTTGAGCGGCGGGAAGACGCACAGCGCCACTACCGCGCCGCGGCCGAGCGGGTGGCGGGCGGCGCGGCCTGAGCGTCGCGCCCGCTGCTGCCGGCGCGCGCCGCCGGGCTCAGGCCCAGTCGCGCGCCTTCAGGTAGGTGTCGTACAGCATGGCCTCGGCGGAGCCGGGCTCGGGGTGCCAGTCGTAGCGCCATTTGACGATCGGCGGCATCGACATCAGGATGGATTCGGTGCGCCCGCCGGACTGCAGGCCGAACAGGGTGCCGCGGTCGAACACCAGGTTGAATTCCACATAGCGGCCGCGCCGATAGGCCTGGAAATCACGCTCGCGCTCGCCGTAGGGGGTGTCCCTGCGGCGTTCGACGATGGGCAGGTAGGCGTCGAGGAAGGCCTCGCCGACCGATCTGGTGAGGCCGAAGGCGGTGTCGAAGTCCGTGCTGCCGTCGGCGCCCAGGTCGTCGAAGAACAGCCCCCCCACGCCGCGTGGCTCGTTGCGGTGCTTGAGGAAGAAGTAGCGGTCGCACCAGTCCTTGAGGCGGGCGTATTCGGCCTCGCCGCCGAAAGGCAGTACCGCCGCCTTGCAGGTGGCGTGAAAGTGGCGGACGTCTTCCTCGAAAGGATAGTAGGGCGTCAGGTCCATGCCGCCGCCGAACCACCACACCGGCGCCTTGCCGTCGGCGAGCGCCACGAAGCAGCGCACGTTCATGTGCACCGTCGGGCAGTATGGGTTGCGCGGATGCAGTACCAGCGACACGCCCATGGCCTCGAAGCGGCGCCCGGCGAGCTCGGGGCGGTGCGCGGTGGCCGAGGCGGGCATGCCGTCGCCCATCACGTGCGAGAAGTTGACGCCGCCGCGCTCGAAGAAGGCGCCGTCCTCGATGACGCGGGTCAGCCCGCCACCGCCGCCGGGGCGCTCCCAGCCGTCGCTGCGGAAAGCCTGGCCGTCGAAGGCCTCGAGGCGGGCGACGATGTCTCGCTGCAGCCCGGTGAACCAGGGCTTGACCGTGCGCGGATCCATTCAGGTCTTGCGCCCGATCGCCCGGTGGCCGATGTCGCGGCGGTACTGGCGGCCCTCGAACAGGATCGCGTCGGCGACCTCATAAGCGCGCTTCTGCGCCGTCCGCGCGTTGTCGCCGAGCGCGGTCACGCACAGCACGCGGCCGCCGGCGGTGACGACCTGGCCGTCGTGCAGGGCAGTGCCGGCGTGGAACACGTGCGCATCGTCCTGCTCGGCGGCGGGCAGGCCGGTGATCGGGTCGCCCTTGCGCGGATTCTCGGGATAGCCGGCGGCGGCCAGCACCACGCCGAGCGCGAAGCGGCGGTCCCATTCGGCCTCGACCTGGTCGAGCTTGCCGGCGATGGCGGCTTCGATGAGGTCGGCGAGGTCGGTCTTGAGCCGCATCATGATCGGCTGCGTCTCGGGGTCGCCCATGCGGCAGTTGAATTCGACCACCCGCGGCTTGCCTTCGCCGTCGATCATCAGGCCGGCATAGAGGAAGCCGGTGTAGGGCAGGCCGTCGGCCGCCATGCCGGCCAGCGTCGGGTTGATGATCTCGCGCATCACGCGCGCATGGACGTCGGGGGTGACCACCGGGGCGGGCGAGTAGGCGCCCATGCCGCCGGTGTTGGGGCCCAGGTCGCCGTCCTTGAGGCGCTTGTGGTCCTGGCTGGTGGCGAGCGCGAGCGCGTGCCTGCCGTCGGCCATGACGATGAAGCTGGCTTCCTCGCCCTCCATGAACTCCTCGATCACCACGCGTGCGCCCGCATCGCCCATGCGGTTGTCGAGCAGCATCATGTCGATCGCGGCATGGGCCTCGTCGGCGCTCATCGCCACCACCACGCCCTTGCCCGCGGCCAGGCCGTCGGCCTTGATCACGATTGGCGCGCCTTCGGCGTCGATGTAGGCGTGGGCTGCGGCGGCATCGGAGAAGGTCCGGTACTTCGCGGTCGGGATGTGGTGGCGGACCAGGAACTGCTTGGCGAAGTCCTTCGAGCTCTCGAGCTGGGCCGCCGCCCTGGTCGGGCCGAAGATCGGCAGGCCGGCGGCGCGGAAGGCATCGACCACGCCGGCGGCCAGCGGCGCCTCGGGGCCGACCACGGTGAACGCGACCTGCTCGCGGCGGGCGAGCTCGACCAGCTCCGCGATGTCGGTGACCGGCACGTTCTGCAGCAGCTTCTCGGCAGCGGTGCCCGGGTTGCCCGGCGCGACCAGCACGCGGGTGACCTTGGGCGACTGGGCGAGTTTCCAGGCCAGCGCGTGTTCGCGGCCGCCGGAACCGATGACGAGGACTCGTTCTTGTTAGTGGCGGAAGTGGCGGAAGCCGGTGAACACCATGGCGATGTTCTGCTCGTCGGCGGCGGCGATCACCTCTTCGTCGCGCATCGAGCCGCCGGGCTGGATCACCGCGGTGGCGCCGGCCTGGGCGAGCACGTCGAGGCCGTCGCGGAAGGGGAAGAAGGCGTCGGAGGCGACCACGCAGCCGGCGATCTGAAGGCCGGCGTTCTCGGCCTTGATCTTGGCGATGCGGGCGGAGTCGACCCGGCTCATCTGGCCGGCGCCGACGCCGACGGTCATGCCGTCCTTGCAGTAGACGATGGCGTTGGACTTGACGTACTTGGCCACGCGCCAGGCGAACAGCATGTCGCGCATTTCCGCCTCGGTGGGTGCGCGCCTGGTCACCACCTTGAGGTCGGCGATCTGGATGCGGGCCTCGTCGGCGCTCTGCACCAGCAGGCCGCCGCCCACGCGCTTGTAGTCGAAGGCGCCGGCGGGCTGGCCGAGCGGGCAGGTGAGCACGCGCACGTTCTTCTTGCTCGCGAGCAGCTCGAGCGCATCGGCGGTGTAGGAGGGCGCGATCAGCACCTCGAGGAACTGCGCCGAAACGGCTTCGGCGGCGGCGCGGTCGACCTCGCCGTTGAAGGCGATGATGCCGCCGAAGGCCGAGGTCGGGTCGGTGGAGAAGGCCTTCTTGTAGGCCTCGAGCGCGCTGGCGGCGACGGCCACGCCACAGGGGTTGGCGTGCTTGACGATGACGCACGCCGCGGCCGAGCCGTCGAAGGCCTTGACGCATTCCCAGGCCGCATCGGCGTCGGCGATGTTGTTGTAGGACAGCTCCTTGCCCTGCAGCTGGGTGTAGCCGGCGATGCCGCCCTCGGCGGCGCCGGGCTGGCGGTAGAAGGCCGCGGATTGGTGCGGGTTCTCGCCGTAGCGCAGGTCCTGCACCTTGTCGAAGGCGAGCTGCAGGCGCTCGGGATAGGTCTGCAGCGACACGTCGCCGGCCTCGTTGGTGACCAGTGCGGTGAGGTAGTTGGAGATCGCCGAGTCGTAGCGCGCGGTGTGGGTGAAGGCCTTCACCGCGAGCGCGAAGCGGGTCTTGTGGCTGAGCTTGCCGGCGTTGGCCTTGAGCTCCTCGACGATGCAGCCGTAGTCCTCGGGGTCGGTGACGATGCCGACGCCGCCCTGCTCGTTGCCGTGGTTCTTGGCCGCGGCGCGCACCATGGTGGGGCCGCCGATGTCGATGTTCTCGATCGCGTCTTCCAGCGAGCAGTCGGGCTTGGCCACGGTCCGCTGGAAGGGGTAGAGGTTCACCACCACCAGGTCGATGCGGCCGATGTCGTGCGCGGCGATCGTCTCCATGTGCTCGGCGAGGTCGCGGCGGGCGAGGATTCCGCCATGCACCTTCGGATGCAGGGTCTTGACGCGGCCGTCGAGCATCTCCGGGAAGCCGGTGTGCTCGGAGACGTCGGTGACCGGCAGGCCGGCTTCGCGCAGCAGGCTGGCGGTGCCGCCGGTCGACAGCAGCTTGATGCCGAGGGCGGACAGCTCGCGGGCGAAGTCGAGCACGCCGCGTTTGTCGGAGACACTGATCAGGGCTTGGGTCACGTTCATCGTTGTGGGCCGGAGATTAGGATTGGATCGGGGAGGTCTGGATCGGGAAGACTGCGCCCGGTGGTGTGCGTGCCGGTGTGCGCTGCCTACAGCAGTTCGTAATCGGTCAGCTTGCGGCGCAGCGTGTTGCGGTTGATGCCAAGCATCTCGGCCGCCACCGTCTGGTTGCCGTTGGCGCGCTGGAGCACGAACTCGAGCATCGGGCGCTCGACGTTGCGGATCACCATGTCGTGGATGGCGGCGGGCTTCTCGCCGTCGAGGTCGCGGAAATACTGGTCCAGCGTGCGGACGACGGCGTCCGCGATCTCGTTGCTGCGACTCATGCTGCGAGTTCCTGCGGGTATTCGGCCTGCGGATCCGCCTCGTAGCTCAGGCGCGCGTCGGCTTCGGCGAGCTGGCCGAAGAAGTCGTCGACCGCGGCGAGCTGGGCGGGGATGTCGGGGATCTGGTTCATCGCGCGGCGGAAAGCCGCCGAGCCGACCAGGCCCTTGGTGTACCAGGAGATGTGCTTGCGCGCGATTTTCACGCCGCGGTCGTCGCCGTAGAAGGCGTAGAGGTCGCCCAGGTGCTCGCGGCAGACCTGATGGATCTCGCTCACCAGCGGCGCGGGCAGCAGCTCGCCGGTGGCGAGGAAGTGCTCGATCTCGCGGAAGATCCACGGCCGGCCCTGGGCGGCGCGGCCGATCATGACGCCGTCGGCGCCGGTGTAGTCGAGCACGTACTTGGCCTTCTGCGGGCTGGTGATGTCGCCGTTGGCGATCACCGGGATCTTCACCAGCGTCTTGACGTGGGCGATCGTGTCGTACTCGGCCTCGCCCATGTACTGGTCGGCGCGGGTGCGGCCGTGGATGGCGATGGCGCGGATGCCGGCGTCCTCGGCGATGCGGGCGATCGTCGGTGCGTTCTTGTTGGCGCGGTTCCAGCCGGTGCGGAACTTGAGCGTGACCGGGGTATCCGGCACGGCCTTGACCACC
>JARRBR010000067.1 GCA_029982755.1 Rhodocyclaceae bacterium
CACCGTGAAGACCTGCGTCGGCGCCGAGCACTGCCGCTTCGGCACCCAGCTGGCGATGGACATGGGGGTCAAGCTCGAGAAGATGCTGTTCGACATGTATGCGCCGCACAAGGTCAAGCTCGCGGTCTCCGGCTGCCCGCGCAACTGCGCCGAGGCCGGCATCAAGGACGTCGGCGTGATCGGCGTCGATTCCGGCTACGAGCTCTACGTCGGCGGCAACGGCGGCATCAAGACCGAGGTCGCGCAGTTCCTGTGCAAGGTCGGCAGCGACGAGGAGGTCATGGAGTATTCCGGCGCCTTCCTGCAGCTCTACCGCGAGGAGGGCTGGTACCTCGAGCGCACCGTGCATTGGCTCGAGCGTGTCGGCCTCGACTACGTCAAGTCGCAGGTGGTCGAGGATGGCGAGAACCGCCGCCGCCTGCACGCCCGCCTGCTCGACGCGCTGAAGGACGCCCGCGACCCCTGGGAAACCAGCCGCGAAGCCCAGGCCGTCAAGCAGTTCATCCCGATCAAGGTTGAGGCCTGAACGGCCCGCACACACGAGGACACGCCATGAGCAACTGGAAACGCATCTGCCCGCTGGACGACATCCCGCGCCTGGGCGCGCGCGTCGTGCAGCGCGCCAGCGGCGGCGACATCGCCGTCTTCCGCAACGCCGAGGACGAGGTCTTCGCGCTCCACGACAAGTGCGCGCACAAGGGCGGCCCGCTGTCGCAGGGCATCGTCCACGGGCGCAAGGTCACCTGCCCGCTGCACGGCTGGAACTTCAACCTGCAGGATGGGCAGGCGCTGGCGCCGGACGTGGGGGTGTGCGCGAGCTTCGAGGTCAAGGTCGAGGGCGGGGAGGTCTGGCTGGCGGTGTGAGGGCGCGCGGCCGAAGCGTTGAGCGATTGCGTGTGCGCCAGTCCGGCGTGCTGGCGCCCACTCGTGCGGCCTCGGCGAGCCTTACCCCGCCGCCCCCAGCCGCACCCGCTGCACCGGCACCCAGGCGATGAACGCCACCGCGGCGCTGCACAAGGCGACGCCGACGATCATCGGCAGCGCGCTGCCGTCCATGTTGGCGCCCACCCAGTACGCGGCGCCGAAGGCCACCACCATCATCAGGAAACCGGTGATCGCCGACGCGGCGCCGGCGGCCTTCGGAAACGGTGCGACCGCGCCACTCTGGCCGCAGGGCTGGTGTACCCCATGTCCGAGCATGAAGATGAAGGCCGGCACCATGATCGTCCATACCGTGCTCGCCCCGGCCAGTGCGAAGGCCAGCATCAGGCCGCCGCCGCTCAAGGACAAGGCGCCGCCGATCATCACGCTGCGCTGCACGCCGATACGCAGGATCAAGCGCCGGCACAGGATCGTACCGACGATGTAGAACGCGGAAAGCATGAGCAGCAGCATGCCGTAGAAGCTTGGCGAGGTGCCGAGCAGATTGATTAACACGAAGGACGACGCCGACAGGATGCAGAACAGTCCGCCGAAGGAGGCGGTGGATAGCGCGGCGTAGGTCCAGAAGCTGCGGTTGCCGACGATGGTGCGCGCGGTGCGCAGCAGCACGCCGGGCTGCAGTGCCTCGGGATGGCGCTCGTGCAGCGTCTCCTGGAAATACCGCGCGACCACGAACAGGGTCGCGGCACCCGCTGCCGTGAGCGCCACCAGGGTGGCGCGCCAGCCGAACCATTCGGCCAGCAGGCCGCCGAGCCATGGGCTCAGGCAGGCGGCCACGCCCAGCCCGGAAAGCCCCTTGCTCATCGCCCGCGCCCCTTCCTGCGGCGAGTAGAGGTCGCGCACGATCGCTCGCGCACACACCGTGCCCGCGCCCATGAAGGCCCCCTGCAGCACGCGCCAGAACACCATCAGCTCGATCGAACCGGCCAGTGCGCTGCCGATCGCCGCCAGCGTGTAGCCGGCCAGACCGATCCGCAGCACCGGGCGCCGCCCGATCCGGTCGGACAGCGGTCCCCAGAACAGCTGCGACGCGCCGAAGGCGAGCAGCAGCGCGGTCAGGGTCAGCTGCGCCTGCGCGGGGGCCGCGCCGAAGCTGGCGGTCAGCGCGGGCAGGGCAGGAAGGTAGAGGTCGGTGGTGATCGGCTGCAGGCCGAGCAGCAGCGACAGGATCAGGATGACGAGCGGCGAAGACATGGCAATCTTAATAACTCGATAAATAGAAAAATTATCGAGAAAATAGCATGAATGAGGCACGGAGTCCTCGCGTCGAGTCTGCGCGCGCGGCCTTCCGCCTCGTCGCGCTGCCAGCCATGCCCCACGCCTTTTTCCCGGCTGGCACGCCCGCGCACGCACCGCTCTTGTGCACTGCACACCAAGCTGGTGCATGGCCACCCGCAAGTCAGGAGGCCAAGCTGCTGATTTTGAACGATTTAAAACGTGGCACGGCGCTTGCTGAGAAGTCATCAGCACAGCGTCCGACCCGCCAGCGGCGGTGGGTCGATTTGGCAACGGAGTCATGCGCTGGAAATCCCTGCACCGACGGTGCGCATGACGCATGACTCTGGAGCCCGACATGGACAAGAAATCCTTCCTGCAGGCCGGCCACACGCCGACGCTGATCGCCGCCTTCCTGTATTTCGACCTCGCCTTCATGGTGTGGGTGCTGCTCGGTCCGCTGGCGGTCGGCATCGCGGCCGACCTCGGCCTGTCGCATGCCGAGAAGGGCCTGATGGTGGCCACGCCAGTGCTGGCGGGGGCCCTGCTGCGCATGGTGATGGGCGTGCTGGTCGACCGCCTGTCGCCGAAGAAGGCGGCGATCATCGGCCAGGTGATCGTGATCGGCGCGCTCGCCTATGCCTGGGTCGCCGGCGTGCATTCGTTCTCCGAACTGCTGGTGCTGGGCGTCTTCCTCGGCGTGGCCGGGGCGTCCTTCGCCGCCGCCTTGCCGCTGGCCTCGCGCTGGTATCCGCCCGAGCACCAGGGCACGGCGATGGGCATCGCCGGCGCCGGCAACTCCGGCACCGCGTTCGCGGCGCTGTTCGCGCCCGGGCTGGCACTGGCCTTCGGCTGGCACAACGTGTTCGGGCTGGCGCTGATCCCGCTGTTGATCGTGCTGGTGGCCTTCTGCTTCATGGCCAAGGATGCGCCCGACGCGCCGCCGCCCAAGCGCTTCGCCGAATACCTGGCGGTGCTGAAGGACAAGGACGCGTGGTGGTTCATGTTCTTCTACGCGGTGACCTTCGGCGGTTTCGTCGGCCTGGCTTCGTCGCTGGTGATCTACTTCAACACCCAGTACGGGCTGGATCCCAAGATGGCGGGCTACTTCACCGCGGCCTGCGTGTTCGCCGGCTCGCTGGTGCGCCCGATCGGCGGCAACGTGGCCGACCGCGTCGGCGGGGTGAAGTCGCTGACCGTGATGTACGTCCTTGCGGCGGTCTTCCTCGCCATCGTCAGCGTCGGCCTGCCGCAGGCGTGGATGGCGCTGGCGATGTTCGTGTGCGCGATGCTGGCGCTGGGCATGGGTAACGGTGCAGTGTTCCAGCTCGTGCCGCAGCGCTTCCGGCGCGAGATCGGGGTGATGACCGGCCTGGTCGGCATGGCGGGCGGCATCGGCGGCTTCTACCTGGCGTCCTCGCTCGGCTACTCGCGCCAGCTCACCGGCAGCTACCAGGCCGGTTTCCTGATCTTCGCCGCGCTCGCGGTGTTCGCGCTGATCGGGCTGACCGCGGTGAAGACGCGCTGGCGCACCACCTGGGGCGCGGCGCACCTGAGCTCGGCGAAGATCTGAGCCATGCACGCGCTGCAGGTCAGCCTCGGTCACGCCAGCCAGCAGGGGCCGCGGCCGCGCAACGAGGACTTCGTCGGCGCGGCCACCCCCGAGGGCGAGGAGCTCGCCGCCAAGGGCGTGCTGCTGGCGGTGGCCGACGGCGTGGGCGGCCACGCCCACGGGCGCGAGGCGGCGGAGCAGACGGTGCGCAGCCTGCTCGCCGACTACTACGCCACGCCGCAGACCTGGGGCGTGGACAAGTCGATCGACACCGTGCTCGGCGCGGTCAATCGCTGGCTGCTCGGCCAGTCCGCCAAGTCGCGCGACTATGCCGGCATGGCTACCACGCTCACCGCGGTGGTGCTGCGCGGGCGGCGCCACCACGTCGCCCACGTCGGCGACTCGCGCGCCTACCGCTGGCGCGACGGTGCGCTGCTGCGCCTGACAGAGGACCACACCTGGGCGCACCCCGAGTTCGACAACGTGCTGCGGCGCGCGATCGGGCTCGAGGCCCGGCTGCTGGTGGATCACGACGACGGCGAACTGGCGGTGGGCGACTGCTTCGTGCTGGTGACCGACGGCGTGTGGGCCACGCTGGGCGACGCCGGCATCGCGGCGGTGATGGCGGCGCAGGCGGGCGGCCGCGGGGGCGGCCACGGGGGCAGCGACGCCATCGACCAAGCCCACGCCGCTGACCACGCCGAGGGCGGTGCCGGCGCCCAGGCCGCGGCCGATGCGCTCGTCCTCGGCGCGATCCGCCGCGGCACGGCCGACAACGCCACCGCCCTGGTCGCCCGCATCGATGCGCTGCCCCCCGACACCCTGCGCGACCGCCTCGCCGACAGCCGCCGCCTGTCGCTGCCGCCGCGGCTCAAGCCCGGGCAGGTACTGGACGGCCTGCGCATCGAGGAGCTGCTGCACGAATCGCGGGTGACGCTGCTCTACCGCGTGACCCGGCTCGCCGACGGCGCCGCCCTGGTGCTGAAGACCCTGCTCCCGGACGCCGACGACGAGGCCGCGAGCGCGCTGGTGCGCGAGGAATGGCTGGCGCGGCGGGTGCCGGGGAGGGGTTTTCCGCGCGTTTGCGAGCATGCGCAGCGCGACCACCTGTACTACCTGATGAGCTGGCACGAGGGCGAGACGCTGAAGGCCGCGCTCGGTCGCGGCCACCGCTACGCCCCGCACGAGCTGGTCGGCATCGGCTGCGCGCTGCTCGGTCGTGTCGCCGCGCTGCACCGGCTCGGCATCGTGCATCGCGACATCAAGCCCGACAACGTGCACGTCGACCGCGGCGGCGAGCTGCGCCTGCTCGACCTCGGCGTGGCGGCGGCGGATGCCGAGGACCTGGCCGAGATAAACAACCCGGGCACGCCGTCCTACATGGCGCCGGAGCTCGTCGCTGGCAGCCCCGCCAGCGAGTCGTCCGACCTCTATGCCTGCGGCGTGACCCTGTACGAGCTGCTCACCCGCAAGTACCCCTACGGCGAGATCGAACCCTTCCAGCGCCCGCACTTCGGCGCGCCGGTATCGCCCGTCCGCTACCGCCCCGACACCCCCGCGTGGCTGGAGGCAGTGCTGCTCAAGGCGTGCGCGAGGGAGCAAAAGGACCGATTCGAGACCGCCGAGGAGTTCCTGCTCGCGCTCGAGCGCGGCGCCAGCCGGCCGCTCGCCACCCGTCGCCACGTGCCGCTGGTCGAGCGCAACCCGCGCCTGGCGCTGAAGCTGCTCGCCGGCGCGTCCCTGCTGCTCAATCTGGTGCTGCTCTTCCTGTTGAGCCGGCACTGAACGAACGCCTCCACCCCGAGATCGAGATTGCGGAGACCGTGATGGAAACCCGGATGGAAACAAGATCCACCTGTCCCTACTGCGGCGTCGGCTGTGGCGTGCTGATCGAGCACGACGGCGCGCGCATCACCGGCGTGCGCGGCGATCCTGCGCACCCGGCCAATTTCGGCCGCCTGTGCACCAAGGGCTCGACGCTGCACCTGAGCGCCCGGCCCGAGACCCGGCTGCTCCATCCCGAACTGCGCAGCGTACGCGGCGAGCCGCGCCGGCGCGTGAGCTGGGATGCCGCGATTGCCACGGCGGCGGAGCGTTTCGCCGAGGCCATCCGCACGCACGGCCCGGATTCGGTGGCCTTCTACATCTCCGGCCAGCTGCTGACCGAGGACTACTACGTCTTCAACAAGGCGATGAAGGGCCTGATCGGCAGCAACAACGTCGACACCAACTCGCGCCTATGCATGTCGAGCGCGGTCGCCGCCTACAAGCAGACGCTGGGCGCCGATGCGCCGCCCTGCGCCTACGAGGACTTCGACCATACCGACTGCCTGCTGATCGCCGGTGCCAACCCGGCCTATGCGCACCCGGTCGCCTTCCGCCGCATCGAGGACGCGAGGAAGGCGCGCCCGGACATGAAGCTGATCGTCGTCGATCCGCGCCGCACCGACACCGCCGCCGCGGCCGACCTGCACCTGGCGCTGCTGCCCGGCACCGACATCTGGCTGTACAACGCGATGCTGCACGTGCTGCTGCGCGAAGGCCTGATCGATGCGGCCTTCATCGCCGCCCACACCGAGGGCTTCGAGGCCCTGCGCGCGCACGTGGCGGCGGTGACGCCGACCGTGGCGGCCGAGAAGTGCGGCCTCGACGCGGCGGCCATCGTCACCGCCGCGCGCTGGTGGGGACGGGCGCCGGCAGCGATGTCGCTGTGGTGCCAGGGCCTGAACCAGTCCACCCACGGCACGCACAACGGTGCGGCGCTGATCGCGCTGTCGCTCGCCACCGGCAGGATCGGCCGCGCCGGCTGCGGCCCGTTCTCGCTGACCGGCCAGCCCAACGCCATGGGTGGGCGCGAGGTCGGCGGCCTGGCGAACCTGCTGTCCGCCCACCGCGATCTCGCCAACCCCGCGCATCGCGCCGAGGTCGCGCGCCTGTGGGGCGTGGAGAGCGTGCCGGACAAGCCCGGCCTGACCGCGGTCGAGCTCTTCCGCGCCGCGGCCGAAGGGCGGATCAAGGCCTTGTGGATCGCGTGCACCAATCCGGCGCAGTCGCTGCCGGAACAGGCGCTGGTGCGCGAGGCGCTTGAGCGCTGCGACTTCGTCGTGCTGCAGGAGGCCTACCGCAGCACCGAGACCGCGCCCTTCGCCGACCTGATGCTGCCGGCGGCGACCTGGGGCGAGAAGGAGGGCACGGTCACCAACTCCGAGCGCCGCATCACCCGCGTGCGCCGCGCGCTGCCGCCGCCGGGCGAGGCGCGCGCCGACTGGCGCATCGTGTGCGACTTCGCGCAGGCGCTCGCACCGCTGATCGGCAGGCCGCAGGCTGCGGCGCTGTTCGGCTATGACAAGGTGGAAGACATCTTCGCCGAACACGTCGCCACCACCGCCGGGCGCGATCTCGACATCACCGGGCTCGACTACGCCGTGCTCGAATCGGCCGGGCCGCAGCAGTGGCCGTTCCCGGCAGGCATGGCGGTGGCCGATGCGGCGCGGCGCACGCGGCTCTATGCCGATGGCCGCTTTCCGACGCCGGATGGCCGCGCGCGCTTCGTCGTGCCGGCCGGAGAGGCCACGGCGGAGCAGACCGATGCGCGCCATCCGATCGCGCTCACCACCGGACGGCTGCGCGACCAGTGGCACGGCATGAGCCGCACGGGGAAGGTCGCGCGCCTGTACAGCCACGTGGACGAGGCGCGCATCGAGCTGCATCCGGCCGACCTGCGCATGTTCGAGGTCGCCAGCGGCGAGCTGGTGCGGGTGTCGAGCCGGCGCGGCGCGATCGTGCTGCGCGCGGTGGCCTCGGACGAGGTGCGCCGCGGCCAGGCCTTCGTCGCCATGCACTGGGGGCGCAACGTGCTCAGTTCGGCGGGCGTCAATGAGCTGATGGCGGGCGACTTCGATCCGTTTTCGAAGCAGCCCGGGCTCAAGCACGCGGCGGTGCGCATCGACAAGGTGGCGTTGCCCTTCCAGTTGCTGCTGATGCGGGTCGAGACGGCGGAGCGCACCGCCCCCGAACTCGCCGAGGCGCTGGTGCCGTGGCTGGCGCGTTTCGCCTACGCCTCGCTCGCGCTCGCGGGCCGCGACGAGGCCGCGGTCGTGCTGCGCGTCGCGCACGACCGGCCGATCCCGCCGGCCTGGCTGGACGAACTGGACGCGCTCGCGGGGCTGGCGGTGGATGCGGCGCTGAGCTATTCCGACGCCCGCCGTGGCGTCAGCAAGCGTGCGCTGATCGCGGACGACCGCCTGGTCGGCCTGCGCCTGTGCGGCGAGACCGTCGCCGGGGCGTGGTTGCGCGACGTGATGGTGGAGCGCCAGGCGACCGCCGATCTGCGCCGCTGGCTGATGGCGCCGCTGGCCGCGCCACCTGCGGCGGCCCGGGGGCGGGGGCGGATCATCTGCAACTGCCTGAACGTGGCGGAGGCGGACATCCGTGCCGCGATTGAAGGCGGCGACGATTTCGATGCGATGCAGCAGCGGCTGAAGTGCGGCACGTCCTGCGGTTCCTGCGTGCCGGAGATCCGTCGCATGATCAGCGCCGAAGTCGCCTGACGAGACGGGAGATCACCGCATGGCGCAAACGGGGCGCGGCAAAAGAAAAAAGCCCGGAGGTCTTTCGACCTCCGGGCCAAATCCACACCAAAGGAGGAGGGTGGAGGAGACGGTTCGAATACTAGCGGTGTTTTTTGCGCAGTGCAACAAAAAATAATGCTTCAACTATAAGCCCGATTGATCCATCGCCTGGCGCACTGCACCGAGGGCGCTTCGCTCGGTAACCGTGCAGTCGGCGCCCCCGGCAGGCGCGGCAGCTCATTTTTCGTGCACATAGCACCCGGGCGCGTCCTCCAGCGCGGGATAGCCGCGCTCGGGGGCGCCGAGCGCGGGCGGCGGGGTCGGCGCGCTCGAATGCGCCGCCAGCCATGCACTCCAGGCCGGCCACCACGAACCCTCGTGCCGGGGGCTGCGGCACACCCAGTCGTCGGGCGGCACGTAGTTGTCGCCCGCGGGTCGGGTGCGGATCTGGTACTCGCGCCGCGGATGGCCGGGTTCGCTGACGATGCCGGCGTTGTGACCGCCGCTGGTGAGCACGAAGGTGATCTCGGTCGGCGTCAGGTAGTGCAGCTTGTACACCGAGCGCCAGGGTGCGACGTGGTCGGTCCGGGTGGCGACGCAGAACACCGGCACGTCGATGTCCGACAGCGACACCGGCTTGCCGCCCACCGGGTAGCGGCCCTCGCTGAGGTCGTCGTTGAGGAACAGCCGGCGCAGGTACTGGCCGTGCATGCGCGCCGGCATGCGCGTGGCGTCGGCGTTCCAGGCCATCAGGTCGCTCATCGGTGCGCGCTCGCCCATCAGGTATTCGCCGACGATGCGCGACCACAGCAGGTCGTTCGAGCGCAGGATCTGGAACGCGCCCGCCATCTGGCCGGCGGTCAGGAAGCCGGTCTCGGCCATCTGCGCCTCGAGCAGGCTGACCTCGCTCTCGTCGATGAACAGCGCGAGCTCCCCGGGCTCGGTGAAGTCGGTCTGCGCGGTGAACAGCGTCATCGTCGCCAGCCGCTCGTCGCCGTCGCGCGCCATCGCCGCGGCGGCGATCGCGAGCAGGGTGCCGCCGAGGCAGTAGCCGGTGGCGTGCACCTTCTGCCCGGGCACGATGGCATTGACGGCGTCGAGCGCAGCGTGGAAGCCGAGCTCGAGGTAGTCGTCCATGTCGAGGTCGCGCTCGTCGACGCCCGGGTTCTTCCACGAGATGCAGAACACCGTGTGGCCCTGGTCCACCAGATACTTGATCAGCGAGTTGTGCGGCGACAGGTCGAGGATGTAGTACTTCATGATCCACGCCGGCACGATCAGCACCGGCTCGGCATGCACCGTCGCCGTGGTGGGCGCGTACTGGATCAGCTCGATGAGGCCGTTGCGGAACACGACCTTGCCGGGCGTGACCGCGACGTTGCGGCCGACCACGAAGTCCTCGGCGCCGGCCGGCGGCCTGCCCGACAGCGTGCGCTCGAAGTCCTCGATCGCGTGCGCGGCGCCGCGCGCGAGGTTCATGCCGCCGCTGGCCAGCGTCTGGCGCAGCACGATGGGATTGGTGGGGAGGAAATTCCCCGGCGAGAACATGTCGAGCAACTGGCGCGCGGCGAAGGCGACGACCTGTTCGTGGTGACGCGACACCCCGGCCACGCCGCGGGTGGCGGCGTCCCACCATTCCTGCGTGAGCAGGAAGGACTGGTGAATCAGGTTGAACGGCCACTGGTGCCATTCCGGCGCGGTGAAGCGGCGATCCTGCGCCGGGGGCTCGATGCATTCGTGCGCCGGCGAGCCGGGCGGGGACACCGCGATCGCGAGCGCATAGCGCAGCAGGCGGCGGGCCTGCTCGAGCCCGAGGTCGGCGAGCTCGAGGCGCTTGCCGGGCGATATCGCCAGGTGGCCCGCCCAGTCCACCGTGGCCAGCAGCAGCGCGATCGGCGACACCGAGGCCGTGGCGCGGGCGATCGCGGCATGCACGCGGCGATCGAGCGGGTTGCGCTCGGGCGGCGGTGCGAAGGGGGTCGCCGGCCCGCGCCATGCGGTGGGCGCGCGGGCGGCGGTGCGCTGGCCGGAGGCGGACGAGGCTCGGGTCGCAGCGGCGGAGGGGGTTTGGGTGGCAGTGGCAGCCGCGGCTGGCGAAGGCACGACCGCGGAGCCGGCGGCGGCCTTGCCTTGCCGCGTTGCCCGGGGGCTGGCGGCCTTGCGTCGCGAGGCTTTGGGTCTTGCGTTTGTATCCGGGGTACTCATCATGTTCTCCAGTCTCCGGGCGACCCGGAGTCAATTCTGCATCGTTGCGATTGCATGGCGCAGGCGGCGGTGGGCGAGGCTCAGGAACACCGCGCCGATGACCGCCACCATCAGGAATTCGGGCCACACCACGTCGATCCCGGCGCCGCGGAACAGGATGGACTGCGCCAGCGACACATAGTGCGTGGTCGGCGCGAGCGACATCAGATACTGGATCGCCTCGGGCATGCTCTCGCGCGGGGTGACGCCGCCGGACAGGATCTGCAGCGGCAGCAGCACGAGGATGGACATCAGCCCGAACTGCGGCATGTTGCGCGCGACCGTGCCCATGAAGATGCCGATCGAGGCCGCGGCGAACAGGTAGAGCAGGGTGCCGAGCGCGAACAGCGCCGCCGACCCCGCCACGCTGATGCCGAGGAAGCCCTTGACCACCACCTGCAGCGAGAACGAGGACACCACCAGCACCACCACGCCCATCGACCAGATCTTCGACAGCATGATCTCCAGCGGGGTGACCGGCATCACCAGCAGGTGCTCGATGGTGCCGTGCTCGCGCTCGCGGATCAGCGCCGCGCCGGTGAGCAGGATGCCGAGCATGGTGACGTTGTTGATCAGCGCGTTGATCGCCGCAAACCACGAGGCGTTGAGGTTGGGGTTGAACATCGCCCGCGGCACCAGCTCCACCGGCTGCGGCGCGGGGGCGCGCACGCGCTGCACGAAGGCGCGGATCTCGTCGGCGAGGATGGTCTGGATGTAGCCGGCGCCGGTCTGCGCCTGGCTCTGGCGGGTGGCGTCGACGTTGAGCTGGACGGCCGGGCTGCGGCCGGCGAGTACGTCGCGCTGGAAGCCGGGCGGGATGTCGAGCACGAAGGTGTGGCGGCCGGCGTCCATGCCGCGGTCCATGTCGGCCAGCCCGACCTGCTCCGGGGTGATGAACTGCGGCGGCTGCAGCGCGGCCACCATGCGGGTGGAGAGCTGCGAGCGGTCCTCGTCGACGACCGCGATCGAGGCGCGGTTCAGGCTCTCGGGCTTGGCGCGGGCGTCGGCGTAGATCGACACGCTGAACATGAAGGCGATCAGGAACAGCAGCGCCATGTCGCGCGCCAGGCTGTGGAACTCCTTGATGCCCAGATGCCAGGTGTTGCGCAGGTGGGTCGCGCGCCGGATCGGGGTCAGGGTCGGCGTCCGTTGCATGGACTGGGTGGGCTGCGCGCTCATTTCGCCTGCTTCTTCAGCAGCGCCACCGCCAGTGCGGTCAGCACCGGAATCGCCGCCGCCAGCGGCAGGAACGAGCCGCCGAGCTCTGCGAAGCCGAGCGCCTTGGAGAAGGTGCCGCTCGAGATGGTGAGGAAGTGCGTGGTCGGGTAGACCGCGCCGATCAGCGCGCCGGCGCCCTCGAGCGAGGACACCGGGTCCATCAGCCCGGAGAACTGGATCGCCGGCAGCAGGGTGCCGATCGAGGTTCCGGCGAGCGCGGCGACCTGGCTGCTGGTCATGGTCGAGGCGAGCAGGCCCAGCCCGGTGGTGGCGGTGACGTAGAGCAGGGCGCCGCAGGCCAGCGCCACGAAGCTGCCCTTGAACGGCACCTGGAACAGCGTGACCGCGACGACGAACAGCAGCACGAAGTTGAACAGCGACAGCCCGATGTAGGGCAGCTGCTTGCCGACCAGGAACTCGAAGCGGGTTACCGGCGTGGTGTACAGGTTGAGGATGGAGCCGAGCTCCTTCTCGCGCACCACGCCGAGCGCGGTCAGCATGGCCGGGATGAACACCAGCAGCAGCGGGATCACCATCGGCACCATCGCCACCAGGCTGCGCAGCTCGGGGTTGTAGCGGTAGCGCACCTCGATCGTGGCCGGCGCGGGCGCGCTGCCCGCACCCGCTTCGACGGCGGCTTCGGCCAGCGTCTGCGCGTGCACTCCGCTCACGTATGCGCGCGCCAGCTCGGCGCGCAGCGGCATCGAGCCGTCGAGCCACACCGCGATCTGCGGCGCCTTGCCGCGCGCGAGGTCGCGGCCGAAGCCGGGCGGGATCTCGATCGCCATCGTCAGCCGGCCGCTGCGCATGCGCTGATCGAGCTCGGCATGGCTTTCGAGCGCGGGGCGCTCGGTGAAGTAGCGCGAGCCGGCGATCTGCAGCGTGTAGCGTTCGCTGGCCACGCTGCGGTCGTGGTCGAGCACCGCGAAGCCGAGATCCTCGACGTCCATGTTGATGCCGTAGCCCATGACCAGCATCAGCACCAGCGTGCCCACCAGCGCCAGCGTGAGCCGCACCGGGTCGCGGCGCAGCTCGATGGCTTCGCGCGCCGACAGGCTGAGCAGGCGGGCGAGGCTGAAGCCGGTGCGCGGTGGGCGGCCCGGGGGCGAGGCCATGGCTGCAGGCGCTGCGGTCCAGGCGGTTGGGGCGGGTTCCGGCCCGGGGGCGGACGCAGCGGGCGTGCCGGGCGCTGTCCGGGCCGGCTGCTCGCCGTCGATCGCGTCCTGCAGGAAGGCGACGAAGGCGTCCTCGAGGCTGCCCGCCTTACGGCGCGCCATCAGCGCCGCCGGCGTGTCGCTGGCGAGGATGCGCCCGGCGTGCATCAGCGAGATGCGGTCGCAGCGCTGGGCCTCGTTCATGAAGTGGGTGGTGATGAAGATCGTCACCCCGTCCTGGCGCGACAGGTCGACGATCAGTTCCCAGAAGTGGTCGCGTGCCACCGGATCGACGCCCGAGGTGGGTTCGTCGAGGATCAGCACGTCGGGCCGGTGCAGCACCGCCACCGCGAGCTGCAGGCGCTGGCGGATGCCGAGCGGCAGCGCGTCGGGCTGGGTGTCCATCACCGGGGCGAGCTCGAAGCGGCGCGCGAGCTCGGCGATGCGGGCTTCGGCCTCGGCGTCGGCGAGATCGAACAGGCGCGCATGCAGTTCCAGGTTCTGCCGCACCGACAGCTCGCCATACAGCGAGAAGGACTGCGACATGTAGCCCACGCGGCGGCGGGTCTCGATGTTCTTCGCGTCGAGCCTGCGACCGAGCAGCAGTGCGTCGCCGGCCGTGGGCTCGAGCAGGCCGGTGAGCATCTTCATGGTGGTCGACTTGCCGCAGCCGTTGGAGCCGAGGAAGCCGAAGATCTCGCCGCGGCGCACGCCCAGATTCACGTCGTCCACCGCGACGAAGTCGCCGAAGCGCATCTGCAGGCCGCGCGCCTCGATGACGACTTCGCCCGCATCGTGCGGCGGGATCTCCAGCCGGCGGTGCTCGCGCCGGCGCTCCTCGGGCAGCAGCGCGATGAAGGCCTCTTCCAGCGTGTCGGCACCGCCGGCGGCGCGCAGTTCGTCCGGCGTGCCGGTGGCGAGCACGCGGCCGCCGTCCACCGCCACCAGCCAGTCGTAGCCCTCGGCCTCCTCCATGTAGGCGGTGGCGATCAGCACGCTCATGCCCGGGCGTTCGGCGCGGATGCGCGCGATCAGCTCCCAGAACTGGCGGCGCGACAGCGGATCGACGCCGGTGGTGGGTTCGTCGAGGATCAGAAGGTCGGGGTCGTGGATCAGCGCGCAGCACAGCCCCAGCTTCTGCTTCATGCCGCCGGAGAGCTTGCTGGCCGGGCGCCCGGCGAAGGCGCTCATGCCGGTGGCGGCGAGCAGGCCGGCGATGCGGCGCCGGCGTTCGGCTTCGGACTGACCGAACAGGCGGCCGAAGAAGTCGATGTTCTCGAACACCGACAACGTGGGGTAGAGGTTCCGGCCCAGGCCCTGCGGCATGTAGGCGATGCGCGGGCAGACGCGGGCGCGGTGGCGGGCGTCGCGCATGTCGCCGCCGAGCACCTCGACGGCGCCGTGCTGGATCCGGCGCGCACCCGCGATCAGGCCCAGCCAGGTCGATTTGCCCACCCCGTCGGGGCCGATGAAGCCGACCATGCGCCCGGCGGGGAGGTCCAGCGAGACGCCGGCGGCGGCCGGCGTCTCGCCGTAGCGGTGGCGCACGTCGATCAGGCGCACGACTGGCGGCATTGCGGCGTTTGCCACGGCGGTCGGCGCGGAAGACTGCGCGTCGCCGCGCTGTGCGCTCACGGCAGCCTTACCTGCAGTTCGGGCGGCCACTCGCGCTGCACGTTCAGGCGCAGGTGGGCGATCCCGGGCAGGCCGGTCTTGACCTGCTCGGGGTACTTCGCCAGCAGCTCGGGGTCGATGCGCGCCTTGACCCGGAACACCATCTTCTGGCGCTCGCTCTGGGTCTCGACGGTCTTGGGCGTGAACTGGGCGACGCTGGCGACGTAGGACACCTTCGCCGGGATCACGAACTCCTGCGCGGCGTCGAGCACGATGCGCACCTCGCTGCCGAGCGCGACCCGGCCGGCGGCCATCTCGGGCAGGAAGAAGCTCATGTACACATCGCCAACGTCGACCAGGCTCACGACCTTGCCTCCGCCGCCGACCACCTCGCCCGGCTGCACCACGCGGTACTGCACGCGGCCGTTGCGCGGGGCGCGCAGCTCGCCGTCGGCGATCTCGGTGCGCAGGCGGGCGACGACCGCCTCGGCGGCCAGGATCGCTGCTTCTCCCTGCTGCACCTGGGCCTCGGCGGCGCGCACGCCGGCGCGGGCGGCGGTGATCTGGGCCTGGGCGACGGCGATGTTGGCCTCGGCGCTGCGCGCGCGGGCGGCATCGTCCTCGACCTTCTGCGCGGACGTGGCGCGGTCGGCGAGCAGGGCGCGCGAGCGGGCCGCGGTGCTGCGCGCGACGTCGAGTTCGGCGCGGCGCTGGATCAGCGTCGCCTCGGCCATCGCCACGTCGGCGTGGCGCTGGGCGACCAGGGCGCGGGCGGTTTCGCGCGCGCTCATCGCGTTGGCGACTTCGGCCTGGGCCTGGGCGAGCTGGGCCTGCAGCGCCTTGACGTCCATGCGCGCGACCACGCTGTCCTGGGTGACGAAGTCGCCTTCGTTCACCAGGATCTCGTCCACCCGACCGGGCGCCTTGGCGGCGACGTCGACCTCGGTGGCCTCGATGCGGCCGTTGCCGCGCACGAGACTGCCGTCGTCGGCCGCCGGTCGCAGGAGCTGCCAGGCCGCGGCTGCGGCAATGACCACAATCCCGGCCCCGATCCAGGCGAGCCGGCTCCGTTGTGCTGTGTTCATGGAAATCACCTTGGGGCGGTGGCGCCCGTGATGACGCCGCTGGCATGTTGCCGCGCAAGGTCGGCGGGCGCCTTCGGGCCTGGAGCATCACAGGAGCACGCGCGATGTCGCATGCCACGATTATGCGCCCATTGGCCGCATCGCACAAAACGCACCTCAGCGCAGGCGCGCTCCGGGGCCTGATTCCGACTGTTTCGATTCAATGGCGGAGCTGCGCGGACGGTGTTGTAACATCCGGCCCTTGCCCACCGAGTCGCAACGAATGCCCAGGGATCCCGAACAAGCAGACACTTCCGCGCGCAGGCCCGGCGACGTCGAGCTCGTCTCCGACGCCACCGGCGCGCGGCTGCGGCTGTCGGGTGACTGGACGCTGGCGCACCATGCGGCGCTGGAGGCGCGGCTCGCGGCGCTGGGTGCGCAGGGGGAGGCGGGGCTGCCGGTCGACGTGGGCGCGCTCGGCGCGCTCGACACCGCCGGCGCCCGCATGCTGCATCGCCTGCTCGGTCCCGCGCGCGTGGCCGCGCTGCTCGCCGACGACGGGGC
>JARRBR010000068.1 GCA_029982755.1 Rhodocyclaceae bacterium
GGCGGCGCGCGGCGCCAGGGGGCGGCGGGGTCATGGGCGCTGCCGGGGCGCCGGGACGCGGCGCGGGCGCGGACTCGTCGACGGGCGGTTCAGGCAGCGTCTCGGGCAGCGGCTCCCACAGCGCGCGGTAGGTCTCGCTGTAGTCGAGCAGCTTCTCCGCCATGCGGTCGACGTGATCCGGCGGACGCTGCACGCGCACCGGACCGATCGCCGAGTAGCCGAGCCCGGCGCGGCCGCCCTTCACCTGCAGGCCGACGAGGTCGAGCATGGTGGGCAGCATGTCGAAGTGGGTGACCTCGCGGGTATTGGCCTGCAGCTTGGGGTTGTCGTTGATCAGCAGGTTGAAGACCCGGCGCTCGGGGTTGGTCACCAGCTTGCCGTAGGAGGTGTTGCCCATCGCCAGGTGGTCGCCCTGGACCACGATGGCGACGCGGTTCAGCCAGCCGCGGGCGATGATGTACTCGACGAACTCCGCCACCAGGTCCGCCGTGCATTCGACGATGCCCTCGAAGTCCTGGTGGCCGCGACGCGCGCACTCGGGCGACAGGTGGCCGTAGGGGTGGTGGGTGTCGATGGTCAGCACGGTCAGGTTGAAGGGCTTGCGCGACTTCATCAGCTGGTCGAGCTCGGCGCGTGCGCGCCGGAACAGTGCATCGTCGCGCAGGCCCCAGCCGCTCATGCCGCCGGGCGGCTCGCCCGCATCGATCCACTCCTCGCGCCCCATCACCCGGTCGTAGCGGTGGTCGCTGAAGAACTTGCCGACACCGGCGAAGGCCAGGCTGGAGCCGTTGAGGAACACGTTGCGGTAGCCGTGTGCGGCGAGGATGTCGCCCAGGCAGCGCGCGCGCGGCAGGTAGCGCTCGACCTTCTCGCCCTGCACGTTGCCGCCGAACATCGCCACCGACTTCAGCGGTACGCCGCACTGGGTGGACACCAGGCTGGCGATCGTGAAGTGCGCGCCCATCAGCTCGCGGTAGCTGTCGAAGGAGACCACGCCGGGCAGCGCCTTCAGCGCGTTCAGGCGGTGCAGCAGATCGCGGCCGAACAGCGCCGGGTCGGAATAGGTGTTCTCCAGGCTCTCGACGTAGATGACGACCAGGCTCTTGGGCGGCTTGCGCCCGCGCTCGAAGGTGATCCGCGCCGGATCCACATAGGCGTCGGCGAAGTAGTCCTCGCCGAAATAGCCGCGCACATAGCGCGCCACCGAGAAGCTGTCGACGAAGAAGGCGACGCCGGCGCCGAGCACGACCAGCGGCACGATCCGCGGCAGGGTGTGATGGGCGGCGTGGCGCAGCATCGCCAGCAGCCGCTGCCAGGCGCGGCGCAGCCACGGCCGCGGCCAGGCCTCGGGGTGGGCGCGCAGGTAGCGCACCCAGGCGTCCAGCGCCCACAGCAGCAGGGCGAGCCCGAGCGGCAGCGCGAGCCCGCTCCACAGGAAGCGGTGGATGATCTCGGGGTCGCTGGTCAGCACCCCTTCCGAACCGAAGCGCAGGTGGTAGAGGACCTGGTCGATGCTGACCTGGCCGAACTCCTCGTGCAGCCAGCGGGGAATCGCGTACAGCAGACAACCGGCCAGGATGGCCAGGAATCTGATCAGTTTTCCGACGCGCATGCAGTCCCCGCAGAAGCAAGCCCCGGTGCGGCCCGGACGATGGCTGCACGCAAAAGGTGCGCAATGGTACTGCAACGCCCCCGCAACAGAAGCGGCATTTGTCACCGCGTGTGGCGAGGCCGCGCGGGCCGGCGCCGCGCGCGCAAAAAAACGCCCGCCCCGGCCGTGAAGACCGGGGCGGGCGAGCTGAGGCGGCAGCAGGCTTACTGCGTCGAGCGCGCGATCAGCACCGCCATCTTCGGGTTCTGGCTGGCCACCTCCTGGGCGAGCTCGGCCTTGGCACGCTGGCCGCCTTCCTCGGTGTTGAGGATGATCAGGTCGCAGCGCAGCTGCTCGGCCAGGTCGACCACCGCACGCCCGCGACCGTACAGCGTGGCCGTCAGGATCTGGCCTTCGGCCGGGACGCCCTGGGCGTTCACCTCGTTCACGTACTCCTGCAGGTTCGCCACGTGCTTCGGATCGATGGCCTTGTCGGTCTGGTCGACTTCGGCGGACAGCACGTGCTCCGGCGCGAGGTACACCAGGTGAACCTTGGAGCCCGTCAGCGACACGAACTCGGACACGCGCGCGCGGGTCAGCTTGTTCCCGGTGTGATCGACCACGGCCATGATCGTGCCGTAGAGGCGCGACTTGCCGGCCGGCACCGCGGCCGCAGGCGCCGTGGTCGGCGCCACCGGCTGCGCCACCGCTGCGGCCTTGCTCTTCGGAATGATCAGCGTGAGGACCAGGCCGATGACACTGATGCCACCCAGCGCATAGAAGATGCTGTCCAGCTCGCCGGCAAACTTGACCGCCAGGAAGGCACCGAAGATCGGCCCGAAGATGCCGCCGATACGGCCGAAGGCCGCCGTCCAGGCGACACCGGCGCCGCGCACGTTGGTGCGGTAGTAGTTGGCGGCCAGGCCGTAGATCAGGGTCTGCGTGCCCGAGGTCCCCAGACCGGTGATCGCGATCGTGAGCAGCAGCAGCGCCACGACGAGCCCACTGACCTCGGCGAGCTGCTGGACCTCGCCGGCCTTGGCGACCGCCGGGACGTCGATGGTGGCGGCGATCAGGCCGATGGCACCCATCGCGAGCGCGCCGACCAGGAAGCCCAGCGCCACGATGCGCTGCGGGCTGTGCTTGTCCGCCAGGGTGGAGCCGTAAAGGGTCCCCACCATCGCGCCGGCGTTGAGCACCAGCAGCAATGCCAGCGATCCGTTCTGGCCCATGATCGGCAGCATGATCTTCGGCAGCCAGGTGTTCAGCGAATAGACCAGCAGCAGGCAGAACGCCGAGACGAAGCCGATGACGATGGCCGGGACGAGATAGACGGTGAACAGACCCGCCCAGCCGGCACGCGCGTCAGAGGCGTTCGCGGCCGCGCTCTGCTGCGGCTTGATCTCGGTCTCGGGGATCGGCACACCGGTACGCTCGGACACCTTGCGGGCTTCGTCCAGGCGGCCGCGCGAGGCCAGCCAGGCCACCGACTCGGGCAGCTTCCAGATCGCCAGCGGCAGCAGGGTCACCAGCGGCAGCGCGCCGAGCAGGAACATGCCGCGCCAGCCGATGATCGGCAGCAGGAAGATCGCCAGCAGGGCCGACAGCAGCGAACCCAGCGGGATGCCCGCGTAGGTGAAGGCGGTGGCCAGGTTCTTCTTGCCCGGCGGCGCGAACTCGGCCGCCATCGCGCCCGTGGTGCCGGCCAGCGCACCGACGCCGAGGCCGGTGATGAAGCGCCAGATGCCGAAGGCGGTGACCGATTCGGTCATGGCCGACACCGCCATGCCGATCGAGAACCAGGCGATGGAGGCGATCATCACCTTGCGGCGGCCGATCAGGTCACCCAGGGTGCCGGCGACGAGCGCGCCGAGCATCATGCCGATCATCGCGTACGAGCCGAGCATCCCGGCTTCCTGCGGCGTCAGCGCACGGTCGCCGATCCACTTGGCGGCATCCGGGCCCATGAAGCCGGGCAGGACGGCGCCGTAGACGACGAGGTCATAACCATCGAAAACCAGGCCGACGAAGGCCAGGGCGATCACCCAGAAAATGGTGCTGCGCCGTTTGCGCGCCATTTCCGGGCTTTCCATCGGAACGTTCGAATTCAACATCGTGCCTCTTTAGTTAAGGTGTTGCTGCAGTGGTGACGGTCGTCGAGCACCGGGACTGCAAGCCTCGTTGCAGGGGAGGCCGTCAGGTTATGGTGCGATCAGATCAATCAATATCCAGTTTCTGCACCATCGATATCCGCTGCATGCAAGGCGCGCTCAAGCATCGAAAAAGTCGGCTAAGGTTGGTTTGCGAACTCAGCGCAGGTAGCCGAAGGCAGGGATGGAGGCATCGATCGGGGCTCAGCCGGCGGCGATCGATGGATGAAATTTTTGTATCGAGCTTGCGGAGTTCGAAGATCTCGCGTATAAAATCTCGAGATTCACATTTAATTTCGCGACTCAAGCTCATGGGCGAGTCGCACACGCGAGGGCGGCATCGGCACCGCGGCTCGCAGTCTCATCCATCACCTGAGGACGCATCGAACATGAAAGAAATCAAGAACTTCATCAACGGCGAGTACGTCACCAACGTCAGCGGCAAGACCTACGAGAACCGCAACCCGGTCGACAACTCGCTGATCGGCGTGGTGTACGAAGCCGGCAAGCCGGAAGTCGACGCCGCCGTGGCCGCCGCCAAGGCCGCCCTGAAGGGCCCCTGGGGCAAGCTCTCGGTGGTCGAGCGCTGCAACATGCTCGACGCCGTGGTCGATGAGATCAACCGCCGCTTCGACGACTTCCTGCAGGCCGAGATCGCCGACACCGGCAAGCCGGCCCACCTCGCCTCGCACATCGACATCCCGCGCGGCGCGGCCAACTTCAAGATCTTCACCGACACCATCAAGAACGTGTCGACCGAGTCCTTCGAGATGCGCACCCCGGACGGCAAGACCGCGCGCAGCTACGGCGTGCGCACCCCGCGCGGCGTGATCGCGATCATCTGCCCGTGGAACCTGCCGCTGCTGCTGATGACGTGGAAGGCCGGCCCGGCGCTCGCCTGCGGCAACACCGTGGTCGTCAAGCCCTCCGAAGCCACGCCGCTCACCGCCACCCTGCTGGGCGAGGTGATGAACAAGGTCGGCCTGCCCAAGGGCGTGTACAACGTGGTCAACGGCTTCGGCGTGGATTCGGCCGGCGCCTTCCTGACCGCCCACCCCGACGTCAACGGCGTCACCTTCACCGGCGAAACCAAGACCGGCACCGCGATCATGAAGGCCGCGGCCGATGGCATCCGCCCGGTGTCGCTGGAGCTGGGCGGCAAGAACGCTGCCGTCGTGTTCGCCGACTGCGACTTCGACAACACCATCGCCACCCTCACCCGTTCCTGCTTCGAGAACGCCGGCCAGGTCTGCCTCGGCACCGAGCGCGTGTACGTCGAGCGCCCGATCTTCGACAAGGTCGTCGCCGCGATGAAGGAACAGGCCGAGAAGATGAAGCCGGGCCGCCCGTTCGACCCCGACACCAAGATCGGCCCGCTGGTCAGCAAGATTCACCAGAAGAAGGTGCTCGGCATGTACGCCAAGGCCAAGGAAGAAGGCGCCAACATCGTCTTCGGCGGCGGCATCCCCGACATGCCGGACGACCTGAAGGACGGCTGCTGGGTGCAGCCCACGATCTGGACCGGCCTGCCGGAGACCGCGACCGTGGTCACCGAGGAAATCTTCGGGCCGTGCTGCCACATCCAGCCCTTCGACACCGAAGAGGAAGTGCTGAACATGGTCAACGCCAACCGCTACGGCCTGGCCACCTCGGTGCACACCCAGGACATCAGCCGCGCCATGCGCATGGCCAGCGCGATCGAAGTCGGCCTGTGCTGGATCAACAGCTGGTTCCTGCGCGACCTGCGCACCCCGTTCGGCGGCTCCAAGCAGTCGGGCATCGGCCGCGAGGGCGGTGTGCACTCGCTCGAGTTCTACACCGAACTCCGTAACGTGATGATCAAGTACTAAGACCGCGCCGCCGGCCGGGCCCTGCGCCCGGCCCTCCCGACAACCGAACACTGCAAGGGCCCCACATGGACCAGAACAAGATCAACCACTACGGCGACGAGCTGTACACCGCGCTCAAGACCCTGACCCCGGTCGCGCCGCTCACCGACCGCGAAAGCGACATCACCATCGAGGATGCCTACAACATCCAGCTGCGCATGATCCAGCGCCAGATCGACGACGGCCACACCGTGGTCGGCAAGAAGATCGGCGTGACCAGCAAGGTCGTCATGGACATGCTGAAGGTGAACCAGCCCGACTTCGGCCAGCTGCTGTCGAACATGGTCTACAACGAAGGCGAGCCGATCGTCGCCTCGTCGATGATCGCCCCCAAGGCCGAGGCCGAGGTCGCCTTCATCCTCAAGAACGACCTGATGGGCCCGGGCGTGACCGCGGCCGACGTGCTGCGCGCCACCGACTGCGTGGTGCCCTGCTTCGAGATCGTCGACTCGCGCATCAAGGACTGGAAGATCAAGATCCAGGACACCGTGGCCGACAACGCGTCCTGCGGCGTGCTGGTGCTCGGCGGCGTGCGCAAGAGCCCGCGCCAGCTCGACCTCGCGCTCGCCGGCATGGTGCTGACCAAGAACGGCGACATCATCAGCACCTCCACCGGCGCCGCCGTGCAGGGCTCGCCGGTCAACGCCATCGCCTGGCTGGCCAACACCCTCGGCCGCCTCGGCATCGGCCTCAAGGCCGGCGAGATCATCCTCTCCGGTTCGCAATCCCCGCTCGTCCCGGTCGTCGCCGGCGACAGCCTCACCTGCAACGTCGGCGGCCTGGGTGGCACGTCGGTCCGCTTCATCTGACAAGGAATCCACACATGGCACTCACCCTCGACCAGGCCACCATCGCCAAGCTCGCCGAGCACCTCGAAAACGCCGAGCTGCAGGCCTACGACGTCACCAAGATCACCGACGATTACCCCAACATGGACTGGGATGACGCCTACGCCATCCAGGACGAGATCAAGCGCCGCAAGGAAGCCCGCGGCAACAAGGTCGCCGGTCTCAAGGCGGGCCTGACCTCGCGCGCCAAGATGAAGCAGATGGGCGTCGAGACCCCGGTGTTCGGCTTCATCGCCGACTACATGTCGGTGCCGGACGGCGGCGAAGTGAAGTTCGACGAGCTGATCCACCCCAAGGTCGAAGCCGAGATCTGCGTCGTCACCAAGGCGCCGCTGCGCGGCCCCGGCTGCCACATCGGCAACGTCATGGCGGCGATCGACTTCGTGCTGCCGGCCGTCGAAGTGATCGACTCGCGCTACCGCGACTTCAAGTTCGACCTCAAGAGCGTGATCGCCGACAACACCTCGTCGGCCCGCTTCGTGATCGGCGGCAACATGCGCGATCTCGGCGAGCTCGACCTGCCGACGCTGGGCGTGGTGCTCGAGGTCAACGGCGAGATCAAGTCGATGGCCGCCGGCGCCGCCGTCCTCGGCAACCCGCTGGTTGCGATCGCGATGATGGCCAACGAGCTCGGCAAGCGCGGCCAGGAAATCCCGGCCGGCACCTTCATCATGACCGGCGGCGTCACCGAGGCCATCCCGGTCGCGAAGGGCGACAACGTCAACGTCCGCTTCCAGGATCTGGGTAACGTGTCGTTCCGCTTCGTCTAAGCGAAGTCCGCGCCGCACCCGCGCCCCGGCCCCCGCAGTCCTGCGGGCGCCGGGGCGTTTTTCATGGCGCCGCGCCATGCGACCGGCGCGTCGCCGGCCACGCCCCTTCAGCTCAAAGGTTCACCATCGCCCGGTTGGTGATCACGCGCGCATCCACCACCGCATACCCGTCCGGATAGGCGATCACCGGGTTGAGGTCCAGCTCGGACAGCTGCGGATACGCGGTGACGATGCTCGACACCTTCAGCAGCAGGTCGACCAGCGCCTCCTTGTCCACCGGCCGCTCGCCGCGCACGCCGGCGAGGATCTTGCGGCCCTTGAGCTGATCGACCATCAGCTCGGCGTCGTGGCGCGACAGCGGGATGGCACGGAAGGCGACGTCCTCGAGGATCTCGACGAAGATGCCGCCCAGGCCGAACATCAGCACCGGGCCGAAGATCGGGTCGCGCACCACGCCGATGATGGCCTCGGTGCCCTTTTTCGCCATCGGCGTCACCAGCACGCCGCGGATGTCGGCCTTGGCGTCGTAGGCGCGGCAGCTGGTCAGGATCTGGTCGTAGGCCTGGCGCAGCGCCCCCTCGCCCACGAGGTTGAGCTTGACCCCGCCGGCGTCCGACTTGTGCAGGATGTCCTTCGACACCACCTTCATCGCCAGGGGCTGCTGGCCGAACTTGTCGATCGCCGCAGCCAGTTCGTCGGCGTTGTGGGCGACGACTTCCTCGGCCACCGCGATGCCGTGTTCGCGCAGCAGGGTCTTGGCCTCGAACTCGTAGAGGTCGCGGCCCTCGTTCTGCGCGCGGGCGAACATCGCCTGCATGCTCTCGAGCGGGGTGACGCTCGCCTGCAGCGGCTGGCCGTGCTGGTGCTGCAGGTAGATGCCGCGCTCGGCGAGCGCCTGCAGCACCTTCACCGCATGCTCGATGGAGGCATACACCGGCAGCCCGGCCTCGTGCAGGCGGCGCAGCGCCGGCGGCTTGACCGGCGCGTACAGGCTGTAGATGACCAGCGGCTTGCCGCAGCGGCGGGCGAGCTCGATCATCGATTCGGCCGCGCGCATCTCGCCGCCGAGCAGCGACTCGGCGAAGCGGGTGTGGTAGCCGCCGAACATGCCGACCAGGAACACCGCATCGACGTTGTCGTCGTCGGCGACGATCTCCATGCAGCGCGCGAGCACCTCGGGGTCGGCGTCGGAGGTGCCGGCGACGTCGACCGGGTTGGCGAGCGAGGCCTGCGGGAACAGGATGCCGGCCAGGCGCTTGCGCGTGGCCTCGGACAGCTCGGCCAGCTCAAGCCCGGCATCCGACAGGCGATCGGAGGTGATCGTGGCCTGGCCGCCGCCGTCGGCGATCACCGCCACCCGCCGGCCGCGTGCCTGCTGCATCAGCGCCAGGCCCTCGGCCACCGGCAGGATCTGGTCGGAGTGGCGCACCACGCTGACCCCGACCTGCTTGAGCAGGTCCACCGTCATCTCGTAGCTGCCGGCGAGCGCGCCGGTGTGCGAGCTGGCGGCCTTCTTGCCCATTTCGGTGGCGCCGGACTTGTACACCACCACTGGCTTCACCGGCGTGATCTCGCGCGCCGCCTGCAGGAAGCGCTGACCGTCGCGGAAGCCTTCCACGTACAGGGTGGCGACGCGGGTGTTCTCCTCCTCGCCGAGGTAACGCAGGTAGTCGTTGAAGCCGATGTCGGTCTGGTTGCCCGGGCCGACGTAGGTCGAGAAGCCGACGTGGCCGTTGTGCTCGGCCTCCAGCACCAGGGCCAGCAGCATGTTGCCCGACTGCGAGATGAAGCCGATGTCACCCGCCTTCACGTTGCGCAGGTCGAGCAGGTTCACGTTCTTGTGCAGGTTGAACATGCCCGAGGTGTTGGGGCCGATGATGCGCACGCCGCCTGCGCGCGCGGCGTCCAGCACCTGCTGCTCGAGCTTCGCGCCCTCGGGACCCGTCTCGCGGAAGCCGGCGGCGAGGATCACCGCGCCCTTGACGCCCTTGCGCCCGCACTCGGCCATCAGCCCGGGCAGGGTCGCGGCCGGGGTGCAGATCAGCGCCAGATCGACCGGGCCGGGGATGTCGTCGAGCGAGGCGTAGGTCGGCACGCCGAGGATCTCGGGCACCTTGGGGTTGAGCGGATAGATCCTGCCGCGGTAGTTGCCCTTGATGAGGCCGACCATGGCCTTGTAGCCGCGCTTGGTGGGGTCGGCCGAAGCGCCGACGATGGCGATCGAGTCGGGCGCGAGGAAGTCGTGCAGCGGGCTCTTGTGGGGGGTCGCGGAGGCAGCCTGGAGAGTGGTCTCGGTCATCGTGTCATTCCCCCTTGAAGACGGGTGCGCGTTTCTCGGCGAAGGCATCGACGCCTTCCTGCCAGTCCTTGGTCGTGCCGACGAACATCATGCCCTCCAGCTCGGCGGTGAGGCAGGCGTCCAGCGTGCGCTCGGCCGACAGGTTCAACTGCTCCTTGGCGAGCTGCATCGAGAACGGCGCCTTGCTCGCTACCTTGAGCGCGAATTCGCGCGCGGCGGCGAGGAAGCCCTCGTCCGGGAACACGCGGTTGGCCAGGCCGATGCGCACCGCCTCCTCGCCCTTGATGCGCTCGCCCAGGAACACCAGCTCGCGCGCCTTGGCCAGTCCCACCAGGCGCGGCAGCAGCCAGGTGACGCCGCCGCCGAGGAAGTTGCCGATCGAGATCTCGGGCAGGCCGATCTGCGCGCTCTCGGCCATCAGCATGAAGTCGGAGGCGATCGCGATCTCGGCGCCGGCGCCGAGCGCATAGCCATTGACCGCGGCGATCACCGGCGTCTTCATGTGCAGCAGGCGGTGGCAGACGTCCTGCTCGCCCTTCAGGTACTGGCGACGGTCGAAGGTGGTGCGCCCGACCTTGTGCGCCTTGAGGTCGGCGCCGACGCAGAAGGCGCGGCCCTCGCCGGTGATCAGCACCACGCGGGCGTCGCGGTCGGCCTCGGCGCGGGTGAGCGCGTCGTTGAGCTCGTCGTAGAGCTGCTGGGTGACGGCGTTGAGGCGCTGCGGGCGGTTGAGGCGGATCTCGGCGATGCCGTCGGCGAGCGCGTAGAGGATGGTTTCGTAGTTCATGGGGGCTCCCGTTCGGGGTTGGGATGGGCGGGAAAAAGCGATGGATCTCGTTGCATGACACGGCACGCCGCGCGCCGACCGGATCACGGCGCACGCGGACGGCAGTCGTGTGCGGCAGGCGGCTTGCGCATCAGCACCACGTCCTTGCCCGGCACCTCGCAGTGCCAGCCGAAGCGGCGTGCCAGCAGGCGGAAGGTGGCCTCGCGGTAGAACACGACGTGGGTGGGGTCGCGGCGGTAGTGCCAGCCGGCGAAGCGCGCATCCTCGGTCTGGAAGCAGGTCAAGAGGCCCAGCCAGCCACCGGGGCGCAGCAGGGCGTCGAGGCGGGCGAACTCGCCCGCCGGGTCGTGGAAATGCTCGACGACCTCGGTGCAGGTGACGAAGTCGTAGCGACGGTCGAGCACCGCGGCGTCGGATGCGAAGAAGGGATCGTAGAGCGCGACCCGGTGGCCGGCGGCACGCAACACCGCGGCCAGCGCCGGACCGGGGCCGCAGCCGTAGTCCAGGCCCTCGGCCGCCGGCGGCAGGCGCTGCAGCAGCGGCTCGGCCAGGCGCGCGAGGAAGCGCAGGTAGCCGGGGTCGTCGGGGTCGTTGCGATGGAGCAGGTACTCGGCGCGCTCGTCGGCCACCGTCGGCCGCTGTGCGGGGGGCACGAAGGTGGCTTCGCAGGCATCGCAGCGCCAGTAGTCCCGCCCATCCACATGCATGAAAGGGCGCGGCGCCGCGTCGAGGCAGACCGGACAGGCAGGCACCGGTCCGGAAGCATGCAGACTCATGCGCGCCATTGTACGCAGCCCCGCCGCGACTGCCCACGCCGAAACATCCGGACGCAGATCGCACGCGGATGACGCCGGCGGCTTCACCGCCATGCAGGATTGACCGACAATGCGCGCCGGACACGCGTGCCGATCCTTTGCATCGGCCGTCCGTGGCGCGGGTTCCGCCCGCGCCGCCGCCGGCGCCATGACCCGCCGGCCCCCCCTTAAGCCCCGGCGGCATCCCGCACCGGGGCGGCTTCATTGATCGGGAGATCCCTGTGAACCGTCGCAACTTCATCCGCACCGGCGTGGCCGCGGCCAGCCTCGCGCTGCCCGCATTCGCCCGGGCTGATTCCCCCGCGCCCCTCGCCACCCCCGCCCCCACGGCCACCGGCGCGACCGAGTTCGCCCCCACGCCGGACTCCGGCTGGCGCCGCTTCGAAGTCAAGACCCGCATCGAGCCGCTCGCCGGCGACGGTGCGACCCGCGTCTGGGTGCCGCTGCCGTCCATGAACGAGGCCGGCTGGCAGCGCCCGATGGGCAACCTGTGGCAGGGCAACGCCGACTTCATGACCCTGGTGCGCGATCCCTCGGGCGCCGAGATGCTGTACGCGGAATGGGCGCCGGGCGGCGCGCTGCCGGAGCTGGAGGTGATCAGCCGCTTCGCCACCCGCGACCGCGCCACCGACTTCGCCCGCCCGAGCGCCGAGCGCCTGAGCCTGCCGCGCGCGCAGCGCGCGCTCTACACCCGCGCCACCGCGCTGCTGCCCACCGACGGCATCGTGCGCGACACCGCGCGCGACATCGTGCGCGGCGCGAAGACCGACGAGGACAAGGCGCGCGCGATCTACGAGTGGATCGTGGACAATACTTTCCGCGACCCCAAGGTGCGTGGCTGCGGCAACGGCGACATCCGCACCATGATCGAGACCGGAAACCTGTCGGGCAAGTGCGCCGACCTCAACGCGCTCTACGTCGGCCTGGCGCGCGCCGCCGGCCTGCCCGCGCGCGACCTGTATGGCATCCGCGTCGCCGACTCGCGCTTCGGCTACAAGAGCCTGGGCAAGAGCGGCAACATCTCCAAGGCCCAGCACTGCCGCGCCGAGGTCTTCCTCGAGCGCTTCGGCTGGGTGCCGGTGGATCCGGCCGACGTGCGCAAGGTCGTGCTCGAGGAGCCGCCGGGCAATCTGTCGATGATCGACCCCAAGGTGATCGCCGCGCGCAAGCGCCTGTTCGGCGCGTGGGAGATGAACTGGCTGGCCTACAACGACGCCCACGACCTCAGGCTGCCCAACAGCAGCGGCGGCGAGATCCCGTTCCTGATGTACCCGCAGGGCGAGGCCAACGGCGAGCGCTTCGACAGCCTGGATCCGGACGCCTTCCGCTACACGCTGACCGCGACCGAGCTCGGCTGAGCGCGATCGCGGACCGGGCCGTCCGGCGCCCCGCGCGCACGACCTCGCCCGGCGCCCGTCATCGGTGCGCGGTGGACATCCAGCGCACCGATGGCCAAGAATCGGGGCCCTCCCCTCTTTCCCCTCTCGAACTGGAGATGACAAGATGAGCTACCCCGACACCCAGTTGCTGATCGACGGCCAGTGGCGCGACGCCCTCGACGGCCGCACCCTGCCCGTCTACAACCCCGCCACCGACGCCGAGATCGGCCGCGTCGCCCACGCCGGCATCGCCGACCTCGACCTGGCGCTCGCCGCCGCGCAGAAGGGCTTCGAGACCTGGCGCAAGACCCCGGCGATCGAGCGCGCCAAGATCATGCGCCGCGCCGCCGCGCTGATGCGCGAGCGCGCCGCCGACATCGCCCCGCTGCTCACCCAGGAGCAGGGCAAGCCGCTGCCGGAAGCGAAGATGGAGACCCTGGCCGCGGCCGACATCATCGAGTGGTTCGCCGACGAGGGCCTGCGCGTGTATGGCCGCATCGTCCCCGGACGCAACCTCGCCGCCACGCAGATGGTGCTCAAGGACCCGGTGGGCCCGGTCGCCGCGTTCACGCCGTGGAACTTTCCGATCAACCAGGTGGTGCGCAAGGCCGCGGCGGCGCTCGCCACCGGCTGCTCGATCCTGGTCAAGGCCGCCGAGGAGACCCCGGCCGCGCCCGCCGCGCTGGTGCGCGCCTTCGTCGACGCCGGCGTGCCGGCGGGCGTGATCGGGCTGGTGTATGGCAGCCCGGCCGAGATCTCGAGCTACCTGATCGCCCACCCGGTGATCCGCAAGATCACCTTCACCGGCTCGACCCCGGTGGGCAAGCAGCTCGCCGCGCTCGCCGGCCAGCACATGAAGCGGGTGACGATGGAGCTCGGCGGCCATGCGCCGGTGATCGTGTGCGAGGACGCCGACCTGGCGCTGGCGGTCAAGGTCTCCGCCGCCTCCAAGTTCCGCAACGCCGGCCAGGTCTGCATCTCGCCCACCCGCTTCCTGGTGCACGAGAGCGTACGCGCCGAATTCGCCGCCGCGATGGCGCGCCACGCCGCCGGCATGAAGGTCGGCGACGGCCTGGCCACGGGCACGCAGATGGGTCCCCTCGCCAACCCGCGCCGCGTCGCCGCGCTGACCGACTTCCTCGCCGACGCGGTCGCGCGCGGCGCCACGGTGGCCGCCGGCGGCGAGCGCATCGGCAGCACCGGCAACTTCTTCGCCCCGACGGTGCTGACCGACGTGCCGGTGGACGCCAGGGTGTTCAACGAGGAGCCCTTCGGCCCGGTGGCGGCGATCCGCGGCTTCAACACCATGGACGAAGCGATCGCCGAGGCCAACCGCCTGTCCTTCGGCCTGGCGGGCTATGCGTTCACACGCTCGCTGAAGCACGCCCACCTGCTCGCCCACGAGCTGCAGGTCGGCATGCTGTACATCAACCAGCCGGCGACGCCGAGCGCCGAGATGCCCTTCGGCGGGGTCAAGGATTCGGGCTACGGCACCGAGGGCGGGCCGGAGGCGCTGGACGCGTACCTCAACACCCGCGCGGTGACGGTGATGAACGTGTGAGTTTGAAGCTGCGCTGAAAGGCGCGGCCAGCGATCCATCAGGAGGCGCGGCCAGCGATCCGCCGGGGACGCGCGGGGCATTCCTTCCGAGGCCGCGGGGCCGGGCCGCGGCCGCCAACTTCATGAGCGCCGAGGCGGAGGGCGTCGCGGGGGAAACAAGGCGACGCATGTTTGAGGCGCGCAGCGCCGAGTTTGCGTCGCCGCCCCCGCGACGTCCTCTGCCGAGGGCAGCCGAAGGCCGCGAATGCAGGCGGCGACCGCAGCCCGGCCCCGCGGCCTCGCAGCGCGTGGCGTCTCAGACCCCCTCAGAAGTGCCATTCCATCTGGAAGGTCGGCGCGTTGGTGTCGATGCCCGGCTTCTCGACCCCGTTGGCGTAGGCGTAGTTACCGAACTTGTTCCGCCAGTATTCGTAGCCCACGCCCATCAGGAAGGTTTTCTTCTTGCCCCCGGCCATCTGGCCGACGTCGACCATCAGCGAAGTCCGCATCAGGGTCTCGGTGTGGGTCTTCACGCCGGCGTAGTCCCTGCCCTTCTCGCCGTTGATGTTGATGAAGCCCTGGAACTTGAGCGGCACCGGACCGGCGCTGAAGGGGATGCCCCAGGCCGCGCTGAGGATCCACTGCGGGTCGAAGCTCACTTCGGTCTTCGGGCAGGGATCGAAGCCACCCGGCGTCGCCGGATCCAGGCCGCAGCGGTTCCATTCCTTGCCGAGCAGCAGGCTCACGTCGAGGAAGCCGGGGACGTCGAACTTCAGCGTCGGGCCGACGACCAGCAGGCGCTTGCGCGGGGCGAAAGCGGCGTTCTTGGTGTTGAGGTCGAAGCCGGCGGTCACCGCGACCTCCTTGACCGGCCCGAACGCGAAGCTGCGGTCGAAGACCTTGCCCAGGTGAACCTGGTGGCGGTAGGTCAGGTAGAACTCGGTCGCGCCGCTGCCGCCGCCACTGGCCGGATCGGCCTTGTCGGATTGAAAGACGTCCAGGTTCACGAAATTCTGGCCGACCGAGTAGCCGCTGACATGGGTGAATTGCAGGACGTGCTTCTCGACGTCCTTGGTGTTGGTCGGCTCGCGGAAGTCGGTGCCGTAGCGGTAGCCGACGAAGGTGTCGCTCCAGGCCGCGGCCTGGCTCGGTGCGGGTGTCGCCACCAGCGCGCCGGCGAGGGCGAGCGGGGCGAGGCGGGTTGTTGTCATTGTCTCGTGTCTCCGGTCCTGTCTCTGGTCTGATTTTCCGGCGCAAGCCACTGCGCACGGCCGCCAAACTAGCAGGGCCGGGATGCGGTCTGGATCCCTCCCGGGTGATACCCCGTATCAGCGTTGCGGATAGTCGCCACCCGCGTGACGGCCGCACCCGTTCGATACCGACCCGGCCGCGACCGCGACCGGCTCGCCCATAGGCCGCGGTTCAGGGGCGCGCCAGGCGCGCGAACTGGGCCACCGCCGCAGTGCGCGTCTCCACGCCGAGCTTCTCGTAGATGTGCTCGAGGTGCTTGTTCACGGTGCGCGGGCTCATGCCGAGGATGTCCGCCACGTCGCGGTTGGTCTTGCCGCGTGCGACCCACTCCAGCACGTCCATCTCGCGCTGCGTCAGCGGATTGGGCAGCGCCGCGACGGGTTCGGCGTCCTCGCCGCGCGTGCGCATCGCCGCATTCATGTCGCGCGCCACGCGCAGGTGGGCCTGCAGCCGTGCGACCAGCTCGTCGGGCACGACCGGCTTGACGAGGTAGTCGATGCCGCCGGCGGACAAGCCTTCGACCAGGCGCTCGGTCTCCGCCAGCCCGGTCATGAAGATCACCGGCACGGTGCGCATGCCCGGCGCCTGCTTGAGCCGGCGGCAGGTCTCGAAGCCGTCCATGCCCGGCATGCAGGCGTCGAGCAGCACGGCGTCGGGGGTGATGCGCTCGAGCCGCTTCAGCGCGGTGGCGCCGTCGGTGGCGACCAGCACGGTGTAGCCGGCCTCGTCGAGCGCCTCGGCGATCATGCGCACCGTG